>CAIOTD010000052.1 GCA_903861115.1 uncultured Burkholderiales bacterium
TTGATTACTGACAAAAGCAGCTAAAGTTTTTTGACTTCGTGATTTAAACTGAATTTCATCCTTTCTCACCGATGCTTGAATTTACCCATAATCAATGAATCGACCTCACTCCTGAAGACTTTAGGGCTGAAGTTAAAGAATTTAGAACTTTTTTGCAGGAATACTTTTATGACATCGATTGCTTCTGGGTCTTCAAACATCAACGCTTTGATTGCCGGCAATGCCATGGCCGCAGCGAATACGGCCATTGGCACCGCCACCCAACGCTTGTCCACCCTCAAGCGCATCAACAGCTCCGCAGACGACCCCTCCGGCATCGGCATGGCCAACACCTTGAATGCCAAAATACTGGGCTATGCGCAGGCCAATAAAAACATCAACCAAGGCATTGCCATGACCCAAATCGTGGACACCTCTTTGAGCAGCATTCAAACGACCTTGGCCAGCATGCGCACACTTGCCTTGTCTTCTGCGTCAACGGTGTCTGCCAGCACATTGGCCGCCAACCAAGCCGCTTTTACACAATATTTAGCGCAAATCAACACGATCACCGCACAAGCGACTTACAACGGTTACAGTTTGATGAATGGCTCCCTCACGAGTGCCCCGCTTCAAGTGGGCGCCGAATCAAGCAACACCATCTCACTTGCATTGCCCACCACGACCACCGCTGCTTTGGGGCTTGGCAATCCCTTGGCGCTCACCTCTGTGGGTTCGAGCACCACAGCATTGGCCCAGGGCGATCTTGTCATCAACAGCATTGCCATCGATGCGAGTTTGGCAGGATCGGACACCTTGTCCTACAGTGGCAACGCGGGCAGTGCCATTGCAAAAGCCGCGGCCATCAATTTGAAACAATCTTCAACCCATGTGACGGCCAGTGTAGGCTCGACCACCGTGGGGGGCAGCGCGATGAGTTCATTGCCTGCATCGGCCACCACGGGCACTTTCACACTGAACGGCAAAAGCATCAGTGTGACCTTGGGCTCCACCAGCGACCTTTCGGTCAACCGAGCAAGTGTCGTCTCTGCCATCAACGACAACAAATTAAGCACAGGCGTGACAGCAATCGATAGTGGTGACTCCACCCATGGTGTCATTTTGCAAGCGGCCGATGGGCGCAACATTGTTTTGGTCCTTGGCGACGCCAACATCACGTCCGCCAACACGGGCCTTGGGGCCGCAGGCACCTACGCCGGCACTTATTCGTTGTACAGCAACACTGGCAGCGCCATTGTGATTGGAACCACGCCCGGCAAGTCTTTGAGCAATTCTGATTTCGCCATTGGCACCTACAGTGCCAATGTGGCACAGGTGTCGACCAAAGCCCCAACAGCCTCTGCCTCAGCACCCACAACCCTCAGCAGCAGCGACCTCAAAATCAACGACTTCAGCATCTTGGGTGCCTTGACCACTGACGATACAGCAACGTTTGCCACGACCACCTCGGTGACCAAGGCCTCCAGCGCCATTGCCACAGCCGCTGCGATCAACAAAAGCACCAGCAAAACAGGTGTGAGCGCCACGGCCAATGCCAACGTCTTGGTGGGCAGTGGGTTCACCACACCCACCGCTAGCGCAACCTACTCGATGTACCTCAATGGAAGCACTTTTGATGTGTCCATCACAAGCGCCAGTACCTTGGACACCATCGCCACCGATATCAATGCCTACACGGGAAGCACCGGCGTGGTTGCCAGCTCCAACAGCGCTGGCCTGACCTTAACGGCCACAGATGGACGCAGCATCTCTTTGGGCATGCCCACCTCCATTGCTGCCACCAATGTGGGCCTTGGGGGTCTTGGCATCACCAACAGCTCCAACACCGCAGCAACGGCATTGGGCTACATCTCAAGTGTGACCTTGAGCTCCACCAAGCCCTTCACGGTTTCAAGTGGGAGTGCAGGCAACTCGAACTTTGAGAGCCTTGGCTTTAAAAACGGCACCTATGGTGGCACCACACAAAACCTCAAACTCACAAGCGCAGATGTCTCGACCAACTCGACGGCCACGACCGCTTTGAGCATCATCGATGGGGCCATCTCCCAAGTCACGGCGCTGCAAGGTTACACAGGCGCCATGATCAACCGTTTGGGCTATCAAAACAGTCTAGACACCAACATGGGCACCTACAACGCTTCTGCCTACAGCAGCCTCACCAGCGCAGACGTTGCAGCCGAGACCACGGCGCTTGCTAAATCCCAGATCATTCAAGCCTCGGCCACCGCCATGTTGGCCCAAGCCAATCTTTCAGATCAAACGGTGTTGAATTTATTGAAGTACGAATTCTTGAGCCATTGATCCATTGACCCACGGCCGCCTTGCGGCTCAAGGGCAAGCAAATGGGCCAAGCACTTACTCGTTGTTGGGCCTGGGGTAGACCAACATTTTTTCTCTGGCGGGTTGGAATTGGGGCATGGGTGCTGGCGCGGCAGCTGGCGCGGGGGCTGCTGCTGGCGCAGGCGCAGGGGTCGCTTTGATTTCAGGCTTTGGGTCTACTTTGGCTTCTAACTTGGGCTCAGGCTTCTTCTCAGACTTGGTCTCCGCCGCGGGCTTGACGTCGGCTTTGCTCTCTGCCTTGGCGGCGGGCTTGGGCTCCTCACGAGGCTTTGGGGCAGGTGGGGCGCTTTCTCTGGCCTTCATCGCCGTTTGCTCAAGTTCCTTTTTGAGCTTTTGCAACTCAGCGGACAAGGCCTGTTGACTCAAACCGGGTGGAGGCGGTGCCGCTTGCGGACGGTTGGTCAAGGCCACGATCTTGGCATCCAAGGCTTGCATTTGTTTTTCCATGGCAGCAAATTTGCCCTCCATGCCTTTGCCAGATTGTTCGGCAATTTGTCCAGGCACGGTGGACACGGCTTTGGTGACTTCATCAAATTTCTTCTCAATGCCTGACTGGGCTTCGCTTAACTTTTCTAGCTTTTCTGTGAGCTCATTGAAAGACTGTGTGGACTCGGTAAAGGTGCCCAACGTGGCATCCAAGTCCACGACCCTTTTGCCAACCGCCATCGACAAAGAGTCGAGTTGAATGATGTTTTGACGCATCCTGGTTGAAATCGCAAAGAAGGTGCCCACCGAAATCAAAATAAAGATCAGCATGGCCCCCAGCATGATGCGGGAATGCGACACACTTCTTTGGTGAGCGGCATTGATGCTGGCCATGACCTTTTGCAAGTCGCCTGAGACGTCTGCCGCCACAGAGGCCGAGCGGGTGGACGCCTCGGCCGAATTGAGCACGACGCCCGTCAAGTCTTCTAGTTGACGAGCCAACTCATTGCTGTCCATCGAGATGTCTTTGAGATCATCCAAACCCGCCTCAATTTGAGCCAAGTCCAAATGCAAATCAGCACCGTCGTTGATCTCGATCTCAGAGGGCTGCTCGCTGGAGGCTGTATCTGTACTCATGAGAATTGACTTTGTAAAGAGAGGAGAAAAAGGGCTGAATTTAAAGCAGGTCGACGCTCAAGGATGGGACGATGGATGGGTCGCAGAGCCCTCAAGCCCTTCAACTCAAACTTTTTGGCGCTTAAACGCATCCAATCGAGCATTCAACTCATCGACCGAATGCCGTAAAGCGTCGATGCGCACTTTATATTCTTCACTCCATTTATCGGCATTGAAGAGGGCAACTTTAGGCGCCAGCGCTACTTCGTCGTTTTCAGCAGACGCACTGGGTGGATGCATGAGCACAATGGCACGCTCGTCGCCGTCCAGTAAATCGGTGCGAATTTGATCAACCGCGACCTCGATGTCGTCCAACGTTTTTTCAAGCGCGTGCAATTGTGCGCCGTTGCTTGGCGCAACGGCTTCAATGTGCGCGGCCTCGCCCAAGGGATTTGCAAAGGAAGGCGGTACAGCATGGCCATCAGCGTGGTGGTCGTGGGTTCCCGTGTTCATCCTGTTCGTCCTTTGTCTTGATCATTAAAGCATCGGCTTGTGCAGGCTCAACTTTAACACCCGCTTGGCCTCTCAACTTGCTGATGCCCTGCCCATGTGTGCAAGAGGGTTTCAGTTGCCTTTGAATTGTGCCTTCAAAGACTTGGAAGACCTCAACCACGCACTGGACAA
>CAIOTD010000053.1 GCA_903861115.1 uncultured Burkholderiales bacterium
AATTTGCTAGGGGCGGGGGGGGGTGTTTTTACCCGCGCAACGGGTTTGGTTTCTTCGATGGGCTGCTCAGGTTCTGGCGTGGGCGCTGTTAAATTGGGCGCACTGGACCACAGTTCGGCCGTAGAGGATTCCAAAATGGCTTCTTGATGCCAAGAGATGCCCCAAGTCAATGCCACCAAGAGCAGCACGTGGGCCAAAAACGCCAATGCAAAAGAAAGACCTTGGCGGTTTTCTTGTGGGGGACTGAAATCAAACTGCGGATGTGATCGAAGTGTGCTCATGCGTTATGGCATCAATCTAGGACTCAATCGTTCATCAACTGAACAGAAAGACCGACCCTTTGAACACCCGCCTTTTGCAGCAAGTCCAAAACTTTGATGACCTCCTCATAGGGCAGCGCTTTGTCGCCAAAGATCACAACGGGTGTGTTGCTGTTGCCATTTTGAAACTTGAGGGTTCTGTCGGCCAGTTGTGATTTGCTCACCTCTTCAGCGTCGGCGTTCAAGTCCTGAGACTTGGCTTGGGTGGCCTTTTTCACCGCGGTGGGGCTGGGGGTGTCTAAAGCGCGAATGAAGATCCGGTGATCGGCTCTGAGTTCAACGCGGATGACTTGATCGGGGGCGTTCGCGGCTTTCCCAACACTGGGCACGTCGATCACACTGGTTGAGATCAGAGGCGCCGTGACCATGAAAATGATCAACAAGACCAGCATGACATCAATAAAGGGGACCATGTTGATTTCATTCATGGTGCGCCGTTTAGAGCGAGAACGGTGTGCAACAGCAGCCATGGTGTGGATCCTTAAAACTCAATGCGCAGAGGCACTTTGTGAGCTGACATTGCGTTGCAAGATGTTGCTGAACTCTTCCATGAAGGTCTCGAGTTGAATCGAGACGCGGTCAATGTCTCTTGCAAATCGGTTGTAGGCCAACACCGCAGGAATGGCCGCAAAAAGACCAATCGCCGTTGCGACCAGTGCTTCTGCAATGCCTGGCGCTACTTTGGCCAAGGTGACTTGTTGCAAGGCGGCAAGACCCGTGAAGGCGTGCATGATGCCCCAAACCGTTCCAAAAAGACCCACATAGGGCGACACAGAGCCCACAGAGGCCAGCCACGACAAGCTGGACTCGATGGCATCCATCTCCCGCTGCAAGGACGCTCGCATGGCCCTTGTTGCGCCGTCCATCAGCAAGGAGCTGTCGGTGATGCGCTTTTCTCTGAGTTTTTGGTATTCGCGCATGCCGCTGGCAAAGATTCTCTCCATGGGGCCGGCTGATCTGGCATTTTGTGTGGCGGATGAAAAGAGTTCATTCAAGCTTTTACCTGACCAGAAATCCTTTTCAAAATTTTCATTGAGGGAGCGAATTTTTCTCAATGAAAAAAGTTTCTTGAAAATCACCGTCCAACTGGTGATGGAGACCATCAATAAAATAAAGACAACCAGTTGGACGACAAAACTGGCGTTCAAAAGCAAGGTCACAATGGATAAGTCTTGGTTCATATAAGTCTCTGAATGATGTCTTTGGGTATTCTAGACGGCTTTAAGGTGCCCACTTGAACCCAAGCGATTTTGATGGTGCCTTCACAAAGTATGAGCGGCTCTTGGGTGTGAGGAGACGGTTTGCTGGCCGTTTGTTCAATCACCAAGCTGGCCCCCCCCACATCGGTGACCTTGGCGCTGATGTGGAGCTCATCGTCCAGCATAGCGGGGTGTGAGTATTTCAGCTGCGTGTGACTCACAATGAACATGCAGCCCGTTTCTGCTTTGAGCACGTGTTGGCTGTAACCCAGAGACCTGAACCATTCGGTTCTTGCTCGCTCAAAAAATTTTAAATAATTGGCGTAAAAGACGATGCCCCCCGCATCGGTGTCTTCCCAATAAACGCGAAGGGGCCAAATAAATTGCTTCATGGTTTAAAAATTGTTTTCATTCTTTCAACGGCTTGAACCAAAGCGCTCATGGCACTGGCGGTTGATAAACGGATAAAGTGCTCGGTTTCATTGTGACCGAAGTCTCTGCCTGGGGCCACGGCGATGTGCGTTTGACGCATCAATTCAAACGCAAAGTCCCAACTGTTGCTCACACCCAAAGCGCCATACAGCGGTTGGCAGTTGGCCCAGATGTAGAAGGCGCCTTGGGGCTGGGCTGGAATGTCAAAGCCCAAGTCAAGAAGGGCTTGAACCAAATAGTCACGACGCTCTCTAAAGGCGACTTTGCGCGCTTCAAAAAGGGCCAAGCTCTCAGGCTCAAAGCAAGCCAGGGCTGCGTGTTGAGCGATGGCACTCGGACAGATGAAGAGATTTTGTGCAAGCCGCTCAATGGGGGCGACCAACTCTGAAGGCACCACCATCCAGCCCAAGCGCCAACCCGTCATGTTGAAATATTTTGAAAAACTGTTGATGCTCACAATCTGTTCGTCGAGGGCCAAAGCGGTCTTGGCCGGCGGCTCTTGAAAGCTCAAGCCAAGATAAATTTCATCGACCAAGGTGATGGCATGTTGGGCGCTGACAAAGGCGTGGATTTTTTTGAGCTCATCAAAGTCAATGGTGGTGCCTGTGGGGTTGCTGGGCGAGGCCAACAAAACCCCTCGGGTCTTGGGTCCCCAGTTGTCTTGCACGCTTGCAAGGCTCAATTGGAAATCGCTCTTGGCGCCCGAGGCGATGAGCTTGGCCACACCGCCGCATGAGGTGATGAAGTGCCGGTTGCAAGGATAGCTGGGGTCGGGCATGAGCATTTCATCGCCGGGTTCGATCAGGGCCATGCACGCGAGTTGCAAGGCGCTGGAAGCCCCTGCGGTGATCAAAATTCTGCTGCTCGGCACGTCCAGGCCGAAGTGCGATCCATACCACTTGGAGATGCTGTCTCTCAAAGGATCAATGCCCAGTGCAGGCGTGTACTGGCTCTGACCCTTGTCGATCGCTTCTTTGGCGCGCGCTTGAACCCTGGGCGCCGCGGTGAAATCGGGCTCCCCAATGTTGAGGTAAATCATTGGCCAGTCGTCTGCGCCCAACTGCTCGGCCATTCGCGAGGCGGCTTTGGCCACCTCCATCACAAAAAAAGGCTCGATGGCTTGTGCTCGTTCAGAGATTCGCATCTTCACGCTTGGGGTTTGTAGAGCTTCGTGGCGTTTATCTTTTTTGCGCTCGCTCAACGGAGACTTCAACACTTCTGAGTTGCGGGGCGAGAGCGTTCAAAACGGCATTGACGTATTTGTGTCCATCGGTCCCCCCAAATTGTTTGGACAGCTCAATGCACTCATTGAGAACCACGCGCCATGGCACATCAATGCAATGCTTGAACTCATACACGCCAATCCACATGCAAGCGCGCTCAATGGGGGAGATCTCCCCGAGGCCTCTGTCCAGATGCGGCAGGATCAACGCGTCCAAGTCCTGCATCTGTGAGGCACAACCGTGCAAGAGTGTGTCGTAATGAACGGAGTCGGCCTTCTTAAAACCCACCAAATCCCGGGTAAAGAGATCGATGTCACTCGGATCATTTTTACCAATGATCAGCTGATAAAGGGCTTGAAGTGCAAACTCCCGAGCTCTGCTTCGGGATGATTTTGCAGCAGGTTTTTTGGCCGGGGCGGAGGGAGGACTCTGAGGCTCGAGGGTGCTCGCCAAGGCCTCCTCAGGCGTGAGTGCATTGGAGGTGTGTGGTGTGTTCAAGCCCATTTCTCCAAAACGCCGGCCATGTGAAGCGCAACGCTCGCGGCCTCTTGGCCCTTGATGTGTTGACGCGCAAACGCCTGCGCTTCGTTCTCTACGGTCAAGATCGCGTTGGCAATGGGCACGTGAAAGTCCAAACCGATTTGACTGACCCCTTTGCCCGATTCGTTGGCAACCAGTTCGAAGTGATAGGTCTCGCCTCGGATGATGCATCCAATGGCGATCAGCGCATGAAAGGGCTCGGGATCTTCAATTTGAGCCAGCGCTTGAAGTGCGAGGGGGATTTCAAGGGCCCCAGGGACTTCAACCAAGGTGATGTTTTGGGCTTGAACCCCTTGGGCCAACAACTCTTGGATGCATGCGTTCTTGAGCGCATCGGTCACGCCTGGGTTGAAGGTGGCTTTGACAACACCAATTTTTAACTGAGCGTTGCGAAGGCGCTCGTGGTCATTGTCTTCTGCGGGAGCCCCTTCGTGAAGGCTCAACAAATGTTGGGGCCACTGAGAGGTGTCAACGGGGGAGCTGGGCGCGTTAGAGTTGGGTTGCTGCATAAAAGTGTTTGGGGTTTGTTGGTTTTAAAAATCAAGCGGCACTGGGCGAGTGCATTTATTTACATGGAGCCATCCGTTTTTGATCGATAGCCAACAATCTCTAGGCCATACCCTGTCATGCTGGGCATGCGTCTTGGGTGACCCAGCAGGCGCATTTTTTCAACGCCACAGTCTTTCAAAATTTGCGCGCCAATGCCGTAGCTTCGTAGATCCATGCGACCTCTCTCGGGCGCGTGAGAAGACTTGGCGGTGCCTTGGAATTGAGACAGCAGTTGTTCTGCATTTTCACCTGCGTTGAGCAAGACCAACACCCCAGCACCCTCTTGGGCAATGATCTTTAAGCTCTCGTCCAAGCCCCATGAATGCATTTTGCGGTTGGGCTCGAGCAGATCAATGATGGACAAAGGTTCATGCACGCGCGCCAAAACCTCTTCATGCTGGGACCATTGTCCTTTGACCAGGGCGAGGTGCACGCCCTTGGTCAGCACATCTTGATACGCATGCGCGATGAATTCACCGTGCGATGTTGAGAGCGTTCTCGAGGAGACTTTTTGCAGCAGGGTCTCGTTTTTGGATCGATACTGGATCAAGTCCGCAATGGTGCCAATGTGCAATTGGTGCTCTTGGGCGAAGCGCTGAAGATCGGGCAACCTGGCCATGGTGCCATCGTCGTTCATGATTTCGCAAATCACCGCACTGGGTGAGTGGCCAGCCAGCAGCGCCAAGTCACACCCGGCTTCGGTGTGCCCGGCGCGCATCAAGACGCCGCCGTCCACGGCTTGTAAAGGAAAGACGTGACCGGGTTGCACCAAGTCGCTGGCTTGGGTCTGGGGGTCAACGGCAACTTGAATGGTGCGGGCTCGGTCCGCGGCCGAAATGCCCGTCGTGACGCCTTGGGCGGCTTCGATGGAGATGGTGAAGGCGGTGCTGTAGACGGTGCCGTTTTTGGCCGCCATCGGAGGCAGTTTGAGAAATTCGCAGCGCTCCTTGGTGAGCGTCAAACAAATCAAGCCGCGTCCATAACGCGCCATGAAATTGATGGCTTGCGCGCTCACGCAGTCGGCCGCCAGGACCAAGTCCCCTTCGTTTTCGCGGTCCTCTTCGTCCACCAAGATCACCATGCGGCCTTGTTTCATGTCTTCAATGATCACTTCAACCGCTGAGATGGGCTCTAATTTGCTGCTGTTCATGGGGGGCTTGCCTTTGCTGGTTCACTCAGACTCAACATGCGTTCAACATATCTGGCGACCGTGTCGATTTCTAAATTGATCAACTCCCCCGCTTTGAGGGAATTGAGGGCGGTGTTTTCTAGTGTGTGCGCAATCAAATTGATGCTGATTTCAGTGCCCATGGGGGTGTCTTGAACGGCATTGACGGTGAGACTCACGCCGTTGATGGTGACCGAGCCTTTGTAAGCCAAAAATTTACCCAAGGCCAAAGGTGCCAAAATTTTAAGCGTCCAGCTCTCTCCAATGGGCTCAAATTGACTGACACGGGCTGTCCCATCCACATGCCCGGAGACGATGTGCCCGCCTAGACGATCGTTTGCACGAAGTGCTTTCTCTAAATTGACCCATCGCTGTTGAGTCAATCCATGCGTTTTGTCCAAGGACTCTGCGGAAATCTCAATGCAAAACTGGTGCAAAGCGGTGTCAAAAGACGTCACCGTCATGCACGCGCCGTTGATGGCAATGCTGTCACCAAGCGACACATCGTCTAGGTAGCTTTTTGGGGCTTGAAGGGTGAGTTGTTTGCCGTGGGCCTGAGTCGCCCCGAGGTCTTTAACGGCGATGATTTGGCCAAGGCCTGTGATGATTCCTGTAAACATCCATCTATTTTCGCAGAGAACCAGCCTTCAAGCGCGTACAAAGGTCTTTTTGCTGTCTTTTTCTTGCATTTGGGGCCTGCTTTTTTTTCTAAAGGGCTTGAATTTTTTACACTCTGGTCCGAAATGATTTCCAGTGCACAAGCCTTAGCTTGAGGCGGACTGGCTGGTTTTGCGCAAAGTCAGTCTCAAATCGCTCTCAATGCGGGTGATGTCGTGCCAATGGAAGTGCTGCGCGGCATCCAAGGCATGGGTCTTGGCCATGTTGCTCATCCCTTTGCCCGAGCCCAGCCAAGTCGGCGCCATGTACAAAATCAACTCATCAATCAATTGCTCACCGAGCAGTCCTCCATTGAGAACAGCACCCGCTTCAACGTGCACCTCGTTCATCTGAAGTCTAGCCAGATCTTTCAGCACAAAGGGCAAATCGATGCGTTTTTGGGCCACGGGTTGCCCCATGACCTGAACGCCCAACTGCTCAAGTGCTCGCACTTTTTCTTTCAAGGGCTTGGCCAGATGTGGCTCGCTTGGGTAAATCAGCTCACCCGGGTGGGACAAGCTTTGCAATCCACAATAAAGGTAAATGCGACGCTTGGGGCCAAATATCTTGGCCTTGATTGGGGTGCGCAGGCCAGAGTCCAAAACCACCAAGTCCGGCTGCCTGGGTGTGCTGATCGCTCGAACATCCAAGGTGGGGTCGTCGGCCAAAAGCGTGCCAATGCCAGTGAGGACAGCGCACGCACGTGCCCTAAAAAGATGTCCATCCGCTCGAGACGCCGCACAAGTGATCCATTGACTCTCACCCGAATCGGTGGCGGTGTGTCCATCAATGGAGGCCGCAATTTTTGAGCGCACCCAAGGTTGGTGGTGTTGCATGCGCTTTAAAAAACCAATGTTGAGTGCTGTGGCTTTGTCGGCGCCAAGACCCACATGAACGACAACGCCATGGGCGCGAAGTCTTGCAACCCCTTGACCCGCCACCAAGGGGTTGGGGTCCAAGATGCTGACAAAGACCTCTTGAACTTGGGCTTGGATCAAGGCCTCACAGCAGGGTGGCGTGCGGCCCGTGTGCGCACAGGGCTCAAGCGTCACGTAGACCGTTGCGCCTTGGACCTGGTGGCCTTTTGCGCTGGCATCCCTGAGTGCCATCACCTCAGCGTGCGCATGCCCCGCAGCTTGTGTGTGGCCCAGGCCCAAAATCTCGCCCGTCTTGGAGGTGATGACACAGCCAACCCTCGGATTGGGGGAGGTGAGAAAGAGCGCCGCATGGGCTTGCTCAAGCGCCAACTCCATGAAGGAGAGATGGGGGTCGTGCAGGCTCATGCTGGGCGGGGAGAGGAAGGATTGGCGTGTCGGTCTGAGGTGCCAGCGTTAAATGCCAAATTCATCCACCAAGGTTTTGAATTCATCGATGTCTTCAAAGTTTTTATAAACACTGGCAAAACGAACATAGGCCACTTTGTCTAACTTTTTGAGCTCCCTCATCAAGAGCTCGCCCAGGCGGTGTGAGTCCACCTCCCGTTGCCCAAGGGTGAGCAGGCGCTCCTCGATTTTCGCAATGGCGTTGTCGACTTGCTCGATGCTGACGGGTCTTTTTCTGAGGGCCAGGTGCATGGACGCCAAGAGTTTGTTGCGGTCAAACTCAATGCGTCGCCCATCCTTTTTGACGACCGTTGGAAACGTGACATCGGGTCTTTCATAAGTCGTGAAGCGTTTATCGCACGCGCCACATTGACGTCTTCTGCGAATGAAGTCCCCCTCTTCCGAGACGCGAGTCTCCATCACAGGGGTGTCCAAATGTGAGCAAAAGGGGCACTTCATGAGGTGTGCAAATTATCTGTAAACAGGAAATGCATGGGTGAGCGCGTGCACTTTTTCTTTGACGCGTTCAATGTTGGACAGGTCCGTTGGGTGCTCTAAGACGTCAGCAATCAAGTTGGCCGTGAGTTGCGCCTCCGCTTCCTTAAAGCCGCGTGTGGTCATGGCGGGTGTGCCAATTCTCACGCCACTGGTGACCATGGGCTTTTCTGGGTCGTTGGGGATGGCATTTTTGTTGATGGTCATGTGCGCTTGACCCAAAATTTGTTCAGCCAATTTACCCGTGATGGATTTGGAGCGCAAGTCAACGAGCATCACGTGGCTTTGTGTTTTGCCGCTCACAATCCGCAGACCCCGTTGGGTCAATGTCTGGGCCATGATGTCCGCGTTTTTAAGCACTTGCTGTTGGTAAATTTTAAATTCGGGCGCCATGGCTTCCTTAAAGGCCACGGCCTTGGCGGCGATGACGTGCATCAAGGGCCCGCCTTGCAGGCCAGGGAAGATGGCGCTGTTGATGGCCTTTTCATGTTCGGCTTTCATCAAGATGATGCCCCCGCGTGGGCCTCTCAGGCTTTTGTGGGTGGTCGAGGTGACCACGTCTGCAAAGGGAACCGGGTTGGGGTACACGCCTGCAGCGATCAAGCCGGCGTAATGGGCCATGTCAACCATGAAAATGGCACCAACGTCTTTGGCCACTTTGGCGAAAAACTCAAAATCGATGTGCAAACTGTAGGCGGATGCGCCTGCAATGATCAATTTGGGCTTGCATTCATGGGCTTTTTTCTCCATCGCTGCGTAGTCGATTTCCTCTTTCTCATTGAGGCCATAACTCACGACATTGAACCATTTTCCGCTCATGTTCAAGGGCATGCCATGCGTCAAATGTCCGCCCTCGGCCAGGCTCATGCCCATGATGGTGTCACCTGGTTTTAAGAACGCCAAGAAGACGGCTTCGTTGGCTGAAGCGCCACAGTGAGGCTGAACGTTGGCTGCATCGGCGCCAAAAATGGCTTTGACACGGTCCAGGGCCAATTGCTCAGCGATATCCACAAATTCACAACCCCCGTAATAACGTTTGCCAGGGTAGCCTTCGGCGTATTTGTTGGTCAACTGCGAGCCCTGTGCAGCCATCACGGCAGGGGAGGCGTAGTTCTCACTGGCAATCAGCTCAATGTGTTGCTCTTGACGCTCGTTTTCATTTTGGATCGCTTGCCAAAGTTGAGGATCCGTTTGTTCGATCAGTAAATTTTTTTGGTACATGTTGTGGCAGTCCTATTCATGAAGAATGGTTTTTTTCCCGCGTTCCGTCAGGCTCATGCGAGCGTAAAAAGGTTGCGGACTCTGCCCAGGCGAACGGCTCAACATCACAAAAAGTGAAGGTCTTTGCTTCCCAGTGGTTGCTCGGTGAGGAAGGTCGTGAAAATTCAAACGACGCTCACCAAATGTCCACGTCAACAAGGTGCGCTCTTTAGCGCTCAGGGACCTCGTCTATCGCCAGTTGCAAGACAGGCGTAGTTTAGCTCGATTCCTAGGGTTCGTCCTTGAAAGTGGCAAGTTTTTGGGCTTTTTCCCATAAATTTTCCACCAGTCCTGAAGACGCTGCGCTCAAAGTTGGCGGCAAACTGGTGGGCACCTTGATGCCTTGTGCAACTTGGTTGAGCTTGGCTTGTTCGGCCAAGACTTTGGCCGAATAAGCCTTGTCGTCTGAGCTGGAGGTGTCGCCGACATAGAGTTTGAGCCCGCCCTCGACGCTGCCTGCTCTGAGGATAAAGTCTTTCAAAATTTTCACGCCAACTCTGAGGTTGGTGACCGGGTCAAAGGCGGCCAAATCGCCACCAAAACCTTCGTATTTTTCAGAATGCATGTGCGTCATGACTTGCATCAGTCCTTGAGCGCCCACGCCACTTTGAGCAAATGGGTTGAAGCCCGACTCAATGGCCATCACGGCCAAGATCAGGGTCGGCTCCATTTGATTCTTTGCGCCCAACTCATAAGCCTCCTCCACCAAAGCGCCAATGGGTTCGGGTGCGACGTGGTATTTCTTGCTGAGCCAAAAGGCAATATTGGCCTGTTGTTTGGGCAATTGATAGGGATTGGTTGCTGTGGCGCGGTCGACCGCATCGACATCCCCCATCAACCCCGTCTCATCGGCTCGTCGCTCCTGCAACCAATTGATCAGTTTAACTTCTACGTTTTCCCGCAACTCGGGCCTGAGGGTCAAGACCATCGTCAAGAAAAAGACACTCAAGCCCAAAAAGGCCATGCTGCTGTGCGTGATGAAGAAAAAACCTTCAGCAACGTCTTGCGCGATGACCTTTAAACTTAAATTGATCTTTTGTAGCGTACTCAATACACTTCCTCTTGGTGATAAGCTGGAGCCAGTGGCTGAAATTGCTGAAGATGCTGGATGTTTCAAGCTCAATAAAAAAATGCATCCCTTAAGAATTAGGGGGGATGCCGAGCATTCAAATAAACGATAAAGCGCTTGATACAGTAGATGGCGCTGATCTGGGTATTTTAAAGGCTTATTGATCAAATAATGAAGAAGAGAATGACTGCATGTAGCTTAATAGTGTTATTTGCCATAAAATATGACGCCTTTATGTGTATTTTAAGTTTTACTGTCTGCGCGCCAAGACCCAAGCGCATGATTTTTTGAGTGGGCCAGGGGCTGGAGTTCGGTGGTCTTTCGCGTCCTTGACGTGCGAACGCGAGCGTTAACGCTTGTGTTCAACGCAGATCATCACCAGCGGTCTTCAGCGCACGGGGGGCTGCGCCAAGACGTGCCCTTTTTCATCAGCGCGATTGAAACTTTGATCGCGCGTCCAATTGAATGGCGTATAAATGAATGACAATCTCGTTCACAATACCCATAGTGAGAACGGTGGCCTTTAAGGCCACGTCTTTTTTTTAATGATTTACATGAGTTTTTTTCTGTGACCCAACACACTGACACCCCTTATACCCAAGAACAATTGGATGCATTCACCGGTGGGGCTTTTAGCGCCGCAACCTCTGGAGAACGAAGTGAATGCATTAGAGCGTGGCTCAGCACGGCCCCTGAAATTGAGCTGATTCAAGCGGTGTACAAAGAGATGAGCACGCGCGACAAGGGTGCGGCCAAGCCAATGCGCGAAAAACTCGACGAACTCAAGCGCGTCAAGTCGCAAGAGCAGTTGCTCCAAGATTGGGAGGTCAAAGGTCAATCGATCCTGGGTGCGCAAAAGTTCCACATCGCAGACGCACTGGCTTGGCAGCGTGACGCGGCCAAAGCAGGGGCACCCTTGTCAAAGGAGCCTTTGGCCAGTTTAAAGGTTCAACTCTTTGATCGAATCAAAAAAGTTGAGGACTTGGAGCACCGCGCACAAGTGCAACGGGAAGCGGCCGTCATGATGGCTCAAAGAATAGAGGTGCTATCGACCAAGCCTTGGCGTGAGGCTTTTGAAATGAAGGACACCTTGTCTAGGGATGTTCAAGCTTGGGTCTCGGCGAGAGATCAAATTTTTGGCGATGATCACTGGTTGTCTGTGGATCTCAAACACGGACCCGCCTTGACCAGCAGTGGAGAGCAAATGCAAGCGCTGTGGGATGCCTTTAACGACGCATTGACGCAAGCGCACTTGTCCAGCGAATCGACGCAGGCAACGTTGCCCCAAGTGCCCGCCTGGGCTGAAGAGATCAAAGCGCAAAGAGGCGTGGGGGCTCAGGTTGCTGTGCCCAGCCCAAAAGCCAAAGTGGATCCTGAACTCAAAGCACAAGCGACACAAGCGGTTGAAGCGGTGCTCAAAGTGCTTGAGGCTGAAATGGCGGAAGGTCACGGCAAAGCAAGTGCCAGTGCAGCTCAAAACCTCAGGTCGGTGCTGAAAGACAACGCCCGCTTGATTGACGAAAAATTAGAGCACAAAGCACAAGCGGCGCTATCTGCTGCAAGCGAGTTGGAGGGGTGGCAAAAATGGAGGGCCGATCAACTGCGTCAAGAGTTGGTCCAAAAGGCAGAGAGTTTGTTCAAAAAAGTTGCAGTCAAGGGCGATAAAAATCAGCACGTCACCAAAGTCACCAAAGCGGAGAGCAAAAAGAAAATCCAATTGCCCGAGCCTCAAGCCGTGGCCGCCTTGAGCGAAGAGCTTCAGCCCGCAGTGCCTTCGCCAAGCGATGCGATCAGCCCAGCCCCCGTTCACGTTGATTTGGTCCCAACGCCCAGTGAGGAGACCTTGGTGAACGAGGCGCCTCAGGCCACGCCCGAAGAAGTGCAAGTGTTGGCTGAGAAAGAAATCCTCGTTCACAAACCCCAAGAGACAACTTGGGTGCCCGTCATGGGCGGGAGAAAAATGCAAGAAACGCTGCGCGATTTAAGAGAGCAGTGGAAAGTTGTGGATCAAGGCGGATTGCCCAACCATGCGCTGTGGAAGCGCTTTGATCAGGCCTGCAACCGAGCCCATAAAGTCGTGGAAGTTTGGGTTGAAAAGGTCAAGCTCGAGAGCGCTGAGAACAAGGCCCAACGCTTGGCTTTGATTGAAGAGCTGAAGGCGTGGACGCAAACAAGTGCCCAAGGTCCCGATTGGAAGGCCGTGGTGAGGCAGTTGCATCAATTCTCAGACCGCTGGCGCGACAGTGGTCACGTGAGCGAGAAGCTCTTTGTGGAGTTGCAAGCGCTTTGGAAAGAGGCCATGAAGCAAGCGCACGCCCCTCTTGAAATGGTTCAAGAAAGAAGCGTTCAACAGCGCATGCGCTTGATTGAGGAGGCCAAACAATTGGGTGGCGAGACGCCACTGAGAATTGATGCGGTGAAGCAATTGCAACAGCGTTGGCAACAAGAGTCGCAATCCGTTTTATTGGATCGCAGACAAGAACAAAAGCTGTGGGATGCCTTCAGGCAGCCCATTGATGAGGCCTTTGCTCGAAAAACCAAACAACGTGAACAGTCCATGGCGGCAGTCAGTGCCTATGACTTGGCCGTGATGGCCGCGTCCAAGGCCGTGGATGCAGCGGTGACGGCACAAGATGCGCAAGCCATTCGAGCGAGCATGCAAGCCTTGGATAAATTGATGCGCGGTGAGTGGACACCCAGCACCGAACCCAAGGCCGTGGAGGCCATGGTCACAAAGGATGTCTCACCCAGTGAAGCCCCAAAGAGCGAAGAGCCTTTAGGTGGGGTGCCCGCCGGCGATGCGACGCCTGAGCTCAGTTCTGTTGCAGCACCGAGTGAACTTCAAGAATCGACCGCCTCAATGGAGGCCCCGCAAGAGGCTGCTCAGGAGGCTGCTCAGGAGGGGGCTGCAGCGCTTGTACCCGAGTCGGCTCCAGAGGCCGCGCAAAAAGCGTCATTGCCCAAACCCGCCCCCAAGCCCGTGATTGCTGTTCGAGGCGATGATCGACCTGGACAAAAGAAAGAAACCCCAAGTGTCGGCGGCTTCAAAGATGCACGTGGTGCTAAACCTAGGGACAAAGGTCGATCAGAGCCTTTTGATCGCAGTAAAAAACCAGGGTTTGAGAGCAGGAGCAAACCCGCTTTTGATGCCCCTCAAGGACCGCGTTTGGGCGACCAAGCGTACAGAGCGCAGCGCCAGGCCTTTGAGCAAGCACAATTCGCACTCAAAAAATTGTCTGCCATGGCGCATGGCGAGTCGTTGACGCAATTGCTCGGTGCGTGGGAGATGCGTGACAGCGAGCGTGTTCCCGCTTTAAAAGAGTTGGGTCAACGTGTACAAGCCAGTGACCGCGTCGCCATGGTCCAAGCCATCAAGACCGATGCATCCAAGGGTGCAGATCAATTCAAAACCGCAATGCTCAGGCTTGAGATGGCGGCCGAACAGCCTACACCTGCTGAGCACCTCAACGATCGACGGGCCCTTCAATTGCAACTGTTGACCAAGCGCAATGATCCAACGCCACTGCAGACGTGGACACAGGATGTGGCCAAGGTCTTGAGTGCGCCCTATTCATTGGAGAGCGCCCAGCGTTTGCAAAGCGTGTTGAAGGTGTTGATGAAAAAGTAAAAAAGGGGGGCTGGTCGATCTTCGACGTGCGGAAGGCAGGGGCTAAAAAACCTCAAGTCGCTTAAGCAGCCCATCCTGGAGTCGAAGCACTTGCCTTCTAGGCGGGATTGCATCTGCGTCCCAATCACTCAAGACCTCGCGCGCACGCGCCTTGCTCAACGCGTGCCTCATGGGGCGATGCGTGTGCCCGTGGATCAGCAACTCACAGTTGCTTTGCTCCAACCAGTCAAGGCAGGCTTGGGTGTCGAGTTCTGCGTACGCCAGCGGATCTTGGTGAGACTGCTTGATCTGACTTTGCGCTCGCATTTTTTTTGCCATGGACAAGCGTTGCTCTAGAGGCAATGCTAAAAAGTGAGTCCTCCACGCTTGGCTCCTGACCTCTTGTCGAAAGACTTGGTAATCCAAATCCCCTGTACAAAGTTCATCCCCATGGCTCAACAAGATGCGTTGCCCTTGGGTTTGAAGGACGCACGGATCTCTTAACTGGCGCATGCCACTTTTTTGCAAGAAGCGAGTGCCAACAAGGAAGTCGCGGTTGCCTGGCATGAAAAAGATCGATCTCTTGAGGCTTGCTTGCTTGAGCGCATGCACACAATCGCGTTCGATCTCAAAGTGCGCCTGCTCCAAGCAATCGTCGCCGATCCAAACCTCCAGCAAATCTCCCAAAATAAACACAGCCTGAGCAGGGGTGTTCGAGAGGTGATTTTTCAAAGACAGTGCCAAAGACTTTGACGTGGGGCCCAAATGGATGTCCGAGATGAAGTCCACGCAAGACCATTCAGGGCCCTCGATGTGATCGCTCGGCACAGCATCCATTGCACTCATTGCGCCCCCACCTTGCGTCTAAGCGTTTTGTGGTGTCGGGTGCGTTGCTCGCCAAGTGGCGACCCAGTCAAGGCTTGACGCAGTGACTCGGTCATCTTGAGCGCAGAAGGTTCAAGAACGATCAGGCTTGAACAAGCACGGCTTTTTCGAGCACAACGTCCTCTTTCGGGACATCATCGTGAAAGCCTTTGCGCGCTGTTTTGACTTTGCCCAAAGCATCCACAACGTCCTGGCCTTTGATGACTTTGCCAAACACCGCGTAGCCCCAGCCCGAGGGTGTGGGGGAGGTGTGGTTCAAAAAGTCGTTGTCGGACACATTGATGAAAAACTGTGCGCCTGCTGAGTGAGGGTCTGAAGTTCTTGCCATGGCCACGGTGTAGTGATCATTTTTCAGGCCATTTTGCGCTTCGTTGTCAATCGTGTCGCTGGTCTCCTTTTGTTTCATGCCAGGCGCAAAACCGCCTCCTTGAATCATGAAGCCGGGGATGATGCGGTGAAAGATGGTGTTGTCATAGTGAGCGCTTTCAACATTTTTGATGAAGTTGGCAACCGTCAATGGCGCTTTTTCTGCATCAAGTTCGAGCGTGATGATGCCGTGATTGGCAATGTGGAGTTCAACGGTGGGGTGTGTCATGATTATTTGATGATGAAAGCTGAGGAAATGGTGACCGCCGTTTTAGGCACGTCACTGGGAAAGGGGCCAGAGGCACCGGTGGGGATGGATTTTATTTTGTCAACGACATCCATGCCAGCGATGACTTTACCAAAAACTGTATAGCCCACAAGTTTAGGGTTGTTTTCAAGATTGGCTCTTGGGACATTCGTGTAGGTTCGCCCGTTGTAGGTGAAGCTAGGAACGGGGTCGCCGGGTGGCACGGGTGTGGGATCCAAGAAGGCGTTGTCGGCGATATTGATAAAAAACTGTGAGGTGGCTGAATTTGGCTCAGAGGTTCTGGCCATGGCAACGGTCCCGATGACATTTTTATCGCCCCCTTTGGCCAATGCCGCTTGGCCTTCATGAATCACGGGCGCACGGGTGGGTTTTTCTGCGTACGCTTTGGTGTAGCCGCCGCCTTGGACCATGAAGCCGGCAATGACTCGATGAAAAATGGTGCCGTCGTAGTGATGATCGTTCACATACTGAAGGAAGTTGGCGACTGTTTTGGGGGCCTTGTCAGGGTACAACTCCAAAACGATATCGCCCAAGTTGGTTGAAATCTTGACCCGTGGGTTGTCGCTCTTTGTGGGCGTTTGCGCTGAAACGACCGCGCAAGAGAGTGCAACAGAGGCGACAAGAACACGCAGCACGTGAACAAGAGGCTTATGGGTAATAAAAAACATAATGAATGGGTTTTTAAGAGGTGGTAAAACCAAGGAGGCGCATGCGCGCATGACTTAAAGACAAGGCCGCTATTTGCTTTGCTTTTGGCTCCAATCCAGCAACGCTTGATTGATCAATTCTAGCTTGTACTTGGCCGACTTTGATTTGGGATCCAAAGCGCTGGCGTGTTCAAGGGTTGAGCGCGAAAGAAGCAAATAGGTATCGGCCAAATTCTCAACGGCAAGTGCAAAATCAGGCTGCACCTTGAGAGCAGACTCAAATGAGGCTTTGGCCGCCGAAAAATCGCCCGCCTCAAACTGCAAAATACCTAGGTTGTTGTAGGGCTCACTGAGTTCAGGGCAGTCTTGGGTCAAACGCAAAAAGATCTCTGCCGCTGTTTTTTTCTCTCCCTTTTTAACCCAAAGGTTGCCCAACCAAAAGCGCATTTGAGGATCCTGGGGATGGTCTTGCAGGTATTGGCTCACCATGACAAAGGCTTGCTCAGACAAGTCTTGCTTGAGCAGTTTGAGCACCTCTTCGTGCGGATCGGCTAGACATGGCGTGGCCAAGCCAATTTGCATAACAAAACCCATTAACAAGGGCTTCCAATGTTTTTGCAAGGAATTCAGACTATTCAAAAAAGATGCGTTGATATCAAAGCCCTTGGTCAAAAAATTTAAAGAAGACGTAAAATACATGAGCTGTATCATAAATGAAGTAAAACGATCTTGATGCATCCATTTGTATTAATTGGACGCTTGGGGTTTGTCGCACAAGGCCGCCTTGGCCATTGCATGAAGCCTTGTGGATGTTCAGACAAAAATTTGAGCGCTTTTGATGTGCGCTTAGTGTAACAAAGTCCCTTTGACGCGGTGTAGGTGGCTGCAGCGAATTGTGATTTGATCTTGTTGCAATTCGCGCCCATCCATCGGTTGCTCGTCGTCTCGTGCTTGTATGGTATGAATTCCCCTGTTTTTTAAATCACTTTAAAACGTCATGTCACTTCGAATCTTCAACACCCTGTCAAAAGAGCTTGAGCAATTTGTGCCCATTCGAGAAGGCCATGTCAGTATGTACGTCTGTGGCATGACGGTCTATGATTTTTGTCACATAGGACACGCGCGCTCCATGATCGCGTTTGATCTCATTCAGCGTTGGTTCAAGGTCTTGGGCTACCAGGTCAATTTTGTTCGAAACATCACCGACATTGACGACAAAATCATACGCCGTTCGCTTGAAAATGGTGAGAGCATTCGCGCCTTGACGGATCGAATGATTCTCGCTCTACAAGAAGATTCAATGAAGCTCAATATCCAAGCGCCCAATGCCCAGCCAAGGGCGACTGACTATGTTGCGCAAATGGTGAGTTTGATAGAAACCTTATTGGACAAAGGCTTGGCTTATCAAGCTGCACAGGATGTGAATTTTTCTGTGCGGCGCTTCAAAGGTTACGGGAAACTTTCGGGAAAATCTTTGGATGAGTTGCACGCTGGAGAAAGAGTTGCGGTGCTCGATGGCAAAGAGGATCCTTTGGATTTTGTTTTGTGGAAAGGGGCCAAAGAAAGTGAGCCCCAAGATGCCAAATGGCCTGCCCCTTTTGGAATAGGTCGCCCGGGTTGGCACATCGAGTGTTCTGCCATGAGTTGCGCCTTGCTTGGCCAAACCTTTGATGTTCATGGGGGAGGGGCAGATCTGCAATTCCCGCACCATGAAAATGAGATTGCGCAAAGTGAGGGTGCCAGCGGTCAAGCCTTGGCTCGTTATTGGTTGCACAATGGTTTTGTCAATGTGGACAATGAAAAAATGTCCAAAAGTTTGGGCAACTTCTTTACCATTCGAGAGGTCTTGGAGGTCTTTGATGCCGAGACTTTGCGCTTCTTTGTGGTGAGGAGTCATTACAGAAGTCCATTGAATTACAGCGATGTGCATTTAAACGACGCGCGTGCCTCTTTGAAGCGCTTGTACACGACCCTTCAAACGGTTCAACCTTCAGAAATTGCAATTTCCCAGATTGACTGGTCTAATGCCTATGCCAAACGTTTCAAGCAAGCCATGGACGAGGACTTTGCCACGCCTGAGGCGGTGTCTGTCTTGTTTGAGTTGGCCGGAGAGGTCAATAAATCCAAAGATGCCCATTTGTCGGGCTTGCTCAAGGCCTTGGGCTCTTGTTTGGGGCTCTTGGAATCCTCGCCCAGTGCATTTTTAAAGGCTGGAGCGTCGCTTGGTGAGCAAGAGATCGAGCAACAAATCACGGCCCGCGCACAGGCCAAAAAGGATAAAAATTTTGTTTTGGCCGATGACATTCGAAAAGCACTTCTTGAGCAAGGCATTGTTTTGAAAGACTCCGCAACGGGCACCACTTGGGAGCAAGTTCATTGAAGGACAGCGCGCCTGTTCAATTTGAAGTCCCTCCCTACTGGGAGGAGGCCTGTCGGTTCTTGATCAAAAAGGACCGGGTCATGAAGCGCTTGATTCCTCAGTTTGGAGATGCAAAATTGGCCTCTCGAGGAGACGCCTTTGTGACCCTGGCCAGAAGCGTGGTGGGTCAGCAAATTTCAGTCAAAGCGGCGCAGACGGTCTGGGACCGATTCTCTCAACTGAGCAAACCGGCCTTAACGCCTGCTCGAGTGCTCAAGTTAAAAGTCGACGACATGCGGGCGGCGGGTTTATCGACCCGAAAGGTCGAGTACATTGTTGACTTGGCGCTTCATTTCTCCAATGGGGGTGTTCACCCCTCGAGTTGGGAGAGCATGAACGATGAAGAAATCATTGAAGAGTTGGTGGCCATTCGAGGGATTGGCCGTTGGACGGCCGAGATGTTTTTGATTTTTCACCTGTTGAGGCCCAATGTATTGCCTTTGGACGATGTGGGCCTTTTGAACGGGATCAGTCAAAATTATTTTTCAGGAGAGGGTGTGAGCCGAAGCGATGCGCGGGAAGTCGCGCAAGCTTGGGCACCCTTTTGTAGTGTGGCGACTTGGTACATATGGAGATCCCTGGATCCTGTACCGGTGGCCTATTGACGTGAGGATGAAGTAAATTGGCGAAAAAAACATTTTTAGATTTTGAGCAATCCATTGCTGAGTTGGAGTCCAAAATCGAAGAGTTGCGCTATGTTCAAAGCGAATCGGCTGTGGATATTTCACAAGAAATTGAACAGCTGTCGAAAAAAAGCCTTCAGCTCACCAAGGACATTTACAGCAATTTAAGCGCTTGGCAAATCACCAAAATTGCTCGTCACCCAGAGCGCCCCTATACCTTGGATTACATCGGGGAGCTCTTCACCGATTTTGTAGAGATGCATGGCGATCGTCACTTCAGCGATGACTTGAGCATTGTGGGTGGACTGGCTCGTTTCAACGGAAACCCTTGCATGGTCTTGGGGCATCAAAAGGGCAGAGACACCAAAGA
Organism: uncultured Burkholderiales bacterium; assembly: GCA_903861115.1. GTDB lineage: Bacteria > Pseudomonadota > Gammaproteobacteria > Burkholderiales > Burkholderiaceae_C > Limnohabitans. The sequence continues at coordinate 19,420 of CAIOTD010000053.1, forward strand.
GAGAACGCTTCGAAACTTTGGGATGAGTCGCCCCGAAGGCTACAGAAAAGCTTTAAGGCTGATGAAGACTGCCGAAAAATTCAAGATTCCAGTCTTCACGTTTGTTGATACCCCAGGGGCCTATCCCGGTATCGATGCCGAGGAGCGAGGCCAAAGTGAGGCCATTGGTCGAAATATTTTTGAGATGGCACAACTTGAAGTGCCGATCATCACGACCATCATTGGTGAAGGGGGCTCAGGCGGCGCGCTGGCGATCAGCGTCTCAGACCAACTCTTGATGCTTCAGTATTCGGTCTACTCGGTGATCAGTCCTGAAGGCTGTGCGTCCATTCTTTGGAAGTCCGCCGATAAAAGTGAGGTCGCCGCTGAGGCGTTGGGCATCACCGCCCATCGGCTCAAGGCGCTGGGCTTGGTGGACAAGATCATCAACGAGCCCGTGGGCGGTGCCCACAGGGACCCCAAACTCATGTCTGCTCAATTAAAGCGGGGATTGAGCGACGCGTGGAGACAAGTGTGTGATCTAAAGACAAGCGATCTCTTGGATCGTCGATACGAGAGACTCCAAAGTTACGGTCGTTACACGGACACGAAGCTTTGATCACCCTTGGGTGATCGAGAGACCAGGTTGATCATGACAAGCGCTGAGCCAAAGTCCGGTGCTCGCTTGCCAAAGACCAATTCGCTTGTTCCGACTTGGCTGTCAGAATTTGAGCCTTCTCAACCCCTTGCTGTGGCTTACAGCGGTGGAGCGGACTCGACGGCCTTGCTTTGGGCGAGTCACTTGAAGTGGCCTGGACAGGTTCATGCGGTGCATGTTCACCATGGGCTACAGAGTGCTGCCGATGACTTCGTCAGCCATTGCGAGAAATTTTGTCTTGATCGCCACATCCCTCTTGAGGTCATTCGTGTCAATGCAAAGCACAGCACTGGGCAAAGTCCAGAAGACGCTGCACGCCTTGCACGGTACAAGGCCTTGGAAGAGGTGTTGACCTTGAAGTGGGGTGGGGCGGTCAAAGACATCGCACTGGCTCAACACGCGGACGACCAAGTGGAGACGGTGCTTTTGGCGATGTCCAGAGGCTCTGGTTTGCCCGGGTTGTCGGGCATGAGGTCCCAATGGGAGAAAAATGGCATCACCTATCACCGACCCCTCTTGGGCGTGTCGTCAACAGAACTGCGCGCATGGGCACGTGAGCAGGATTTGACTTGGATCGAAGATCCAAGCAACGCCGATGAGGCGTTCACGCGCAACAGGATCAGGAAAAAAATTTTGCCCCATCTGATGGAGGCGTTCCCCAATTTTCGTCAAACCTTGTCTCGGAGTGCGACGCACATTGCCCAGGCGCAGTCTTTGTTGCAAGAACTGGCCCAAGAGGATTTGAGCCGTGTTGGGATTCCGCCACAAATCAAGGCGTTGCAAGCGCTCACCGAGGCCAGGCGTTCAAATGTTTTGCGTCATTGGCTGGGCGAACGAGGGTGCAGGGCCAGCACCCCTCAGTTGCGGGAATTGAACCGATTGATCAAGGCGTGTACAACGCGTGGTCACGATATACAGCTAAAGGTTGGCGCGTCTTGCGTGATCAGAAAAAATACGGTCCTTGAGTTGGTAGAATATGGGGTTTTGCCTAATCACCGAGTGAAATAGACGATGTCTTTGATTGTTCATAAATATGGTGGCACCTCAATGGGGAGCACCGATCGCATTAAAAATGTGGCCAAACGGGTCGCCAAGTGGAGCCGTGCAGGCTACCAAATGGTGGTGGTGCCTTCAGCAATGAGTGGCGAGACCAACAGGCTCTTGGGACTTGCCAAAGAGTTGGCGCCCAGTTCTGCGAGCATGTCCTACCAGCGCGAGCTCGACATGTTGGCCTCGACAGGCGAGCAGGCCTCTTCGGCGCTTTTGGCCATTGCGTTGCAAGCCGAGGGTGTGGAGTCGGTGAGTTATGCCGGCTGGCAGTTGCCCATTCGCACCAACAGTGCCTTCACCAAAGCTCGCATCGAGTCCATTGAAGACAAGCGCGTGATGGCCGACTTGGACAAAGGCAAGGTGGTGATCATCACCGGCTTTCAAGGCGTTGATGAACACAGCAACATCACGACCCTTGGTCGTGGTGGCTCAGACACCTCTGCGGTTGCCATCGCGGTGGCCTTAAAAGCCAGTGAGTGTTTGATTTACACGGATGTGGACGGCGTCTACACGACCGATCCACGGGTCGTGCCAGAGGCCAAAAGGCTCTTGACCATCAGTTTTGAGGAAATGCTCGAAATGGCCTCCATGGGCAGCAAAGTTCTTCAAATTCGTTCGGTTGAATTTGCGGGCAAGTACAAGGTGCCATTGAGGGTCCTGTCCAGCTTTACCCCGTGGGATATTGATCTAACAGAAGAGGCCCGTTCAGGCACTTTGATAAGTTTTGAGGAAGATGAAAAAATGGAACAAGCAATCGTTTCTGGAATCGCTTTTAACCGCGATGAGGCCAAAATCTCTGTCTTGGGTGTGCCTGACAAGCCAGGTATTGCCTATCAAATTTTAGGTGCTGTGGCTCAGGCCAACATCGAAGTGGACATGATCATCCAAAACATCAGCAGGGATGGCAAAACCGACTTCAGTTTTACCGTTCATAGAAACGATCACGCCAAAACCTTGGATCTCTTAAAAAGCCAAGTCATTCCCGAGTTGGGTGCAGCAGAAGTTGTGGGGGACACCAAGATCTGTAAGGTCTCCATCGTTGGCATTGGCATGAGAAGTCATGTGGGCGTAGCCAGCAAAATGTTCAAGACTTTGAGTGAAGAGGGCATCAATATTCAGATGATTTCGACCTCTGAGATCAAGACTTCAGTGGTGATTGACGAAAAATATATGGAGTTGGCCGTCAGAGCGTTGCACAAGACGTTTGATTTGGACCAAGATAGGGCATAATACAGGGCTTAGGAAACGTGACCGAGTGGCCGAAGGTGCTCCCCTGCTAAGGGAGTATGGGGTGTTGAGCCTCATCGAGAGTTCGAATCTCTCCGTTTCCGCCAGTACAAAGACCTCAAACCTGCTCAGCAGGCCTTGAGGCAGCCTCAGGCCCCG
>CAIOTD010000054.1 GCA_903861115.1 uncultured Burkholderiales bacterium
GTCATTTCGGCCCCTCGAAAAAAACAGATAAAACTCTCAGGTTTGTGTGAGAATTATAAGGTTTTCTGAGAGTTTTTGAAAGAGAAAATATCAAAAAAAACCAGTATTCATGCGGGTTTCAAGAGATTTGCAGGCCCGACTAAATAGCTGCGACCATAGTTAAACACCAACTGCTGGCCTTGCCGCACTAACACCCCTGCCACCAAAGGATCATCTTTGTCTGGCAACCAAACCCAAACATAAGCTTGGTTGTGCTTCGTCATGACTTTAGAAGTCATCATGCACAACAAGCTTTGAGCGTCTGACAGCCTTTGGCAATAACGCTAATTTTTCTGTTTGAGTCGAGAGTCGCTTAGAGAGCGCGTTCTCATCGGGTTCAAACAAAGACACCCCGCAAACAGCAGCTACCTCGAAACAAGCGCCAATTGAACAGCCCGCTTCTCCCCGCTCTATACGCTGAAGCAAAGCGCGTGAAATACCAGCCCGCGCAGCCAAATCAGTTGTGCTAAACCCTTTGACAAGGCGACCCTCGCGAATAAGTTGCCCCAGCAACTGCAGCGCTAACTGGGAATGCTGAGAAAGCGGGCGAACATTGGGCTTGGTCATAATGATTCGTTAATGAGTCAAGATGGCATTATTGACTCATTTATGAACATTTTCAACCCCGACGTTGACTTACCTCTCCACCCCCACAGCCACATCAAAGCCATGCTGCTTTGCCTTGCTGAGGCCAAAAGCAACCATCTAATGCACCATCTCGTCTAAGGTGATTTCGAGCGGGTCTAAGCGCACCAGCACTTGGCCCACCTTCAGGGCTGGGGCGTCGTTGTAATAACCTTCGTACTAGGCCAAGTTGCGCTTTTGTTGCGCTTCACTCAAACCCGCCCAGCCAAATGCAACGAAGCGCGCAGCGTTTCATTGATACGGGTTTGCCAGCCGTCTCCTGTGGCTCGCAGTGCCGCAATCACATCAGCATCGAGTCTTATCTTCACAGGCTCTTTGGTTGTGGCTTTCGCAGTGCCAGGTGGACGACCACGTTGCCGAGATGCGATCAGCTGCGGGGTATGTATCTCGGCAAATACACCAGCCTTAGCTTGCGCGAGGGACTCCCGCAGCCCCTCCAACGACTCACCGGCATCTGTCTCAATCGCCTTTACAACTTTTTCGACGTTCAGTTTTTTTAGGGTCATGACATCACTTCCTTTTGATTTGTTTTACAGCCAAATTTGCTTGATCTGACTTGGCATAAACCGCAACCAGCAACACCACCTCGTCTTCGTTGAGGTTGAAATAGATCACTCGCACACCGCCACGCTTGCCCTTACCCTGCAAAGCCCAACGAACCTTTCGAGCGCCCTCAGCTCCGGGAATCACATCACCAACGTTCGAATTTTGTGCAATCCAATCGATGAACGCGTGGCGCTCATCTTGACTCCAAACCTGGCTGGCTTGCTTCTGAAAGATTGGGGTTTCAATGACGGTGAACATCATTTAATTGTACACCCAATTAAATGACAAGCAAAGCTTACCTCTCCACCCCCACAGCCACATCAAAGCCATGCTGCTTCAGCAGCGCGTGTTGCTTGGCTTTGCCTAGGTCGTGCGCCACCATCTCTTGCACCATCTCGTCAAGGGTGATTTCGGGAACCCAGCCTAGGTCGGCTTTGGCTTTGCTGGGGTCGCCTAGCAGGGTCTCTACCTCGGTGGGGCGGAAGTAGCGGGGGTCTACGCGCACCAGTACTTGGCCAACCTTCAGGGCTGGGGCGTCGTTGCCTGTGATGCTGGCCACCTTGGCCACCTCGTTCACGCCCTCGCCTTCAAAGGTCAAGGTCACGCCCAGTTGCTGGGCGGTTTTGCTGATGAACTCACGCACGCTGTATTGCACGCCTGTGGCAATCACATAGTCTTGCGGCTTGTCTTGCTGCAGCATCATCCACTGCATGCGCACGTAATCTTTGGCATGGCCCCAGTCGCGCAGGGCATCCATATTGCCCATGTACAGGCAGTCTTCCAGGCCCTGAGCAATGTTGGCCATGCCACGGGTGATCTTGCGGGTGACGAAGGTCTCGCCACGGCGTGGGCTCTCGTGGTTAAACAAAATACCGTTGCAGGCATAAATGCCATAGGCCTCGCGGTAGTTCACCGTGATCCAGTAGGCATACATCTTGGCCACCGCATAGGGGCTGCGTGGGTAGAAAGGCGTGGTCTCTTTCTGCGGTATCTCTTGCACCAAGCCGTATAGCTCGGAGGTGGAGGCTTGGTAGAAACGGGTTTTCTTCTCAAGCCCCAGGATACGAATGGCCTCTAGCAGGCGTAGCGTGCCCATGCCGTCCACATCGGCCGTGTACTCGGGTGACTCAAAAGACACCGCCACATGGCTTGCGCACCTAGGTTGTAGATCTCGTCTGGCTGCACCTCTTGGATGATGCGCGTGAGGTTGCTGGTGTCTGACAAATCCCCATAGTGCAAATGCAAGTTTTTGTTGTTTGCATGCGGGTCTTGGTAGATGTGGTCGATACGGTCTGTATTGAACAGTGAGGCACGGCGCTTGATACCGTGAACGATGTAGCCTTTTTCCAAAAGAAATTCGGCTAGGTAAGACCCGTCTTGACCGGTAACTCCAGTAATAAGTGAAACTTTTTGCAAAGAAGACATAATATAACTTTCAAAAATAACTAAGTAGTCGGAACTGCAAAATTCATTTTTATGAATTTCAGTAAAACTTGAGTGTTCAAATTTCTGTTTTCAAACTGGAATTTGATTTGTTTGGAAATATTACTCTCAAGTTCCCTCAATTGCATCAATAAATCCAGGCCCAATAAAAGACCCCGGAGCCCTAAACGGGCAATTGCCCTCATCAGCCACTTGATGTTGTACCCAACTGCACAGCACAGCGTA
>CAIOTD010000055.1 GCA_903861115.1 uncultured Burkholderiales bacterium
AGAAACCGACCTACTTTAAAACTCGGCCGCTAGAGAGCAGTTTTAAAGTCAGTTCGTATTCATCTCGCACTCTGGCTTGAAATTGCTCACTTGTGGACGCCAACACGGTGAAGCCAACGGCTTCAAAAGCCTCTTTGGTTTTGGGGCTTTTCAATGCGCTTTGCAGTGCATTTTGAAGTTTGATGGAGACCTCTTGCGGTATGCCTTCTGCGGCGACAAAGCCAATCCAAGATGAATAAGTCCAATTTTTGAGCTCCGCAACACCACTCTCCTTCATGGTTGGCAACGCTGGCAAACGATCGTTTCTGCTTGCACCTGTGATGCCCAAAGCAATCAACGCGCCGCTGTTGATGTGGTTCAAAACGTCACCAACATCTGGCATGAGCATATTGACTTCACCAGACAAAACACCCATGAGTGCTGGGCCACTTGATTTATAAGGCACATGCAAAACACTCAAACCCAAAACATTTAAAAACGATGCCGTCGAGAAATGCAAGGTCGTGCCGTTGCCTCCACTACCAAACGTCAATTTACCTGGATTTGCCTTTGCATAAGCAATCAATTCAATGAGATTTTTTGCTGGCGTAGAAGGATGAATGACCAAAACACGGTTGTTCTCAATTGCATTGGCCAACATGACAAAATCCTTGAGCGGATCGTATCCAATGTTTTTCTCAATGGCAGGGCTGATGGTCATGGATGCGGCAGAACATGCAGCAAAGGTGTACCCGTCTTTTGGAGAATGCAGCAGTGCCTCGATGCCAATTTTCTGTGAGGCCCCGGGCTTGTTGATGATCACCACGCGTTGATCCAAAATTTTAGACAAGTCATTGGCAACAATTCTTGCTGTCATATCGACTGGACCCCCTGGTGCGGTGGGCACGATCAAGGAAATCGGCTTACTTGGGTAGGCGTCCGCACTCCAAGCAGTGCTGAGGCCTAATCCACACAAGGCCAGTAAGCAAATAAAAACGGATTGAATGCGTGAGTAAGTCATGGTTGAGCAAGCAAAAGCAGTTGGTGTTTCGCCCTTTAGGTGAATGAAACATTATTTGCTGATTTTGTGTTTAAAGCAAGAGGTGAACCCCTTAGCAAAGCTTGCTCTTATCACGAAATAAACGCTCATCAAACAAACAATTTGAATACGCAAAAAATCAATTTCATTATTCTGTGCACCCACCCGCCACATGCTTTGATGAAGGACTTGAGGCAAAGCCACTTCAAATTGATGTCTCCATAAAAACCACCAGTCACTCAACACATGCCTCAGCCCCCTGAGTGCTGCGATCAGAAGATCTTCATTGATGCAGATGGAAAAAAATGCTTTTAAAGTTCAATGCTTAAGAAAACTCAGGCCACCCTAGAGCAAAATTTCACATCCAAGATCGGCATCGTTTGCACCCAAAACCTTGCCCATGCACCCCTTTAGATCTAGGGGTTAGTCCGAGGACTCAAGCCAAGCGATCAACGGTCAAATAGAAGTCAGACATCAAAGCAGATCATTTCATTCTTGGAGAGTCGCCAATGAAACCCAATTTGTCTCAAGCAGAGCGCGTGTTTAGAATTCTGGTGGGTAGCATCCTGCTCACCATGTCACTCACAGACCTCTTGGGCACATGGGGGTTTTATTTCGGCATGGCGTTGCTGTTGTCTTCAAGCTTGAGCTTCTGCCTCTTCTATGCAGTAGTGGGTATCAACGGCGTCGCAAACACAGCCCCGACGCAAGCTCAACAGTCAAACGCAGGCCGTTGAAGGCCTGCAATCAATGGCCAAACTCTTCCGTATCGACTTCTAGGGAGTTCTGAGCGTTGTAGCGCTGACCTGCAACCGTCTTTTGATTGATCAAGTGATCCAATTGTTGCATCACATCGTCGCTCAAGCGCAAATCAACCGCACCCCAGTTGTCCGCCAAGTGATCGGCATTTTGAGTGCCAGGAATGGCAATGAGCTTGGGCTCCTTGGTCAGCAGCCAAGACAATGCCAATTGAGCGGGCGAGCATCCCACCGCCTGAGCGATCTTTAGATACGCGGGTAGCAAGCCCTGATTCTTCTTGAAGTTATCCAACTCAAACCTGGGCATCGCGCGCCGAATGTCCTTGGGATCGAACTGAGTGACATCCAAGTCCAAGGCACATAAAAAGCCCCTTGCCACTGGGCTGAAGGCCACAAAGGCGATATCGAGCGCCGCACAGGTTTTCAAGACGCCAATCTCAGGGTTGCGACTCCACAAGGAGTACTCGGTCTGAACTGCAGAAATGGGATGGACCTTGTGGGCTTTTTGAATGGTGGCAGACGACACCTCACTCAAACCAATGGCCCTGACCTTGCCTTGGGTGACGAGGTCTGCAAGTGCTCCGACACTGTCTTCTATCGGTACTTTTTTATCCCAACGATGCAGATAATAAAGGTCAATGACATCCGTTTTCAATCGCGTCAAACTGTCTTCACAGTTTTTCTTGATGGCTTGAGGCGTCCCGTCAATGACTCGTTTCAATCCATCCGGAAATTGCACCCCTGCCATCCCCCCCTTGGAGCACAAAGTGATCTCCGAACGGTGTGACTTCAAAAGCGGGCCGAGCAAACTCTCATTGGCACCAAAACCATAAAGAGCGGCCGTGTCAAACAGATCCACCCCCAAATCAAGCGCTCGATGGACCACCTTGGCCGCCGCCTCAGGCGTTGGAGGCGTGCCGTAGGCATGGCTTAGGTTCATACAACCCAATCCAATGGGCTGAACTTTAAAGGGACCAATCGCGCGTTTAGACATGGGGGCTCACTCTTATAAAAAAATCAATTGTGCATCTGTTGTTCTAAATCGTGGAGCACTTGGTAGCAAGCGAGCACGTTTTCAACGCTAGAGTTGGGTTGGCGACCCTCTCTGATGGCAGCAAAGAATTCGCGATCTTGAATTTCAATGCCATTCATGCTCACATCAACCTTAGAGACATCAATTTGCTCTTCTTTGCCGTTGTACAAATCATCGTACTTGGCCAAATAAGTTCCCGTGTCGCCAATGTATCTAAACCATGTGCCCAAAGGACCATCGTTGTTGAAGGACAAAGACAAGGTACAAATCGCACCATTGGCCGCTTTGAGCTGAACGCTCATGTCCATTGAAATACCCAAAGCTGAATGGATCGGGCCTTGAATCGCATTGGCTTTAACGATGGGACTGCCACATTGATAGGCGAACAAATCTACAGTGTGTGCGGCATGGTGCCACAACAAGTGATCCGTCCAACTCCTGGCTTGACCCAGCGCATTCATGTTGGTTCTGCGGAAAAAGTAGGTCTGAACATCCATTTGCTGAATGTTGAATTCACCCGCTTTGATTTTCTTGTTGATCCACTGGTGACTGGGGTTGTAGCGACGCGTGTGCCCAGCCATCGCAATGAGTCCCGTTGACTTTTGAAGAGCCACGATGGCTTTGGCATCATCGAGTCGATCGGCCATGGGGATTTCAACCTCAACGTGCTTGCCCGCTTGCAGACATTGAAGTGTTTGCTGAGCATGCATTTGTGTTGGCGTACACAAAATAACAGCATCAACATCGGCAATGGCCAAACTGTCAGCCAAATTGGTGGTGACGTGAGGAATACCGTATTGCTTGGCAATTTCTTGCGTTTTATCAAGCGTGCGTCCAACCAAGGAGATGACCTCAACGCCATCTATTTTTTTAATACCGTCTAGGTGCTTGTTACCAAATGCACCTGCACCAGCAAGGGCCACTTTAATCGTTTTCATGGAATTTTCCTCTTTAACAAATGTTTAAAAATGTACAGCTCAATTGTTTTTCAAAATGGCGTGTCCAACTGCCGTATTGGAAGCTGGGACGTGGTAAAACCGATGGATCAGCTCTGCTGCTGGGCCACCATCCACATCAGACATGGCGCCTCTTGCAATCAACCACATGACCAATTCAATGCCCTCACTGCCCGCTTCTCGCACATATTCCATGTGATCGATCGCTGCGGCACTGGTGGGATCGTTGATCAATAAATCTAAAAATTTGGCATCAAATTCTTTGTTGATCAATCCCGCTCTTGGGCCTTGGAGTTGATGACTCATGCCACCCGTGCCCCAAATTTGAACATTCAGGGGCTGCTCAAAGCTTCGAATCGCTTTGCCAATGGCTTTGCCCAGCTGAAAGCATCTGTTGCCACTGGGCACAGGGTATTGAACCACATTGACCGCAAAGGGTATGACCGGGCATGGCCACGCATCAACTTCACCACACATCAAAGACAGTGGCACAGTCAGACCATGATCCACATCCATTTTATTGACAATGGTGAGATCAAAGTCTTGCTGAATCACGGAGTGTGCAATGTGAGAAGCGAGCTCAGGGTGACCGTAAACCATGGGCACGGGCCTTGGTCCCCAACCTTCGTCTGCAGGCTTGAATTCTGCGGCACAACCAATCGCAAAGGTTGGAATCATCTCTAAGCTAAATGCAGTTGCATGGTCGTTGTAAACCAAAAAAATAGCATCCGGCTTATTGTCTTTCATCCATTGCTTGGAGAATTCGTATCCCTTGAAAAGCGGTTGCCAATATGGCTCGTGGGATTTCCCCATGTCCAAGGCCGCGCCAATGGCGGGGACGTGTGAAGTAAATACACTGGCTGAAACTTTGGCCATATCAAGCACTCCCTTTTTGATGGTGTTGGCCTTGAGGCTGGCGATGCGCTTGAGCATCTCCGTCCTCTCCTACATAGCGGTTGCCGTTGGCTGAGCGGCCACCTGCGATCATCATGTTGCGGTATTCCTCTTCAGTCATGCCCGTCATGCTGCCGGCCATTTGCTGAAAGCTCTTGCCATCGGTGGCACCAATTTTGGCCAAGAAATAAATATTGCCACCCAATGAGATGCATCGGTTCAGATCTCGATCAAGGACCGCTTGTTTTTGGTCCTCGGTCATGGCCCACTCATCCAAATAAGCGCGCTCATTGGCTTTGAACCTCTCGCGATTGTCCGCTTTCATGAGCGTCATGCAAAACTGATTGAGCCAGTAACCCCGGCGTGATTGCTCGGCATCAAAAATGGTCGTCCCTGGGACATCGAGATAGGGTTTTTCAAGCGCCATGCTTGCTCTCCTCTGACCAATACAAACGGCTTGGGTTGTCCACCAACAAACTCTGTTGGAGCGCTGGCGTTGTTGCAATCAAAGGAATGAAATCCACCAACAAGCCATCATCAGGCATGTGGTCTTTTAAATTGGGATGAGGCCAATCGGTTCCCCAAATCACACGGTCCGGGAATGTGTCAACCAATTTCTTGGCAAAGGGGATGACATCGTGATACGCATGTCTCTCGCCATTCAAAGCCGCTGGACCCGTCACCGTCAAACGCTCAGGACAAGTGACCTTGCTCCAGACGTTTTGGTGCTCACGCATGAATTTAATGAACAACTCGAACTCAGGTCCATCAACAGGCTTGGTGACATCGGGTCGTCCCATGTGGTCCACCACCACCGTCGTTGGCAAAGCAGTAAAGAAGTCCCACAACTCTGGCAAATCAACGGCCTCGAAATAAATAACAACATGCCAACCCCATTTGGCAATGCGGCCTGCAATTTCCATCAACTCATCTTTGGGGGTGAAATCGACCAATCTTTTAACAAAGTTAAATCTAACACCACGCACGCCTGCGTCGTGCAGTCTTTGAATTTCAGCGTCGCTGACATCTCGCTTGACCGTTGCAACGCCCCTGGCTTTGCCATCTGAGTGAGTGAGCGCATCCACAAGCGCACGGTTATCCGCACCATGGCAAGTCGCCTGAACAATGATGTTGCGCGCAAAACCAAGATGGTCTCTCAAAGCGAACAACTGCTCTTTGCTCGCGTCACAGGGCGTGTACTTTCTTTCTGGCGAATAGGGAAAAATATTCGACGGGCCAAACACATGGCAATGCGAATCAATCGCGCCAGCAGGCAATTTGAATTTTGGCTTTGAGGGGCCTTGGTACCAATCAAGCCAACCGGGTGTTTTAGTAAAGTCAGTCATTTTAAGTTCCTATGTTTCAAGACCGTTGAGTATTTAATGTGTATGAATTCAATCTGGTTTTATTTGAGCTTGGCGGATGAGTTTTTCATACCGCACGCGCTCAGCGTGCAACAACTCGGCAAATTGCTCCCTGGATGCAAGCGTCACTTCCCCCCCCACAGAGCTCATCTTTTCTTTCACCTCGGTACTGGCCAAGGCCTTTTGCACCTCTTGGTGCAAGAGCACCAGCATGTTTTTGGGCGTTCCACTTGGCGCGACCACCCCATACCATACAGCCGCTTCAAAGCCTGGAAAGCCTTGCTCAGAAAGCGTCATGGCATCGGGAAACATTGGCGTTCTTTTGGCACTCAACACCGCCAAGACCTTGAGTTTTCCGCTGCTCACATGGGGCAAGACTTCAAGGGCATTCATGGCCAACACGGGCACTTGTCCGCCCAAGACATCCGTGATGGCTTGGGCTCCTCCCTTGTAAGGGATGTGGGTCAACTCGATACCAGCGGCTCTTAAAAAAATCTCCATCGCCAAATGGGGTGTAGAGCCGTTGCCAGGGCTTGCGTAGGACAAGCTTTGGGGATCGGATTTGGCTTTTTCAATCAAAGCGCTCATGCCCCGAAAGTTGGCGCCCGATGGCACGGCAATCACCACGGGTATTTTTCCAACCAATGCGACACAGGCCAACTCTTTCTCAGCATCAAAAGGGGCTGGCTGATAAAGGGACATGTTTGCGGCCAAGGCATTGGCCGCGAGCATCAACGTGTGTCCATCGGGTTCAGCCGCAATCACAGATTTCACAGCGATGTTGGTCCCTGCGCCTGGCTTGTTCTCAACCACAAAGGTCATGCCCATTTGTGAAGCAAGACTTTTGCTGAGAGCCCGGGCGACCAAATCCACCGCACCACCCGCTGAATAGCCCACCACCAACTTGATGGGCTTGTTGGCATTGAAAGGCGAGGCGTTGTTCGAGGTGTTCGTTTGCGCCACGGCACTTGTAAGAGCCGCGAGTGCAAGAAGCCAACAAAGGGCCACACGCACAATACGGTGTGAGCCATTCATCAATGTAAATGCATCAAACGCATTCAACTGCAGGGCCATATTTGTTGTCTTTATAAGGTTCTTGCAAATAAGCTCATTGACCTCAAAGGTCCATGAACTCAATCGATGTATTTAAGACCTGCCTTCTCCAGCGGCTCACGCATCTTGTACATGTCCAATCCCAAGACGCCAGCGGCCAACTTCTCTCTCTTGGCGCCTTCGTTGTCCTCGCGAGCTTGGGCGGCATCTGCCGCTTGAGCTGCAATGTGGGCTGGCACCACAACGACACCATCGTCATCGGCCAACACCACGTCGCCTGGATTGACCAAAGCACCGGCACAAATGACTGGGAAATTCACCGATCCCAGGGTGGCCTTGATGGTGCCTTTGGCACTGATGCCCTTGCTCCAGACGGGAAATCCCATCTCGGTCAACTCTTTGACGTCTCTCACACCTGCATCAATGATCAATCCCTTGGCGCCCCGTGCTTTAAAGGAGGTGGCCAACAAGTCACCAAAAAAACCATCACAGTTGTCTGCACTCAGCGCCACGACCACGATGTCGCCTGGCTGAATTTGCTCAGCGGCCACGTGAAGCATCCAGTTGTCACCCGGATGAACCAAAACCGTCACAGCCGTGCCGGCCACTCTAGCGCCTGAGTAAATCGGACGCATATAGGGCTGCATCAAACCCACACGACCCATGGCCTCGTGGACTGTCGCGACGCCAAAATGCTCCAAACGCTTGACTTGGTTGGCATCGGCTCTGGTGATGCCGCGCTTGACGCAGCCCAAGGTGTTCATTGACATGACAAAATCCTTTTTATTTTTAAAAATCAGTTCGCGGTCGAATTAAATATTTTTGGCCTTCAGTGCGGCATCCATTCTGGGGAACACTTTTCTGGCGTTGCCCTCATAGACCATGTAACGCTCTTGTTCATTCAAATGAGGGGTTGATTCGATGTAGCGCTTTGTGTCATCAAAATAATGCCCAGTTTCGGGATCAATGCCACGAACTGCACCAATCATCTCGCTGGCAAACAAAATATTTTTCACCGGGATGACCTTGGTTAAAAGGTCAATGCCAGGTTGATGGTAGACGCAGGTATCGAAATAGATGTTGTTCATCAAATGCTCTGAGAGCAAAGGCTTCTTCAGCTCTTGCGCCAAGCCCCTGAAGCGGCCCCAATGGTAGGGCACTGCTCCGCCGCCATGAGGAATCAAGAAACGAAGGGTTGGAAAGTCTTTGAACAAATCTGACGTCAGGCACTGCATAAAAGCAGTGGTGTCCGCATTCAAATAATGTGCACCCGTGGTATGGAAACAAGCGTTGCAGCTCGTTGAGACGTGCACCATTGCAGGAATATCGTATTCCACCATCTTTTCATAAATGGGGTACCAATGTTTATCCGACAAAGGGGGCGATGTCCAATGGCCACCTGAAGGATCAGGGTTCAAGTTGATGCCCACAAAACCATAATCTTTCACGCACTTGTCAATCTCTGCAATGGACGTCTTGGGGTCAACGCCTGGGGACTGCGGCAACATGGCAGCACCCATGAAATGATCGGGAAACAACTGCGCAACTCGGTAACACAACTCGTTACAAATAGCTGCCCACGTTGAGGAGACTTGTAAGTCTCCGATGTGGTGCGCCATAAAGCTGGCCCGTGGACTGAAAATGGTGATATCACTGCCGCGTTGCTTCATGAGTTTTAACTGATTGGTCTCAATCGTCTCACGCAATTCGTCGTCACTGATCTTGAGCTCAGAGACCTTGGGCATCATGGCGGGGTCCTTGATGCCAGCAATTTGCTTGTTTCTCCACTCTTCAAGTGCCTTGGGTGCTGTGGTGTAGTGACCATGCACATCAATGATCAGGGGCTTGCTGGTACTCATCGTTTGTCCTTCACTTTAAAAATGATTCATCATAAAAATTACACCCTCTTTGAGTCACAGCTCCAAAGGGGTCAAAAAATTCAGCGTTGTCAACAACGAATAGAGGGCACAAAACAAGCCGCGGCTTGCCTTGTCGTCACTGGGCATGATTTTAGAGACAAACGACTTTAAAACGATCTCAAAATCAAGCGTCATTGAAGATATTGCCCACTATCTGTTATAACAAATATGCATAACAGGGGTTAAAATATGCAAATCCCAACTAGACCCAATCATTTCCAACCCCGCCAAGCCCTTTGAAATGCCGCTTGGTATTGATACCTGGTTCAACATGGATTTAAAACAAATCGAATCCTTCGTCAGGGTTGCCGAACTCGGCAGCTTTACAAAAGCGGCCTCCGCCCTAGGGGTGGCACAACCGATGTTGAGCCGCCAAGTCAGGCAACTGGAGGTGGAGTTGCATCAAAGCCTTTTGATCAGAAATGGACGGGGCGTGACGCCAACCGAGTCAGGCTTGCTGATGCTGGAGCACGCCAGAGGCATCTTGTACCAAGTCGCCTTGGCCAAAGAGGAGTTGAGTGGCACCAGTGGCGCGTTGGCCGGCCCCATCTCAATCGGATTGCCGCCAAGTCTGTCAAAACTCATCACAGTGCCCTTGACCTTGGCATTTAAGAACGCACTGCCCCAAGCCAAGCTCTCGCTCACAGAGGGGTTTTCTGCCCTGATGTACGAAAGCTTGAGAGCGGGAAGGATCGACATGGCTGTTTTATACAACCCGGCCCCTTCTCAAGATCTAGAGATGACGCAATTGCATGAAGATGCCTTGATCTTGATTGCCGGGAGCAAACGCATCAGTAAAAAGTACCAAGCGCTGCTCAAGCCGAGCGTTTCTCTCAAAGATCTGTGCGAACTGCCTTTGATATTGCCAAGCCGACCCAATGCCTTTCGACTCTTGATTGAGATAGAGATGCAAAAACTCAATGTCCGCCCGCAAATCGCTCTAGAGATTGACGGCATCAACGCAATTTTGGAGTTGGTCAAAGAAGGCTTGGGATTTGCGGTGCTACCCACTTACACGCTCAACGACTTCCCAGATCCAGAAGTCTTCACAACGCACGCCATTCAGCGCCCTCAATTGCTCTCACAACTGATGTTGGTTTGGTCCTCCAAGCGGCCCAGCACGGGCACACAGCGGGTCGCCTTGGGATTGACCCAGAAAGTGATCGCGGATGCGCTGAAGTGAGACAAGCCGCTAGGAAAAGCGGGCTCCAAACGTTGAGCGGGTCTTGGCATGCCCCAGCCCAAGCGCCAAGCGCTTTTATTTGGCCTTGTGGTCCAAATGTGCAATCAATGCATCGGCGTAGGCTTGCCAAGGGGATTGACCATGGGTCTGCGAGAACACGCCTTGCATGGCCAACTGCGACACCCAGTCTTGTTTCTCTGCAATGGCTTGGGCCATGAACGGCGTAGCGCCCGTCTCAGCCACAGTCACCGCTGACTCTCGCATTTCCTCAGCACGCCGTTTGCCGTGTTGGACAACGCGGCTAAAGAGGTAGGCCCCTTGCTCAACCCAGTCGATGCCAGGCATGGTCTCTTTCAATGTCGCCAACATGGCATCCTCAACGCCGTAATGCCTTGCGGTGGTGTAGCTTTCAATCACCAAGGCTTCAAGGCCTTTGATCATGATGCTTCTGCACATTTTGATGGCACTGGCAACGCCCAATTTTTCCGAGATGGCTTTTGCGTCACCACCATAGGATTGAATAACGCGGGCCAAGTACTCGGCCTTGGTGCCGCCCAGCAACATCGGGACCTTGATGCCATAAGGGGGGACAGAGGTCATCACGCCAGCCTCTACATAAAAGGCGCCCTTTGCATCAATCAACGCCGCACAAGCTTGTTTGGTGCCTGGCGAGGCAGAATTCAAATCAATAAAAAACTGTCCTGGCTGGATGGTTTGACTCACCTCTTTGGCCACCGCCAAGGTGTTGGACGCCGTGACGCATGACACAATCAAATTCACCCCACTGACCAAATCTGCGCAATCTAAAGCGCTTGAAACACCCATGTCCTTGGCTTTGCTGTGTTCTTGTTGGTGTACGGTTGAGCTTTCAAAATTGGCAGACAGCTTTAAATCCCATACCTTCATCCCGTTTTCCGGGTTGACTTGGTCTTTCCATCCCTTTGCAAATGTCTTACCGACTTCACCAAATCCGATGACGCCAATGCGCCACTGAGAAAAATCTTCCATCATGAATATCCCTATTGAGTAAATTATTGTTTTGCAATGGCTGCTTTTTCAATGACTCGGCCCCAAATTTTAATCTCCGACAAATACCACTCTTGAGCTTGAGCGGTGCTGGAGATTTTGGGATTGATGTTCAGCTCTTGAAATTTTTTCTCTGTTTGTGGGTCGTGCAAAGCAGCATTGATCTCTTTGTTCAAACGCTCCACAACCGCTTTGGGTGTTTTTGCAGGAGCGGCCAAACCATTCCAAGACGAGGCCACCAAGTTTTTAAAACCCAACTCTTTGGCCGTAGGCACCTCTGGCAGTGAAGCATTTCTTTGCTCACCCGTTAATGCCAATACTTTGAAGTTTTTTGCCTTGATTTGAGGCATCACGGGACCCAAAATTTCAACGGCCACGTCCACCTGATTGCCCTTTAAGGCGGTCATCAAGGCTGGCGTGCCATTGAAAGGGACCACCTGAGCATCCAAACCAGTGCTGGACTTGAGCAACTCAGCGGTCAAGTTTTGTGTGCTGCCAATGTTGATGCTCCCAATGTTCAATGTGCCGGGTTTGTTTTTTGCATATTGAATGACATCGGCCAGTGAATTGAACTTGGAGTCGAAGGTGCTCAATATAGAGATATCAAAAGTCGCCAAGAGACCGACGTTGACAAAATCATTGACGGGATCAAAAGGCAATGACTTCATGAGGGTGGCACTGACGGCCGTTCCATTGGAGATCAGAAACAGGGTGTGTCCATCGGGCTCGGACTTTGCCACCAAATCGGCGGCGACAACCCCACCTGCCCCTGGCCGGTTGTCAATCACAACCGGCTGGCCCATGTTTTCAGACATTTTTTGAGCGATCACTCGAGCCGTTAAATCGGCGACGCCTCCAGCACCAAATGGGACAACAATCTTAATGGCTTTACTGGGGAAATTCGCACCACTTGCAATGGTTTGCGCATGAACCGTGGCACACAAACTCAGGACAAGCAGCGCCTTTAAACCACCAAAAACACAACGTTGGAACATCGTTTTCATGAGCCTCTTTCAAATGATTTTTAACAGGAGTCGCGCCTTGAATGAGGCGACCTTTTTTTTATTGTACGCCCAGCAAACGCTCCAACAAGGCAGGTTGACTCAACAGCACCTCAGCGCGCTCTTGCAAGACCACTTGACCGCGCTCCAAGACCAAGGCTTGATCTGAAATGGACAGAATCATCTGCGGATGCTGCTCAACGATGATCGCAGATATGCCTTCATTTCGAGTGATCTTCTTCAAAGCGTGCAGCAACTCTTCGACGATGATGGGCGCCAATCCCTCTAAGGGCTCATCAAGTAAAAGCACGCGGGGGTTCACCATGAGGGCGCGTGCAACGGCCAGCATTTGCTGCTCGCCACCCGAGAGTTGACTGCCCAAATTGCTCTGGCGCTCAAGAAGCCTTGGAAACAAATGATAAACGCGTTCAGTGGTCCAAGCGTGTTGACCTTGAACGTGACGCTCAACGGCCGTTAAATTTTCGTGAACCGTTAGCGATTTAAAGATGTTTCTCTCTTGAGGGACCCAACCAATGCCACCCTCAGCCAGCTTGCGAACACGCTCATAAGGGGACCACTGTTCAATGTTAACGCCACCGAGCTTGATCTGACCCGCGTGTCTTTGGGTCACACCAATCAGTGAATTGATCAACGTTGTTTTACCCACACCATTGCGACCCAAAAGCGCCAAGGTTTCGCCCTCTTTGATGACAAAGTCAATCTTAGAAATGATCACGGCTTCCGCATACCCAGCCGTCAAACCCGAGACCTCAAGCAGCTCACTCATTGGGCACTCCTTGCACGGCACCATGGCCCAGATACACTTCCTTGACACGGTCATCCTTGGCAATGGCTGCGGGCTCACCTGAACACAAAACGCCCCCATTGACCAAGACCGTCATTTGCTTGGCAAAGCTAAAGACCAAATCCATGTCGTGCTCGATCAATAAAATGGATACATCCGAAGGCAGTTGATCCACAGTGGCCAGCAATTCGTCCCTCTCTCCAGCAGGCACGCCCGCGACGGGCTCATCGAGCAAAAGGACCTTGGGCTCACACGCCAAAGCAATAGCAATTTCCAAAAGCCTTTGTTTCCCATAGCTGAGCTGCCTAGAAGTTTGGTGACAAACATCGCTCAAATGAAACTGCTCCAAGAGAGACTGAACACGCTCCAACACCGCTTTGTCTTGCCCCAATCTGGACCACCACTGGGTGGCCAAGCCCCTTCTTTGCGAGACCACAAAGGTCAAGGTCTCAAAGGGGGACATGGTGAGAAAGAGCTGATTGATTTGAAAGGTTCTGACCAAACCACGCTGAACGCGCAAATGGGGTGCCAAATTAGAAATGTCATGGCCCAACAGCTCAATGCGTCCTGAGCTTGGCGTAAGCACACCCGTGAGGAGATTGATCAAAGTCGTCTTGCCTGCACCATTGGGGCCTATGAGCGCATGCCGATCGCCTTCAAAAATATCCAAATCCACGCTTTGCGTGGCCATGATGCCACCAAAGTTTTTGCAAAGGGCTCTCGCACTCAGCACAGCAGGGCTCGTCTTGTGGGTGTGGTGTTGCGCGTTCATGATCGCAAACCTTTCAAAGGACTCAGCAAGCGCTCTCTGCCCACCAAGACCAACATGACCAACAACAACCCAATCCAAAACATCCAATACTGGGGCGTCAAAGAGGAGAGTTGGTCTTGAATCAGTTTAAAGACAATGGCACCCAGTACGCCGCCATACAACCACCCAACGCCACCAATCACCAGCATCAGCATGACATCCGCTGATCTTTCAAAGGAGAAAACATCCAATGACGCAAAACCCGTTGTTTGAGCCAGCAAAGCACCCGCCAAACCAGCGACGGCAGCAGACAAGCAATACACAATCATCAAATTCTTTGAAACCGACAAGCCAATGGCCATTGCACGCAGACGATTGTCCCGGATGGCCATGAGAGAGGCGCCAAATGGCGAATGCACCAATCGACGCAACAACACCATCACCAACAACACCACAAACACCGAATAAATGCACGCCACTTGGCCACTCAAATCAAACTCAAAAACACCTAGCACCGGCCCCATCAAAACCCCTTGCAAGCCATCAGCACCACCCGTCAAATCACTCAAGCGGTTGGCCAACTCAAAGCCGATGAGCGACACGCCAAGGGTGACCATCAAACGCGTCAAATCGCTGCCGCGCAAGACCGTCAAACTACAAATCAGTCCGAGCACGCCACTGGACAGGAGCGCAAACAGCAACCCCATCAAAGGATCGTTGTGCAGATGTTTTGCAAAGAGGCCTGCGCTGTAGGCGCCCCAACCAAAAAAAGCGGCATGCCCCAAGGAGACAATCCCCGAGTAGCCCAAAATCAAATCAAGCGCAACCGCAAAAAGTGCTGTGATGGCGATCTCATTGACCATCATGGCATGGGAAGAAAAAACGACAGGGGTGGCCAAAGCGGCCAACACACCTAGCCACTCCCACCACTGGGTCTTGTGGTGATCCATCACCTCAGAAACACCCCAGGGCGCGCTCATGATTTACCCCCTCTTGAGAACAAGCCTTGGGGCCTCCAAAGTAAAATAGCGATCATCAAGACATAAACCACAAAGCCACCCAGTTTAGGAATGTAGTATTTGCCCATGACATCGGCGACCCCTAAAAAGACGGCAGCCAAAAGGGGCCCAGTGATGGAGGACGTGCCGCCAACGGCCACGACGATTAAAAAATAAATCATGTACTTCAAGGGAAACAAGGGCTCAATGGAGAGAATCTCTGCACCCAATGCGCCCCCCAAGCCAGCCAGTCCTGAACCCACGGCAAAGGTCAACAAGAAAACCTTATTGACCGCAATGCCCAGTCCCGCAGCCACCGTGGGATCGTCCACCGATGCACGAAGTTGAGAGCCAAATCGGGTTTTGGACAGGATCAGCTGCAACACGACGGTCAGACATGCACACACCGCAATGATGAACAAACGGTAGTAGCCAAAACCGATGCTCCAAGTGCCCTCACCCCATTCGCCTCGACCTTGGAGCCATTCAGGCAAGACCAGATTTTGCTGTGAGGACCCCATCAAATAGTCAACAGCGGCGACCGACATGAAGGCCAAACCAATGGAAAAAAGAACTTGGTCCAGGTGTGACTTTTGATAAAGCCTGCGATAAAGAAGTCTCTCTAAAAGCGCTCCAACAAAAGCCACCACGACAAAAACAAGGGGCAAACAAAGTAAAAAAGGCAGCTCATAACGCTTGCACAAAATGACCATCACATAGCCACCCAGCATGGCAAATGCGCCGTGTGCCAAGTTGATGAAATTCATCAACCCCAAGGTAATGGACAGCCCAACCGCCAAAACAAATAAAAGCATGCCATAAGCAACGCCGTCAAATAAGAGGGTCAGCATGATGTGTCAGATCGCTCCAGTATCAAGTGTGAACAGATCGTCACTCAAAGCAAAAGTGAAAGCCATGCGATCAAGAGTCGTCTCTTGGTCGCATGGCCAACGTTTATAAGCTGTGTATTTTAGTTGTTTTTACCAGGATCTTTGACGTCCTTGATGGAATCAAATTCCATGTTGTAGAGTTGACCGTTGACCTTCTCCACTTTCCTGATGTAGATGTTGTGCACCACATCTCGGGTCTGCGCATCAATGAACATGGGGCCGCGAGGACTCTCAAAGATTTGTCCCTTCATGGCCGCCAACAATTGGTCGCCATTGGCGTTGCCCTTGGTGGCTTTTAACGCCTCATAAATGACATGCATGCCATCGTAGCCGCCAACCGCCATGAAGTTGGGTCTCAAATTGTTGTTGGCTTTTTCAAAGGCTGCGACAAATTTTTGATTCAATGCAGACTTGTGTGAGGCCGAATAATGGTGAGTGGTCACAGCGCCCAAGGCCACATCGCCAATGGAGTTCAACAAATCATCGTCTGTCACATCGCCAGTCCCGATCAATCTAATGCCCGCCTTGTCCAGGCCTCTTTCTGTGAACTGTTTCATCAACGCCGTGCCTGCACCAGAGGGGACAAAGACATACAAAGCATCAGGTTTGAGATCTCTGACCTTTTGCAAGAAAGGGGCGAAATCGGGGTTTCTCATCGGAACACGAATGGTCTCGAGCACTTGTGCGCCGTTAAAGAGCATGCGGTCTTTAAAATACTTTTCAGCATCGATGCCAGGTGCAAAATCACTCACCAAGGTCACCGCTTTTTTGATGCCATTTTTAGCAGCCCAGTCGCCCATCGCTACGGCGGCTTGGGGCAAGGTGAAGCTTGTACGAATAATATAGGGCGAAGCCTGTGTGATGCTGGACGTGGCTGCAGCCATCACAACCTCAGGGGTTTTGGCTTGCGTGGCGATGGGCGCTGCGGCCAAGGCCAAAGGGGTTAGACCAAAGCCGGCCAAGACGCTCACCTTGTCATTGACCACCAATTCTTGAGCCAGTCGTTTGGTGACATCAGGGGCCGAGGTGTCGTCTTTGACAATCAGCTCGATTTTTCGACCTGCGACCGTGTCTCCATTTTGAGCCATGTACAACTTGGCTGCGGCCACGATCTGGATGCCTGTTGACGCAAAGGGGCCAGTCATGGGCAAAATCATCCCAATTTTGAAAGGCTCTGCAGCATGCAAAGTGTTGCCTAGAGAAAAAAGTGCACAGAGTGCAAGGCTTTTGAACGCGGTTCGTTTGTTCATCATGTCTTCCTTCATTTTTTTAATTCACAAAAATTTCATCTTCGCGGTAAGCGCTGTCCAGAATTATTGTCCCACAAACTCTTGAGACACAGACGCAAATTTTTTGATTGCTGCTTTTCTCATGGGGACTCAAAAAAACATCCCTGTGATCAATGACGCCATCGAGCGCCAAGACATCCATGGCACAAAGTCCACACTCACCACGTTGACAATCATATAGGGTTTGTACGCCGTTCCTCTCAAGAACTTCCAGCAGCGTCTCGTCTTGACCCACCACCAAATCCACGCCATGCCGAGGCACTTTGAGTGAAAAGGCCTCGTTGACTTGGGCTCCACTTGTGCCAAATGTCTCAAAATGCAAGTCCTCCAAAGCACGCTCGCTGTCTGACCAAGCAAGTCTGAAAGCGCTCAGCATGGCTTGGGGGCCGCAAACATAGGCCTGCGTTTTGGGCGCAAGCTGTGCAATTTGAGCCCTAAAATCAAAGCGCTCCCCCTTGTCATCGACACAAACATGCAACTGTGTGGCTTGCAAATTTTGTCTAAAAAAATCGATGTAGGCCAATTCTTGCTCATCTCTTGCGCCATAAAGCATTTTGATGCTGGGTGCGGGTGACTTTTGACGCTGGCTTTGAGCCTTGATGGCCTGAACCATGGAGACAAAAGGCGTCACCCCTATGCCCCCAGCGACCAGCAAATAAGAAGGCGCCGAGGTATCCAACGAGAAATGATTTTTTGGCGTGCCCACATGCACCAATTCTCCCAATTCAAGGGACCACAGCGCCATGGAGCCCCCTCTGCCTTGATCGAGTTTTTTGACGGCGAATTGATACCTTTGGGGATGAGTCGCCCCCGTCAACGAGTAATGTCTCCACGTCTTGAAGCCCTTGACCTCCAAAGAGATGGGCAAATGGCTACCCGGGGACCAAGGCAGCGCCCTTGGGAGCTCTAGCGTGAACTCGCGAACCGTGGGCGTCAAATCTTTGAGTCCGATGATTTTGGCTTGTGTCGTGAATTTGTTGTGAAGGGGCTCGTTCATTTGGCTGATCTCATAAAAATTATGTCAAGGAAAGGGCTCTCAACCAGGGCACCTGGACAAGGCACTGACGCAAGGGGTGACTCGCACAAAAGCAAAGGCTTAACTGCGTTTTTTAAGCAATTTGGCAACAGGCATCTGTTCGTGACTGGCGTTGTTGGCAACCAAGCGCAGATTGCGTTGCGCAATTCTTGAATGCTCTCGCATGATCATCTCCGCTCGGGTGCCCTCTTTGGATTCAATGGCTTGAAGAACTTGCCTGTGCTGATCTTGCGCCACGACCAACAAGTCTCTGGAAAACTCAGAGTCAAACTGCACGCCCACAAAACCAGAGGGGGAAGCAAAGGGCAATTTATAAATTCGGTCCAATTCTTTTTTCAAGAATGGGCTGTCGGCCATGTCCACCAAGACGTCATGAAAACGGGCATTGAAATCAATGTATTTAGAAAACGCCTCATCGGCCAAAATGTTTGATTTCAAAATCTCATCAATTTGTCCCAAAAGCCTCTTGGCCTCTCTCATCAATGAAGGCGCATAACCCCTCTCGCTGGCCAAACGGACCATCATGCCCTCGAGCATGCCGCGCAACTCAATGGACTCACTGGCCTCTAATTCAGAAAACGTTCTGACCGCATAGCCGCCTTGTGGCAACTCGTCAAGAAGTCCCTCTTGCTCGAGCTTCATCAGTGCTTGTCGAATGGGGGTTCTTGAGACCCCAAGGAGCTCCACCAAACTCATCTCAGCAATTCTTGCCCCCCCTTGCACCTCTCCAGCCAAAATCATTTCTCTTAACTGAATGGTGGCCCTGAGGGCCTGAGTCAGCGTGTTTGCATTCGCTGGCCCATCAGGGGAGTTGTTGGACGAGTTGAGGGGGTGGATTTTTACCATATTGGGCTGCTTTGACTCAGGATGTTTATCAATGGACATCAAGCTACTTGTTTGATGGCAATGCTTTTGCGGGTCTCATGCGGGGATGGGACATGCTCTTCAGCCACCATTTTGTCAATCAAACGCCTGGCCCACATGGCTCCCGCGTCAATGTTCAAGTTGTAAAAAGGGTGACCAGGGTTGGCGTTGATGGCTTGTTGTTGTGCCTCAAGCACCAACTCATCCTCCCGGAAAATTTTGGCAACCCCTTCGCGCAGTTGATGCGTCAAACGCTGCTCCGTGAGGCTGTAATTGCGTGCAAAAGCCCAAAAATAGTGGCACGTCTGATTGGTCTCCGGTGTCATGGTGTTCAAGACAAAACCGTTCACACCTTGGCTTCGATCCGATTCATGGCCCTCTTTGGGCACGGCACCCGAACCCGCGGGCGCCACCCCCACATCAATGGTCACGGTCCCAGGTGCCTCAAAGCGAATGATTTGCCAGCGATCCACTGGGCCTTTATAGCCCCGCCCTTGAAAGAGTTGATTGGCCCAAAATGGAGGGGCTTCAATGCCCTCCATCCAGCGCGTGATGGTGGCGGTCCGATGCCCATGCGTGGCAACGAAAGGCGCCTCAGCAACTGCAGAGTTGCCAATGGAGGAGCCGTGCACATAGGTCTCGTGCGTGAGGTCCATCAAATTATCGATCACCAATCGGTAATCGCATTTAACGTGGATCAATTTGCCGTCCGCCGCCCAATCGGGATCGTGATTCCAGTGCAAATCTGGAAGACTGGCTGGATCGGCCAAAGAGGGATCTCCCATCCAAACCCAAATCAATCGGTGGCGCTCGACAACGGGGTAAGACTTTACACAGGCAGAAGGGTTCACCCCCTCTTGGCTGGGCATGCTGGTGCACCGTCCGCGTGCGTTGTAGTGCAGTCCATGGTAACCACAGACCACCTCATCGCCCTCGAGTCGACCCATCGACAGCGGCAACAAACGGTGCCAACACGCATCCGCCAGCACACAGGCCTGCCCGTCGAGGGTTCTGTACATGACCACTTTTTGATTGCAAATGGTGCGGGCCAAAAGCTCTCTGCCCACTTCAACGTCATAGGCACAGGCGTACCAAGCGTTCAAAGGGAAAGGAGACGGGGAAGACGAAAAATTTGATGTTGAAGGTTCCATGAATACATATTGTATACAAAAACACAAAATACCGCCCAAAAACACCCCATTAATCCGCATTAAAGGCGTTTTCTGTATACGTATATAATCCAAAAACCCCGCTTCAGATCGCTTTCGTCCGCTTTAAATGGATTAAGATCCAAGCACTTTTTTTTGGAGTTGATATGTCCCTTGCACTTGATCAAATTTTGCCCGCTCGATACGACCACGTGGGTAGTTTTCTTCGCCCCGCTTATCTCCTAGAAGCCAGAGCACAAAAGGCAAAAGGTGAAATCACGCCTGAGGCCTTAAGAGAGGTTGAGGACAAAGCCATCAAGGAAATCATTGACTTTCAACAAAGCGTGGGCCTTAAAAGCATCACGGATGGCGAGTTCAGAAGAACCTACTTTCACATCGACTTTTTGGAGCAACTCGGCGGCGTCAAAACCGACATCCCAGTGACCATCAAAAAACCCGACGGCACGGAAGAGTTGGCCCCCCCCGTGATCAAAGTCATCGACAAAGTCACGCACAAGAAGAACATCCAATTGGCTGACTTCAACTTCCTCAAGCAGCACGTTGGCAAAGGCATGACCCCAAAAGTCACCATCCCCTCCCCCACCATGCTGCATTTCAGGGGCGGCCGAGCCGCGATCAGCAAGCAAGCCTACCCCGAGCTTGATCCCCAGTTTTATGACGATGTGGCCAAGGCTTATGGCGACGAGTTGCACGCCTTGGCCCAAGCGGGCTGCACTTACGTGCAAATGGATGACACGAATTTGGCCTATCTTTGTGACGAAAAAATGCGCGAAGCCGCGCGCCTAAGAGGGGATGACCCCAATGAATTGCCCCACCGCTATGCGGCCTTTGTGAACAAAGTCGTGGCACTCAAGCCCGAAGGCATGACCTTGGCGATGCACCTTTGCCGCGGCAACTTCAAAAGCACCCACGCAGCCGCAGGCAATTACGAGCCCGTTGCAGAGGCCTTGCTCTCAGAGATGAATTTGGACGCTTATTTCCTTGAATACGATGACGACAGAAGCGGTGACTTCAAACCTTTGCGCTTCTTGCCCAAGGGAAAGATTGTGGTCCTTGGCTTGGTCACCACCAAATTTGGCGAAATGGAGACCAAAGACAGCATCAAGCGACGCATTGAAGAGGCTGCAAAATATGCGCCATTGGAACAATTGGCCTTGTCACCTCAGTGCGGCTTCTCAAGCACCGTTCACGGCAACAACATTGCCGTCGAAGCGCAACGAAACAAATTGCGTCTGGTCATTGAAACAGCTCAAGAGGTTTGGGGCAATCATTGAGCCGAAAGACCTCGCTTCAGCGAACCTAAAAACCGACCGCAGGGTCGGTTTTTTTCTAAAGAGACCCGCGTCGTCAGCTAAAAAGCTCAGCTTGACGAAAAAAACATCGCTTTCAGGCCTTGAAAACGGTGTTTTTGCCCCCATTTGACAGTCATATTCGATTTCACGTC
>CAIOTD010000056.1 GCA_903861115.1 uncultured Burkholderiales bacterium
CGTTGAACTGCCCGCTTTTGAGAGAAACAGGTCTGCTTACCTAACGGATGAGGCTTTCCGTGGGCTACAAAACGCGATGCTCAAAGATCCAGAAGCTGGAGATGTGATCACTGGCACGGGCGGTCTGAGAAAGGTTCGCCACGGCGATGCCACTCGCGGTAAAGGCAAG
Organism: uncultured Burkholderiales bacterium; assembly: GCA_903861115.1. Lineage (GTDB taxonomy): Bacteria > Pseudomonadota > Gammaproteobacteria > Burkholderiales > Burkholderiaceae_C > Limnohabitans. The sequence goes on from CAIOTD010000056.1 coordinate 170, forward strand.
CGAGGTGGTCTTAGGATCATCTATTACTGGTGGGGGCCTAAGAGACAGTTTTGGCTTTTTACTTTGTATGACAAAGACGAGTTGGACAACTTGTCTGAGACAGAGAAAAGCACTTTAAAGAAACTCTTAAAACAAGAGCTAGAGGAAAGAAAATGACTAAACGTAATTTATTCGCTGAGATCACTGAAGGCTTTGATGCCTTGGCCGCCGCACGTAAAGGTAAGAAAACTCTTCGCACAACCGAGGTCGAGTTAAAGCCAGCCGTAACGGTCAGCGCAGAAGAGCTTCGTGCTATTCGTGAAAAGCTCAATCTTTCAAGGCCTGTGTTTGCAAGCTATCTCAGAACTAATCCTCGCACTTTAGAGAACTGGGAGCAAGGCCGCGCTAAGCCTAACGCGCAAGCAGCTCTTTTGATTCATCTGGTGTCACGTTATCCAGATACGGTGAACCGACTTTCTTTAGTTTAGACGCCTTTGGTTCTAGGGGACGATTACCCTCCCCAACAATCGAAACAGACCCCATTGATTAGGATTGCACCAACTGCTTGGCTTTTGAGATAGACATCAAGATGCCTAAGCCAAAGCCCAGGGTCACCATGGCGGTGCCCCCATAACTGATAAAGGGCAGCGGCACGCCCACAACAGGCAAAATACCGCTCACCATGGCCATATTGACAAAGGCATAGGTAAAGAAAATCAAGGTCACGCTGCCCGCCAGTAGCCGAGAGAACAAGGTGGGACCATCAAGCGCAATGCTCAAACCCCTAAGAATGAGAAAGATGAACGAAAAGATCAAGAAAATCTCACCCAAAAAGCCAAATTCCTCTGCATACGCCGCAAAAATAAAGTCCGTGCTGTGTTCAGGAATGAAATCCAAATGCGTTTGCGTGCCTTGCATGAAGCCTTTTCCAAGGATGCCGCCCGATCCAATCGCAATCATGCCTTGAATGATGTGAAAGCCCTTGCCCAGCGGATCTCGGCTGGGATCTAACAATGTGCAAATGCGTTGCTGCTGGTAGTCGCGAAGGAGGGGCCAATGAAAATCCGAGTCACACAATGTGGGCTCAAGTACGACCAAAGCCACCACAGCCGCCAAGAACAAGAGCACAGGTGGGATGATCAAACGCCAGCTCAATCCCGCAAAGAAAATCACATAAAGGCCGGCCGACAAGACCAAAATCGCCGTTCCCAAATCGGGCTGCTTGACAATCAAACCGACGGGAATCAATAAAAGCACACTGGCCACCAAAAAATCCAAGGGCCTCAATTGCCCCTCTCTCTTTTGGAACCACCATGAGAGCATCAAGGGCATGGCGATCTTCAAAATCTCACTGGGCTGAATCACCACCCCCACATACAACCACCGCTTGGCCCCCTTTTTGGTCATGCCGAAGATGGCCACCGCGATGAGCAAGGCCACCCCAATGGTGTACAAAGGCAGGGCAAAGGTCATCAACCGGTGGGGCGGAATTTGGGCAACCACAAACATGATGAAGCCTGCAAGAAGCATGTTTCGGCCATGGTCAATGAAGCGTGCGTCTCCACCGCCCGAGGAATACATGGTGAGCATGCCTGCACACGCAAGCAAAAAAACAGCAAATGCCAAAGGGCCATCCAAGCCCCTGAGCAAGTGGCTCAGGCCTTTTAAATAGTTGGGCTTTTGGAAGACGTTGGACATTTCAATATTATCGGTTGAGAAAAACCTGAAAATTCACTTTTTTTAAGATTCTTTTTTCCCCACACAAAAGTCCATGGGAGAATGGGCATATGCATGCAATTTTTGAAGAAGCTGGCAAATTCAATGCCGGCAAAATTTTATCTGAGACCGACTCCAACGCACAAATTGAATTGGAGTCGGGCAAACGCGTCAAAGTGAAATTGGCCCAGGTGCTCCTGCGCTTTGAGAAACCCGCCCCGGCGGAACTCATGGCCTTGGGCAAAAAAACAGCGCTGGAGATGGACGTGGATTTGGCCTATGAATTCGCGCCTAGCGAAGAGTTCGGCTTTCATGATCTGTCCAAGGAGTACTTCTCTAGCCAAGCCACCTTGGGCGAGCAACTCGCGTGTTTGCTCCTCTTGTTTGAAAACCCCCACTACTTCCGACGCTCTGGCAAAGGTCGCTTTAAAAAAGCCGCACGTGAGGTTGTTCAGCTGGCATTGGCCGCCATTGAGAAGAAAAAACGCATTCAAGAGCAAACCGATGCATGGAGCGAGTCCCTGGCACAAGGCCAATGCCCGCAGGAAGTGAGAGAACAGCTCTACAAAATTCTCTTCAAGCCCGATAAAAATGCGCCCGAATACAAGGCGGTTGTTCAGGCCTCCAAACTTGCTCAAAAGGCCCCCCTTCATTTGCTTCAAGATGCAGGCGCCATCACCTCGGCCTACGAGTTCCATTGGCAGCGTTTCTTGTTCGATCAGTTTCCTAAGGGCGTCCAATTTCCCGCCTTGGCCGTGGCCCCCTTTGACAAACCCTTGCCCAAGTCTCAGGTCAAAGCGTTTTCCATTGACGACTCTCAAACCACAGAGATCGACGACGCCTTGTCTTTGAGTGGCCTTCAAAGTGGGGAAGTGACCCTGGGCATCCACATCGCCGCGCCTGCGTTGTGCTTCCAACCGGGCGACCCCCTGGACGCCGTTGCCAAGGCCAGGCTCTCCACGGTCTACATGCCGGGCCACAAAATCACCATGTTGCCCAGCGAAGTGGTCGACGTCTTTACCCTGCAAGAAGGCAAGTACGCGCCCGCCTTGTCTTTGTACATCACCCTTGACGAGGACACCTTAGAGATCAAGCGCAGCCTCACGGTGGTGGAAGAGGTCTTCATTCAGGCCAACTTGAGACACGACGTGCTCGAGCCATGGATCAACAACGCGTGGCTTGAAGCCACAGAGAGCTCAAAAACACTCGACTCACCGCCCACCGCCTTGCTCAACATCGAGGACGCACAGTCGCAACTCGGATTTTTGTTCAGGCTGGCCAAGCAATTGAAAGCCAAGCGAGAAGCCGTTCGCGGCAAGCCCGAGAACTTCAACCGTCCCGATTATCAATTTCGACTTGAAAGCACCCACCCAGGTGAGCCCGAGGACGTGCCGGGCAAGAAAGCGCTCTCCAAAGGTCCGAAAGGCGACGAGCGCGTCATCATCACCGAGCGCCAACGCGGCAGTGCACTCGACTTGATTGTGGCCGAGGCCATGATCCTTGCCAACAGCACCTGGGGCCAATGGATGGCCGAGATGAGTGTGCCTGCCATTTACCGCTCTCAAGCCAGCATGCTCCCAGGCGTCAAGGTGCGAATGGGCACCAAAGCGTTGCCGCATGCCGGCATGGGTGTGCCCTGTTACGCGTGGAGCACGTCGCCGCTTCGCCGCTACACCGATTTGGTCAATCAGTGGCAACTCATTGCCTGCGCCACCCATGGCAACACCGCCGCCCTGGTGGCGCCCTTCAAGCCCAAGGACGTCGAGCTCTTTGCGATCATCTCTTCGTTTGAAGCCGCCTACAGTGCTTACAACGGCTACCAGGGCAGCATGGAGCGGTTTTGGACACTTCAATACCTTGCCCAAGAAAACTTGCACGAGCTCACGGCCACGGTCATCAAAAACATGCCCGGTCAGCCCATCATGGTTCGAGCCGTCAATCTGCCCTTGGTCATGCCCGTCGTTGGCAACAATGCACTCCTTCGTGGCGAGACAATCCGCGTGAAGCTTCAAGGCATCGACCTCATCAGTTTGGATGTGCACGCGCAGTTCTTGGAAAGCTTAGAGAAACCGCTCCCCTTGCACGGATCGACCCAAGGCGGCGAGCACCCGTCACTCAGCGGGCCCGGTGGTGAAGCGTTGGCCAACGCAGCGGGCGAGGACGACAGCGAGGACAACTTGTCCGTGGGCCCTTTGCAGATCTCAGTGGACTTGGACCAGGAAGAAGAGGGCGACAAAGCAGCGAGCAACCAAACAGGCGACCCGTCCGCGGCGGATGCCCTTGCAAGCTGAGTCAAAGCAAAGCACGCCAAAGACTTGACGCCAAAAGAGAACCCGACCATGAACCCCTTGAGCTCCTTGACCGCCTCGCTCAATTGGCCCCAAGCTTGGCCAGGGACATCGATCAAGCTCTCAAGCGCGGCTCTTTTGTCCATCGCCTTTCACCTGACCCTCTTCACGCTCACTTTTTCAAGCCTACCCAGCATGCAACGTGTTCTCAAAGACACGAGCCTGCAAATCGTTTTGATCAACACCAAAACCAAAGATCTGAGCAACGACAAACCTCAGGCCCTCGCTCAAACGACCTTGCAAGGGGGGGGAGATTTGATCAATGGCTCATTGGCCTCCTCCATTGTCATGAAGAGCGAGACCCACCAAATGGGCGCCGACCACTGGGACGCCAACGAGCGAGTAGAGCAACTCAAAGTGGAGCAGTCACGCTTATTGACTCAGCTCAAGGAGCAATTGTCGCAAACGCCCAGCTTTAAAGAGTTGATCCTGGAGCCCAAGCAAGAGTTGAAGCGCCAAGCTTTGCTCAAATGGCTGGCTCAAATCGACAAGCGCATTCAAGAACAAAACGCAAGACCCAAAAAGCGCTACCTCTCGCCCTCCACCAAAGAGGTCGCCTATGCGGAGTATTACCAAGAGGTGAAACAAAAGGTGGAGTCCACGGGCACGGTTTTTTTTCCCAGCGTGAACGGCAAAAAATTGTACGGCACACTCACCATGCTCATGACCATCAACGCCAAAGGTGAACTGGTTCAAAGTGAGGTGCTTAAAAGCTCAGGCACGCCTGAGCTGGACCGACGGGCCATCTCGATTGTGCAAAAAGCGCAACCCTTTGAAGCCTTCAAGCCTGAACTTAAAAAGCAAGCCGACTTGCTGGGGGTTGTGTCCTTGTTTCAATTCACCAAAGAGGGCTTACTCAGTCAACAAGCCCTGGACGAGTAAACATCCCCAAGTTTGAACAGACCATGTACCGACTCAAAACAATTTTGATCCGTCTCTTGCTGTGCTTGGTAGGCGCTTTGGCTTTGCTGCAACTCTATTTTGTGTCTCAAGTGCTGCTCATGCGATTTGCAGATCCCGAGTCCACCAGCTTTCAACGCTCAGAATTGCTGCGTTTGAGCCTGAGCGCAAAACCCCTTCGGTGGTCTCAGCACTGGGTGCCCAGTGACAAAATATCGACCCAATTAAAACGAGCGGTCATCGTCTCCGAAGACGATCTCTTTGCCAGTCACGATGGGGTGCAATGGGGTGCCATTGAGCGTGCGTGGAAAAAAAATCAAGCCAGCGCAGACAAGCGTGCCTCCATGGGCTTGATCCAAAACACCCCGAGTCACGCAAAAATTGTGGGCGGCTCGACCATCACACAGCAATTGGCCAAAAATTTATTTTTATCCGGTGAGCGAACCTTTCTTCGAAAGTCGCAAGAGTTTTTGATCACCGTGTATTTGGAAACGTGCTTGCCCAAAAAACGCATTTTGGAGATTTATCTCAACAGTGTTGAATGGGGCGAAGGGGTGTTTGGTGCTGAGGCGGCGGCAAGACATTACTTCTCGACGTCCGCGCAGTCTTTGAGCAGCGCACAAGCGGCCCGACTTGCCGTCATGCTGCCAAGGCCGAAGTATTTTGAGAAACTGCCCGCCTCCCCCTACTTGGCCACACGCGCTGAGTTGATCGTGCAACGCATGCCTGGCGCGGTGCTGCCATGAGGATCCTTGGTATCGATCCCGGCCTGCAACACTGTGGTTTTGGTGTGATTGAAGCCATGGGTCAAGAGTTGCACTATGTGGCAAGTGGCACCATCAAGACCACCCACTTGGACAAAGGGGACTTGCCCAAAAGAATTCAAACCATCTTCGAAGGCGTGTGCGAGGTGAGCGACCGCTATGAGCCCACCGAAAGCGCCATCGAGATCGTGTTTGTGAACTTGAATCCCCAGTCAAGCCTTCTCTTGGGTCAAGCCAGAGGTGCGTGCCTGAGCGCTTTGGTCTCACGTCACTTGCCAGTTGCAGAGTACACAGCGCTTCAAATGAAAAAAGCCGTGGGCGGTCATGGCCGCGCGCAAAAGGCGCAAATCCAAGAGATGGTGCAGCGTTTGCTTCGCTTATCGAAACCCGCGGGCTTTGATGCATCCGACGCCTTGGGACTGGCCATCACCCATGCACAGGTGGCTTGGATTCAAAACAAACTGGCCAGCAGCACATCCCTCATCAAATCCAACACAGGGCGCATGAAAGACGGCCGTTCACGCTAACCCTGTCCGTTTGGACTGGGTCGCCCACTTTACCAAGCGGGGGCCAACTCTCTCAGGCCTTTTGGCGCATCCATCTCACGCTCAAAGCTCACGGTCTCGTACGCATCGGCATTGGAGAGCAACTCTCTGAGGAGCCGGTTGTTCATGGCGTGCCCCGATCTGAACGCACTGTAAGAAGCAATCAAGGGCTGGCCCAAAATGTACAAGTCGCCCATCGCGTCCAAGATCTTGTGTTTGACAAACTCATCGTCGTAACGAAGCCCTTCGCTGTTCAAGACCCGGTAGTCGTCCATCACAATGGCGTTGTCCAAACCACCGCCCAGCGCCAAGCCATTGGCCCGCATCATTTCCACATCTTTGGTGAATCCAAAGGTTCTGGCCCTTGCAATGTCTTTGCTGTATCGACCCGACGCCATGTCAAATTCAACCCGTTGCCCGGTGGAGTCCACCGCGGGGTGCTGAAAATCAATCTCAAAGCTGAGCTTGAAGCCTTCAAAGGGGGTCAATTTGGCCCACTTGAGTTTGTCGCCTGACCCCTCAGAGACCACCACCTCCTTCAAGACCCGAATCATTCTCTTCGGGGCGTTTTGGAGCTCAATGCCCGCACTTTGCAATAAGAAGACAAACGAGGCGGCCGAACCATCCAAAATGGGCACCTCTTCGGCATTGATGTCGATGTACAAATTGTCAATGCCCAAACCCGAACACGCCGACATCAAGTGCTCGATGGTGTGCACTTTGGCGCCCCCATTGGAGATGGTGGATGCAAGCCGTGTATCGGTCACGGCCACTGTATTGACCGCAATGTCGACCGGTTGTGGCAAATCAACCCGCCTGAACACAATGCCTGTGTTGGGCTGTGCTGGACGCAAGACCAATTCCACACGCTGACCGCTGTGCAGGCCAACACCCACAGCACGGGTCATTGAACGAAGGGTTCTTTGTTTGAGCATGCCCTTATTTTAACGTCACGCCAACCCTTCAGGGGTTATTTGATCCATTTTGTAGGTGCCGTTTCCAAAAATCCATTTGAAAACATCCACCCCCTCAAAGCCAAGGGCTTCATGGCTTTTTCATAAAAGCCCCAAGCGACGCCGTGTCGCCTGGGGGTTTCATGCAAAGCTTCTTAGTCCGCTTGCTTTCTCAAAAAGGCTGGAATTTCATAATCGTCCATGCCCCCCGAGGCCAAGGCATCGACCTTGGCTGCGGCTTGCACGCGATTGGTTCGCCAAACACTGGGCACCGCCATGTCGGTGTAGTTGGGCTGCGCAGCACGACCGGGTGTTGGCACGGCCTTCGCCTCTGAGGCCGAGGGCGTCGACAACATCGAAGCGACACTTGCCGGCGCGCTGTCTTCAATGAAGGGGTTCACTGGCATCGAAGGCAAGCCTTCGCTGGCAGGCGCACTGAAGGGAGAGGGCAAAATCGCAGGCGGTTGACTGGACACGGGATTGTTGTAAGTCGTGGCATTGACTTGAAGGGGTACACCGTCCGTTCCCGTGCGAATGACTTGGAAGGGCATGGCTTGACGCTTTCCAGGTGAGGACAAGCCAGTGGCCACCACGGTCACGCGGATTTCGTCGCCCAACTCTTCGTCGTATGCGGTACCGTAAATCACGTGTGCATCGCTGGATGCAAATTTACAAATGGTGCTCATCGCTTCTCTGGACTCAGAGAGTTTGAGTCCGCCTTTGGCGGCCGTCACCAACACCAGCACGCCTTTGGCGCCACTCATGTCGATGCCTTCAAGCAATGGGCAGGCCACGGCTTGTTCTGCCGCAATGCGAGCACGTTCAGGGCCACTGGCCTTGGCCGTTCCCATCATGGCTTTGCCTTGCTCGCTCATGACAGTTCTCACGTCTTCAAAGTCGACGTTCACCAAAGCTTCCACATTGATGATCTCGGCAATACCGCCCACTGAGTTTCTGAGCACATCGTTGGCATACGCAAAGGCCTCATCTTGGCTGATGTCGTCGCCAAAGACTTGGAGCAACTTTTCATTGAGCACCACAATGAGCGAGTCCACATTTTCTTCAAGCTCTGTGAGACCCGATTCCGCATGCGTCATGCGTCGACCGCCCTCCCAGTCAAACGGCTTGGTGACCACACCCACCGTCAAGATCCCCATCTCACGGGCCACACGGGCCACAACAGGCGCAGCACCCGTGCCTGTTCCGCCACCCATGCCGGCCGTGATGAAGAGCATGTTGCAGCCCTCTAAAACTTCGCGAATTTCTTCCACCGCCATCTCGGCCGCCTCACGGCCGCGCTCAGGCTTGCTGCCCGCGCCCAGGCCCGACTGACCCAACTGAATCACACGGTGAGCAGAACTGGTTCTCAGCGCTTGTGCATCGGTGTTGGCACAGACAAATTCAACGCCTTTGACGCCGCTTTTGATCATGTGCTCCACCGCGTTGCCGCCGCCCCCACCCACACCAATCACTTTGATTTGTGTGCCTGCGTTGAAACCTTCAACTTCAATCATTTCGATACTCATAACTCTCTCTCCCATTTTTTAATCTAAATCTGCAGTTGCCTGAAATTGCTTTAATTTTTGACTTGACTTGTTGTGATTGTTTTTTCTTCACATTTTGTTCTTCTTCTATCCGCTCCCACCACTGAATGCTTGATCGAATGTCGATTGCAGGGGTGCGACTTGCGACCATCGCGGCACACCCGGGCCGCGCCATCGCCATCGCTCCCTTTGAAGCAAACGCCCGCCCAAAACGGACGGTCCACATGAATTGAAATCGAATCGAACCCTGTTCATCAAAAGTTTCCTACAAACCAATCTTTGACATAACTGAAGGCGGTTTTCACAGAGCCACTTTTTTGTGCCACTTTAAAACCTCTCAAGCGGCCCATGCGCGCCTCTTCCAACAAACCCATGACGGTTGCGGCTCTGGGCTGGGAGACCATGTCGGCCAAGGCACCCGAATAATTGGGCACCCCACGGCGAACGGGCTTTAAGAAAATATCCTCTCCGAGCTCCACCATGCCTGGCATCAATGCACTGCCTCCCGTGATCACGATGCCCGAAGAGAGCACCTCCTCAAACCCAGAGTCCCGAATGACTTGCTGCACCAAGGCAAAAATCTCTTCCACTCGCGGCTCAATGACGCCCGCCAAGGCCTGACGAGAAAGCATGCGTGGGCCCCGGTCACCAAGACCTGGCACCTCCACTTGCACCTCAGGGTCGGCCAGCAGTTGTTTGGCAAAGCCCGACTCCACCTTGATCTCCTCAGCGTCCTTGGTCGGTGTTCGAAGCGCCATGGCAATGTCGCTCGTGATCAAGTCGCCTGCAATCGGTATCACCGCCGTGTGGCGAATCGCGCCACCCGTGAAGATCGCCACATCGGTCGTGCCCGCACCAATGTCCACCAAGGCAACGCCCAGTTCTTTTTCATCAGGGGTCAACACCGAGCGACTCGAGGCCAAAGGGTTGAGCATCAACATGTCCACATCCAGGCCACAACGCCGCACGCACTTCATGATGTTTTCAGCGGCACTTTGTGCACCCGTCACGATGTGCACCTTCGCCTCCAAGCGAATGCCGCTCATGCCAATGGGTTCTTTGACATCTTGTCCATCGATCACAAACTCTTGCGGCTCAACCAAGAGCAGGCGTTGATCGGTCGAGATGTTGATGGCCTTGGCCGTCTCAACCACTCTTGCCACATCGGGTGCCGTGACCTCTCGGTCCTTGACCGCCACCATGCCGCTCGAATTGATCCCGCGGATGTGGCTACCGGTGATGCCGGTGTACACGCGTGTGATCTTGCAGTCGGCCATCAACTCGGCCTCTTTCAAGGCTTGTTGAATGCTTTGAACCGTGGCATCAATGTTCACCACCACGCCTCTTTTCAGGCCACTGCTGTGGGACACGCCAAGGCCGGCGATTTTCAGCTCGCCACCATTCAACACCTCGGCCACCACCACCATCACTTTGCTCGTGCCGATGTCCAGTCCAATCACCAAATCTTTGTATTCTTTTGCCATAAAGACCTCGGCCTTACCTCTTGATCGTTTGTAAATCCACGGTGCTCAAGCCCCTCATTCTTAGGGCGTAACCATGATCGTGGCGTAAATCTGCTGACTCCAATGCACTGACTTTCTTTTCATAGCGCGCGCTCACCTGCGCCAGCGTCAAGGTGAACATCTTGACGCGGTTTAAAATTTCTTCCGGTGAGCCTCTGCCCATCTCCACCACACTGGCGTTGACCAGCTTTGCTCTCCAACTGCCTCTGGCGGTCAACTCCAGCGCTTGAACCGACAAGCCCATGCGCTTGAACTCTGGCTCAATCATTGAGTACACATCCAACACTTGTGAAGACTGGTTGTCTGGGCCACTGAGCTTGGGCAAATGTTCTTCATCAATTTCACCCCAGTTGGCATCAAACACTTCGCCTTGCTTGTTGAGCAACCGGCCCTGAGACTCTTCTCCCCAATAGGCCACAGGTTGGTGCTCTTCAAGCTGCACTCTCAAACGGTTGGGAAACTCGCGCTCCACCACGGCTCGCCTGACCCATGGCACCGTCTCAAATATTTTTTGCGTTTTTTGCAAATCAAAGGTGAAGAAATCCCCCCTTAACTGAGGTGTCACATTGGCGCGAATGGTCACCTCGTTGTTGTGTTCGACTTGTCCAACCAATGTGATGCCCGCAATGGCGAACACGGGCAAGCGGATCAACCACCACACCGCAGCACACAGCAAGATCACACTCAACAGCGCCATGAGCAAGCGACTGAACTGCTGCATCATTCGAATATCGAGTGGCAAGGGTTCGGGCTTGACTTCGCGCCTGGGACGAACATGTCGGGTCATGCGCCCTCCCCCCTCTTGAGTTCAATCGGTCGATTCGACTCACCCCAGGGTTGGGTCAAGGTCGCCCCCTTCAAAATTTCTAGGCACAAATCCTCGTAAGCCACCCCACTGGCTTTGGCCGACATCGGCACCAATGAGTGGGAGGTCATCCCAGGAGAAGTGTTCATCTCCAGCAAATAGGGCTCGAGCGTGGCCTGGTCCAACATCAAATCCACACGCCCCCAACCTCTGCATCCCAAGGCCCTGTAGGCTTTGAGTGACAACTCTTGCACACGCTCATCCAAGTCGGCGTGCAAGCCGCTGGGGCAATGGTATTGAACCACATCGGTGAAGTACTTGTTTTGATAATCGTAAGCCCCCTCGGGCGCTTGGATGCGCACGACGGGCAAGGCTTTTGCACCCTGGCCTTCGCCAAGAATGGGACACGTCAACTCTTCTCCAGCAATGAAGCGTTCACATAAAATTTCTTTGTCGTATTGCTTGGCAATGTTGACCGCTTTCTCAAAAGAGGCCAAATCGGTGACCTTGCTCACACCGATGGAGGAGCCCTCATGGGGCGGCTTGACCATCAAGGGGTAACCCATTCGATCGGCCACGCCACGCAGGCTTTCTAAACTCAGGTCTTGGGCGCTCAAGACTTCAAACTCTGCCGTTCGAAGTTGGTGACTCAACCAAATGCGTTTCGTGGCCACTTTGTCCATCGCCAACGCCGAGGACATGACCCCAGAGCCCGTGTAGGGAATACCAAGGAGTTCAAGCGCCCCTTGAACCGTTCCATCCTCGCCGTAACGACCGTGCAAAGAGATGAAGGCGTGGGTGAAATGTTCATCCACCAAGGCTTGCAAGGCTCGCGTGGCTGGATCGAACTCGATGGCATTGACCCCCTTTTGTTTCAATGCGTTGAGCACCCCAGTGCCAGAAAGCATCGAGATGTCTCGCTCCATCGAGCGCCCACCCATGAGAACCGCCACTTTGGCGCTTGCGATGTTAAAAGAGGGTGCCATCAAACTCATGCCGCCACTCCTTGGACGGATTCAATGACCCTCAAAGGCACTTGCCCGATCGACCCCGCTCCCATGCACATCACCACATCTCCCGCTTTTGCATCCTTTGCGATTTGCTTGACCACATCGTCCAAGTGTTCTGCAAAGACCACGTTTTCAAAACCTGCAACACGCAAGCCCCTCACCAATGCCTTGGCATCGGCCGCCACGATGGGTTTTTCACCTGCGGCGTAGACTTGCGTCAAAATGACCATGTCGGCCAACTGTAAAACTCGCACAAAGTCTTCAAAACAGTCTCTTGTTCTGGTGTAACGATGGGGCTGGAATGCAACGACCAATCGCCGCCCTGGATAAGCCCCTCTCGCCGCCTCAATCGTCACCAACAGTTCAGCCGGGTGGTGCCCATAATCTTCAATCAAGGTGAACTCGCCGCCCTCCTTGGCGCTGACTTGCCCATGGTGCTGAAAGCGTCGTCCAACCCCTTTGAATTGCTCAAGCGCCTCCAAAACCGCTTGATCTGGCACCCCCAATTCAACGGCCACGGCAATCGCTGCCAGTGCATTTCGGACATTGTGCAGTCCTGGCAAATTGAGCACCACTTGCAACTGCGGCAATGTGGTGCCATTGGCCCTGGCGACCTTGAAGTGCATTTGAGCGCCCCGCGCTTGGATATCGAATGCCCTGATTTGTGCACCCTCTGACAAGCCAAAGCTCGTGATGGGGCGACTCACATCTGGGAGAATGGACTGAATGGCTTCATCGTCCACACACAAAATAGCAGCCCCATAAAAAGGCATGCGATGCAAAAACTCAACAAACGCTGACTTCAGGCGTTCAAAATCATGCCCATAAGTCTCCATGTGGTCTTCATCAATGTTGGTCACCACAGACATCGTGGGCAATAGATTCAAAAAGGAGGCATCCGATTCATCGGCTTCCACCACAATGAAGTCGCCTGCACCCAACTTGGCATTGGTCCCCGCGCTGTTGAGGCGCCCGCCAATCACAAAGGTCGGATCCATGCCCGCATGGGCCAAGACGCTCGCCACCAAACTCGTCGTGGTGGTTTTGCCGTGTGTGCCAGCGATGGCAATGCCTTGCTTAAAGCGCATCAGCTCCGCCAGCATCACCGCCCTGGGCACCACGGGGATCAACAATCGGTGGGCCTCCACCACTTCTGGGTTGTCAGCCTGCACCGCGGTCGACGTGACCACCGCATCTGCGCCTGCAATGTTTTTGGCATCGTGTCCCACTTGGGTTGCAATCCCTAAGCCCTGGAGTCTTTTGAGCACCTGGGAGTCGGAGAGGTCTGAGCCCGAGATCTGGTAGCCCAAGTTCAACAGCACTTCAGCAATGCCGCTCATGCCCGCACCACCGATGCCCACAAAGTGAATGTGTCGAATGGCGTGCTTCATGCCTGTGGCTCCAGTTGCATTTGACACACCTGACACAAGCGCTCAACGGCTTCTATATTTTTAAGTGCATGCGCTTTTGCGGCCACTTCACTCAACTGCTCACGCGTCAAACCGACAAGCCACTGTGCCAACCACTCAGGCGTCAAGTCCTTTTGCTGACACAACCAAGCCGCCGATTGCTCAACCAAGAAGTTCGCGTTGGCGGTTTGGTGATCGTCCACCGCAAACGGGAAGGGCACCAACAGACTGGCCACGCCGATGGCTGCGATTTCTGTGACGGTGCTCGCGCCCGCCCTAGAGATGACCACATCCACCTCTGACAGCGCACTGGCCATGTCTTCAATGAAGGGCACGAGTTGCGCCTGAACACCCGCTTCTTTGTAGTGCCCCTGCAAGGCTTCAATTTGTTTGGCCCCACTTTGGTGGACCACCACCGGGCGCATGTGCTCAGGGATGAGCGCCAAGGCTTTGGGCACGATCTCATTCAAGGCTTTGGCCCCCAGACTGCCCCCCACCACCAACACTTTGATCGCGCCACGCTTTGCGGCATAACGTGCTTTGGGTGTCGCCACACCGATGAACGCGTGTCTCATGGGGTTGCCAATCCATTGCCCGCCTTGAAGGGCGTTGGGAAAGGCCGTAAAGCACAAGCGCGTGAGCTTGGACAAAAACACATTGGCCATGCCCGCCTTTGCATTTTGTTCATGCAAGACCAAAGGCACTCGACACAACACACTGGCCAAGCCACCGGGCAAACTGATGTAGCCGCCAAAACCAAGGACCACTTGGGGCCGCACGGCCCGAATGATCTGAATGCTGTGCGCCAAGGCTTTGATCACGGCAAAAGGGGCCGTGATCATTCTCATCAAGCCCTTGCCCCGCACGCCTTTGAAGTTCAAGGGATGGTACTCAAAACCTGCCTTGGGCACCAAATCGCTCTCCATGCTGGGCGCCTCGCCACCGAGCCAATGCACGCGCCAGCCTTGCGCCTTCAAGCCTTGCGCCACCGCCAAGCCGGGAAAGATGTGCCCCCCGGTTCCGCCGGCCATGATCAACGCTTGTGCTGTGGTGCTCATAGCCGCCCCCCATGCATCATGATTCGGTTTTCATAGTCCACCCGAAGCACCACGGCAATCGCCACAAGGTTGACCAAGATGGCCGACCCCCCAAAACTCATGAGCGGCAGGGTCAAGCCCTTGGTGGGCAACGCACCCAAGTTCACCCCCATGTTGATGAACGACTGAAAGCCCATCCAGACCCCAACACCTTGCGCAAAAAGACCCGCAAAAATTTGATCCATGGCAATGGCTTGGCGCCCAATGTACATGATGCGACGCGTCAACCACATGAACATACCAATCACACACATCACCCCCACAAACCCAAACTCTTCACCGATCACGGCCAGCAAAAAGTCGGTGTGCGCTTCGGGCAACCAATGCAGCTTCTCCACACTGCCCCCCAGTCCGACACCAAATATTTCACCTCGCCCAATGGCGATCAAGGAGTGCGAAAGTTGATAGCCCTTGCCCATGGAGTACTTGTCGCTCCAAGGATCGAGGTACGCAAAAATGCGCTCACGCCGCCAATCCGAGAAGAAAATGATCAAGCCAAAGGCGAACACCAAAATGAGTGCAATCAAGAAGAACATCCTGGCATTCACACCGCCCAAGAACAAAATGCCCATGGCGATGACTGCAATCACCATGAAGGCACCCATGTCAGGCTCGGCGAGCAAGAGTGAGCCCACCAACCCCACTGCAATCGCCATGGGTGCCACCGAGGTGAAGAACTTCTCTTTGACCTCCATTTTTCTCACCATGTAATTGGCCGCATACAGCAAAACGCCAAATTTGGCCAACTCGGATGGCTGAAAATTCATGACCCCTAGAGAAATCCACCTTTTCGCACCATTCACCCCTTTGCCGATGAAGGGGATCAGCACAGCGATCAAGAGCACCAAGGACACGATAAAAACCCAGGGCGCCACTCTCTCCCATGTCTCAAGGGGCACTTGAAACGCCATCACTGCGATCACCAAGCCCACGATCAAAGAAATGATGTGTCGCACCAAGAAATGGGTTTGTGAATAATGCACAAATTTTGGATTGTCGGGCATGGCGATCGAGGCCGAATAAACCATCACCAAACCCCAAAGCATCAAGGCCAAGGTGACAAACACCAAAGGCTGATCAAAGGCGCTGAACCGAACCGGCATGGAGGAGGTGGCCGTGAACTGTGTGCCATGCACACGCACGGGCAGCACATCGCCTCGGCCCCAATCGTCTTTGGACGAACCGGGCGCTCTGGGCGAAAAAAGTCTTTGCCCAAGTCCTGCGAGAAGGGAGGCTGCGCTCAAGGGTTCACCTCCGGCTCATGTCCTTGGACGGTCTTTGGATCCATGGCCGCTTGAGCCCCTTCGATCTCTCCCATTTCCGACAACTCTTGCACCGCTTGCGCAAACACTTGCGCGCGGTGTGCATAGTTTTTAAACATGTCTAAACTAGAGCATGCGGGCGACAAAAGAACCGCGTCTGCACTTTTTGCCACACGGCTGGCCTGCATCACAGCGTCTTGCATGGTTTGCACATGCGTGATGTTCACGCTCACCGATGAGAGCGCCACTTGGATTGACTTGGCATCCTTTCCAAGCAAAATCACAGCCCGCGCAAATCGGTTGATGGGTTGAACCAGTGGCGAGAAATCTTGCCCCTTGGCGTCTCCACCCAAAATCAGGACCAACTTGCGCTCGTGCCCCAAACCTTCCAAGGCCGCGACAGTCGCTCCGACGTTGGTGCCCTTGCTGTCATCGATGTACTCGACGCCTTCAATGATTTGAACCGATTGAATGCGGTGAGGCTCACCGGTGTATTCTCTAAGGGCATAAAGCATCGGCGCCAACTTGGCCTGCGTGGTACTGGCCAAAGCAAGCGCGGCAAGTGCGTTGCATGCATTGTGCCGTCCAAAGATTCTGAGCGCATCGACGGGCATCAAGCGTTGAATCTCTAACTCTTCCAGCGCTTGGTTTTTCTTGATTTTGAGACCCGATTCGGGCAAGGCCCGAACCAGCCAAGCCATGCCGTTGACATGCTCCACACCGAAATCACCAGCGCGCTCGGGCATCTCATAGCCAAACTCCACCCAAAGCGGCGCAGCACTCGCTTTGGCTTTGGACTTTGCGCCAAAGGCTTGCTTGACCTTTTCTTTGGCCTGCGGCACAAAGGCCATGACGGCAGGGTCTTCTCGGTTCAAAATGCGCTGCGTCTTTTCGCCAAAAATCACACTTTTGGCCTGGACGTAATCGTCCATGTCGCTGTGCCAATCCAAGTGATCTTGGCTGATGTTCAAAATCGTCGCAGCTGTCGCTTCAAATTCACGCACCCCTTTGAGTTGAAAGCTTGACAACTCGAGCACCCAAGTTTGCGGCAAGTCGCTCAACCACGGAAAGTTCTCAAGAAGTCGCTGCGCTCTGAGTTGCTCAAACGGGATCACCACCTCGGTGGTCTGTGCCGGCGGAGCATGATCATTCTCAGCCTCGTTCGTCTGCAGGCTTGTGACATCACTCACGGCCCCTTGCTCTTCATTCATCTCCATTGCCGAGTCGTCTTTTTCTTCTATCAAGTCATCGGCCTGGTCGTCCTTGATCGCAGCCGCGTTGGGCTCAATACTTTCATCCGACTCTTTTTGCGACATCGTTTGAAGTTCTTCGTGTTCACTCCAAGCATGGGCATGGGCATCGGCATGGACATCGGCCAGTGCACTGTTTGGCGCAATCTGCGCTTCCAGTGCGGCCAAATCAAACTCGCGCAGTTGCTCAAGCCTGTCTGGCTTCAAATAGCCCCTGAGCGTATCGAGCAGTGCCGGCCC
>CAIOTD010000057.1 GCA_903861115.1 uncultured Burkholderiales bacterium
CGGTTGTTGCAGTATTGGAAAAAACCTTGGAAAATTAACTTTGTTCGTCTTGAGCCTTTGTCTGGTATGCGTGTCTTTGCTCAGTCCTCCGGGGGGAGTCAAAGTTCAGCATCCAATGCTGGAGATTACCCCTCTCGTGTCGTGAAGTGGATTTGTCCAAGCAGTAGTGGAGCTGGAACAGATGCAGCAGCGAGAATATTTGCCCAGGTAGCGAGCGATTCTTGGAAGCAGTCTTGCATTGTCGATAACCGAAGTGGCGCCTCTGGAATGATTGGCCTTGAGATGCTGAGCGCTGCTGCACCTGACGGTTATACGTTGGGCTTGGTCGCCACCTCTCAACTCATCAGTGGAGTACTTAAACAAAAATTTACTTTTGAGGAAAAGAGAGACTTCACACCGATCTCTCTTTTGGCAACGGTTCCCTTGGTCCTGGTGACCTCTAAGGCGAGTGGTATCAAATCTTTAAGCGAACTTATTGCGTTTGCTAAATCCAACCCCAATAAACTCAATTACTCATCGGGTGGGTCTGGTGGTCATACCCATTTGGCCATGGAGGTTTTTTTGGCGAAATTGGGCCTCAAAGTGTCACACGTGCCTTACAAGGGAAGTGCGCTTGCAATTGGGGATGTGGTTGCAGGTCACGTTCAATTATCGTTTGCCACACCCGCAGCCATCAGTGGTTTTGTAAAGGACGGCAGGCTCAACGCCATTGGCGTGGCTTCAGATACCCCTTCCGAGTTGATATCAGGTGTGCCCACACTGTTACAAATGGGAATTCAAGGCGTCTCCTCTGATGCTTGGTACGGTCTTTTTGCTCCAGCCCATTTGCCTGCTGAGCTGGTCAAGAAGATTTCTACGAGCTTGATCGCCGCGTCCAAGACCTCTCTCGTCAAGGAAAAATTGCTCGCAAATGGGATGGAGCCTTTACTCAGCACGCCAGCAGAATTTACGCAGTTTTTGGAGCGAGAAAAGTCAAAATGGTTAACCGTGACGAAGAACATAGGCTTCAACCATGAAGGGTAAAGCCAGTTGGCCCCTGACTCATCTGGGGTAAACAAAAGCAAAAGACCTAATGGTTATACCTGTTTTCTTGCCTCTTAAACTTCATTAACATGGCTGATCCGTAAATTTTGGTCCAGCTATGACTTTGGACCTTGTTTTTTTGTTTGTGATTTTTTGGGAGTTTCCCTGAAATCAGTCACACCACAAGGGTCCAAATGAAGTCCAAACACTTATATATAGCTCTCATTGTCGCGCTTTCAACGCTTTGGGGATTTGTAACTGTAAGCCATGCTCAGGTCAGTAATCGGATCGAGGGAGCAGTAAATGGGCCAAAATACTCGGTTGACCCGTATTGGCCAAAACCCTTGCCAAACAACTGGATACTGGGTCAAGTTTCTGGGGTTGCTGTTGATGCAAAAGACAATGTTTGGCTCATTCACAGGCCTCTGACTGTTTCAGACGATGAAAAGGGCGCAACTTTAACGCCCAAAAGATCGAAATGTTGCGTTGCTGCGCCGCCAGTTTTGCAGTTTGATCGACAAGGCAATTTACTCAGGGCTTGGGGTGGTGCAGGCGAGGGCTTCAACTGGCCCAAAAATGAACACGGTATTTATATCGATCCTCAAAACAATGTTTGGTTGGGTGGAAATGATGCAAGTGACCACATGATATTGAAGTTCACTGTGGAGGGAAAATTTTTACTTCAAATTGGTTCACCTGGAAAAAGCTTGGGTAGCAACTCAACTACACAATTGGGTCGACCCGCGCACATGAACATGGATGTACCGGCCAACGAAATATATGTCGCCGATGGTTATTTAAACAAACGCGTCATTGTTTTTGATGCAAGCACTGGGGCTTACAAAAGGCATTGGGGTGCATACGGCAGTGTGCCAAGTGATGCAGACATGCCAAGCTTTAATCCAAGCTCTCCGCAGTTCTCAAATCCCGTGCATTGTGTGCGCTTGATGAAAGACAACACGCTTTATGTCTGTGATCGTGCTAACAATCGAATTCAAGTATTTGAGAAAAATGGCAAATTCATTAAACAAATGGTCTATGAGGCTGATACCAAAGGCTCTGGTTCTGTCTGGGATTTGATTCCATCGGATGAATCACAAAAATATATATTGATCGCAGACGGCACCAACAATGAGGTTCACATTGTCTTGAAAGAAACAGGAGAACGAATCGGCTCATTTGGACGAAGCGGAAGAAATGCAGGAGATTTTCACTGGGTGCATAACATTGCAGTTGATTCACAAGGCAGTGTCTACACCACAGAGGTTGACAATGGGAAAAGGGCGCAAAAATTTAATTTACATCGCTAATTTCAAATTATGAGTCGATTGTCCAAGCAACCCTTGTCCTTCAATGAATAACCCAAAGATGCCAATGTTTAAATTCCTCATATTAGGTCTGAGTTTCACTTCAAGCTTGTGCATGGCTCAGCAAGCCTTGGTGGACCAAGCCATCAAAGCCATGGGAGGTTTATCCAAGCTCGAATCCATTCATACACTCCAATACAAAGCAAGTATGAAGCAATGGGAGCCTGAGCAGTCCTTTGAGGCAGGTGGCGAGATGAAGTTTGCTTCTAATTCCAATTTTGAAGTTAAAAGGAATTTTGACGAGGGATTTGTTCAGGTCGATTGGGTCAAAAATTTTGTTTATCCCACAACGCGAACTTACACGTTCAGTGAGGTGGTTAGGCCAAATGCGGGCTATATTGCGGGTATTGAGAGCAATACAAGAGTCAAGCAAAACAAGGAAAGCGATCCGCCTGGGCACACCATGTCAAGTGTAAGGCTGGCGGTGGCTCAAAGAGAGTTTGCGAGATCCTCTGCTTTGCTGCTCATTGAGATGAAAAGACATCCTTTGAGAGTCCAAGCGTGCGCCGATGTATTGATCGATGGCGTGAGTTACTCTGCACTCAAGTATGTGTTGAATGATCAAAGAAATGACCAGGTGTTCACCGTCATTTTTGACTCCACGACCAAGTTGCCGCTTCGAGTCCGCACGTTTGACTACGACAATATTCATGGGGACGTGACCTATGACTTGGTGTTCAGGGAGTGGGGTCAATGGGGTGGGGTCGTACTGCCATCAAAAATGAGTTATGAATTTGATGGCCGCTTGATTTCTGATATCGATGTCAAAGACTACCAATTGAACCCTGCATTGAGTGAGGCTAATTTTTCAATTCCTGCAAAGCTTTTGAGTTCGGCTGCTAAACCCGCAGTTGGCATGATTAATTTTCAGTGGCCTATTCGTCGCCAAATCATAGGGACCTTGATTGACTCAGATAACAATGCATTTGATATGCAAGCTGTGTCTGATTTGGCTTTGACGCCCCTTGCGCCTGGCGTAGACCATCAATCGCGCGGATCAGCCAACAGTTTGATCATTGAGATGAAGGATCATTTAGTCGTTTTTGATGCGCCGACCACGGATTGGCAATCAAAGCGCACAATTGAGCTCATTCAAACCAAATATGTCGGAAAGCCCATCAAGTACTTGATTCTGACGCACCACCACATGGATCACGCCGGTGGTTTTAGGGCCTACGCTGCCATTGGAGCCACTCTTGTGGTGGGGTCTAGCAATGTGGCTCATTTTAAGAAAATGTTAAATGCACCTTATACGCTCAACCCTGACTTGCAGGGAGGCAGTCTTGCCAGAACCAAAATCATTGAGGTCAAGGATGTTTTCAAGGACAGCGATGGCTCTCGCGAGGTGTCCGCTTGGTTGCTGGAAAATACTCACGCAAAAGGCATGCTTTTTGGATATGTAAGTGATGTGCAAATTGGTTTTGTGACCGATCTTTGGGCGCCAGGAAGGGACCAAATCAAAGGGAAATTAAACGCGACACAAAGTCAACTTGCAAAGGCCGTTGAAAAGGCTGGATTAAAGCCGCTTTTATTTGCAGGTGGGCATGGTCAAACGGCCCCCTATTCTCAAATATCAGAAGCCCAGTGAAGTGTTCTTGTTTTTGTATCCTAAAATTAAATCTTTAAGTTTGTACGTTTTATGGAAGGTGTTCTCAAGATGAATGGTGCAGAAAGTTTGGTTCGAACACTCGTCGAGAATTCTGTGGAGGTCTGTTTTACAAATCCAGGGACTTCAGAAATGCATTTTGTGTCTGCCTTGGACAAAGTGCCTGGCGTTCGCTGTGTTTTAGGCTTGTTTGAAGGTGTGGTGACCGGTGCGGCTGATGGTTATTACAGAATCGCTGACAAACCTGCTTCAACACTCCTTCATTTGGGTCCTGGGCTTGGTAACGGTTTGGCCAATTTACACAATGCAAAGAAAGCCAATTCTGGCATTGTCAATATTGTGGGTGAACATGCATTGCATCACATTGAATGCGATGCCCCATTGACCTCCGATATTGAGGGTGTTGCGAGACCCATGTCTCACTGGGTGAAGACGGCAAAAAGCTCGATGGATGTGTCTAAAGAGGGTGCCCTTGCCATTGAGCAAGCACAACAATCTCCTGGGCAAATCGCAACCTTGATCTTGCCAGCCGATACAGCATGGGGGCCTGGCGGAGAAGTTGTAAAAGCCAAAAAGCCTGCGGCTAGATCCCAAATCTCTGAGCAGGTAGTTCAACGAATTGCCAAGGTATTGTCTTCGCCAGGTCCTAAGGCACTTTTATTGGGAGGTCTTGCCCTAAGAGCGGAGTCCTTGGCATTGGCAGGGCAGATAGCTGCCAAAACAGGATGTGTGATCCATTCGGAATACAACAACGCCAGGATTCAAAGGGGTGCTGGACGCGTCAAAGCAAAGTCCATTCCTTTTTCTGTCAATGCTGCCCTTGAGATGCTGAAGGACTACAAGCACATTGTTTTGGTGGGGGCTAAAAAACCTGTGGCCTTTTTCGGTTACCCCAATAAACCGAGCTATCTGTTCTCAAAGGATTGCGCGATTGATGAGTTGGTTGGTTTGGGAGAGGATATACATCACGCTTTACAAATGTTGGTTGAACATTTGGGTGCATCCAAACTCAAACCCGTCCTCGCTCAGTTGAATCAACCCGAATGCCCTGACGGTCCATTTGACCAGGCTGGCATAGCAAAAGTTTTAACGGCTTTGATCCCTGAACATGCGATCGTGGTTGATGAGTCAATCACAACGGGGCGAGATTTTGATGCCTTCACCATGTCTGCCCAGCCTCACGACTGGCTTAATTTGATGGGCGGATCGATTGGTTTTGCGCTTCCTGCCGCTGTGGGTGCCGCCATTGCCGCACCGAATCGCACGGTCTTGGCTTTAGAGGGAGACGGCAGTGCTATGTACACATTGCAGTCCTTATGGACCATGGCTCGAGAGAGGCTCAATGTAAAAGTCATTATTTTTGCGAACCAATCCTACGAAATACTAAAAGGCGAGTTGGTCAATGTTGGTGCCACTGGCTCAGGAGAAAAAGCCCTGAGCATGCTCAGCCTCAATTCACCTTCACTCGATTGGGTGGGCTTGGCTAAATCCCAGGGTGTTGAGGGGTTCAGAGTCAAAGATTTAAAAGAATTCTTTCATACACTAAAAGCCGTCATTGCAATGAATGGGCCTCAGTTGATTGAGGTTGATATGCATAAGCCATTTTAAAAAATTGCCTACATCTTAATTTTCTAGTTTTATTTTTTGAAAAGTCCATCACCATGAGTTCTACAACGCACGCTTCACCCGACCTTGATTCAATCAAGCAAGCTATCGGTCCTTATCTTGAGGGCCAAGATTCACCCGAAAAGCGGGGTGAAATTTACAAGGATCTTTTGGGCTTTGTGCCGCCAAGAATACAGTCAAGATTTGCTGTCACGGGTGCACTCGATCCGAAAATGCTTGACTTGCAAGAGCAAGCCAGAACTCACGCCATGTACCCTGAGTGTTTTGATCAAAAGACGGTTCAATTGATGATTTTTGGCATGTTGCTCATGGACATGAACGATGCGGCCACGACCCATGGTGTTGCCGCTAGGCGTGCAGGAGCCAGTTGGGAGGAATTACAAGCCATGATCAGCATGTGCTATTTGTTCAGAGGGCTCCCCGCTGCAAATCGGGGTGCTGATATATTGGCA
>CAIOTD010000058.1 GCA_903861115.1 uncultured Burkholderiales bacterium
ATCTCTACGATCGCTTAGAGAAGCATTACGCCAGCGACTGAGTCCTCACACCGCGTGAGCCAATGCACAACTGGGCAAGCCCAGATTGGCATTGGGTTTTCAAGACTTCGATCAAGCGACTTTCATCAAGTCAACAATTTTTCCTGCGTCGCTTAATTTTTCAAGTCCAAGCATCGCGTCCCTCAATTGCTCCACTTGCGAGCGATTGAGCGCTTGGGAGGCCAAGTGTTCAAACTTCTTGACCACATCCGCTTCTGAGGCAAAGTTGTGCTCACTGCCACGTGGGTATTCAACGGTGTCCTTCAAGACGGTCCCGTCCTTTAAGAACACCTCCACATGAACCATGTGTCTGAATTTTGAACCAAGAGAGGTGATGTGTTCATCGTGTTTGACTTTGACTTTTTCTGCCAAGGCCATTCGCGTTGGATCGGCCACCAAGTCTTGTGTGAATTGATCGACAAAGCAATCTCCATCAAGGAGAAGTGTGGCCACACAATAAGGCAAATTCAATTGAGCCGAAGTCAGTCCCTCAGGCTTGTACGGCCAGCCCACATGGTCCATGGTGACTTGTGAGCCACTGATCATGATGTGATCAATGTCGCTGGGACCAAAAGGTCTTTGGGCTTGGAGGTTTCTGATGCCATCCAAAGTCGTGTGGTTGCTACCCACGCAAGAATAAAACTTGAGTGCAACGCCCATGGTTTGCCAAACTTGACCCAAACCTGCGGTGAGTTCATCCAAGTTAAAACGATCGGTGGACCTGGAGAAGGTGGTACAAAATCCACCATATTCACTCTCAAGCACCGCCTCAATGCCAGTAAAGCCTTTTTCTGCCAAAAGAGCGCCATAAAGACCACTTTGAGAAGACCTGCCTGCGTGCATGCGTTTGACCATGGAGCCATACTGCGCAGCCATCAGGCCCGCCGCCTGCGTGCCGGCCACACCCAAGGCGTGAACCGTGCGTTGGGGATCCAACTTGAGCCCCCTGGCTGCACCTGCGGCAGCGGAGAACACCCCCAAAGTTGCACCAGAATGCCAGCCTTGCGCAATGTGCTCCGCCCCCATACAAACGCCAACGCGAGGACCCACTTCATAGCCGGCAACCGCACTGGTTAAGAAGTCAATGCCCGTCATTTGACGTCTGTTCTCGGCCACGCCCAACAAAGCGGGCAAGACCACGGCACCCACGTGCATGACGCCTTGGCGGTGGACATCATCGAGCTCAAAGCCTTGCACCAAAGTGCCATTGATCAAAGCGGCGTGAGGAAGCGACAGCTTTTCACGCGTACCCCAAACTTGAGCGCCTTGACTTGAGTCAACCGCTTTTAAAGTTTCAAGCAAAATTTGACTCCAAGGCAAATGCGCTCCATACAGCGCACAGCCCAGTGAGTCGAGCATCAACAACTTGATGCGAGAGATCACGTTTTGAGGGATATCTTCATATTGAAGTGTGGAGACGAATTGCGCCAGTTCTCTGGTGTAGGGATTATCGCGAACAGAATCAGACATAAAAAAGAATAAAAAGTTTAAGAAAAAGTAAACGCCGTCGGCTTCACGGACTTCAATCCATGCGCAGGTTGATTTTTTTGACGAGTATTTTCATGCGATCGAGCTCTTCGCGCATGAAGCCAGCAAAGTGCTCCGGTTTTCCTCCTGCTGACTCGGCCCCTTCAGCGCTCAATGCGGCTTTAAAGTCGTCCTTGGTCAAGAAAGAATCGATGCCTTGGTTGATTTTATCCACGACCCGTTGCGGGGTTCCCGCCGGCGCCAAGATTCCATACCAAGAACTGGCTCGGTACCCAGGCCATCCAGATTCAGCGATGGTTGGCAAATCAGGAAACGCGCTGCTTCGTTTAAGACCTGTGCTGGCCAAGACCTTTAAACGCCCAGTGGCAACGTGGGGCAAGATGGCCACACTGCTAGAGAACATCAGCTTGACTTGTCCAGAGAGCAAATCGGCCAAAGCGGGCGCCAGCCCTTTGTAAGGAATGTGCGTCATTTGCACATTGGCCATTGAGCAAAAGAGTTCAGCGGCCAAATGGGATGAGCTTCCAACGCCATTGGACGCATAAGCCAAATTCAGTGATTTGTCCTTCGCTTTGTTGACCAAGTCTTGCAGGGTGGACACGCCAAGGCTTGGGTGAACAGCGACCACCAAAGGCGCCAAAGCCAGCAAGGAAATGGGCGCAAAATCTTTGATGGGATCGTAACTGGACTTGTCCCTTGTGGCGGGGTTGATGGCCAAACTTCCAACGCCCCCCAAAAACAAGGTGTAACCATCAGGCTCCGAATGGGCGGCCAACTCGGCACCCAAGGCGCCACCAGCGCCCCCTTTGTTGTCGACAATCACTCTTTGTCCGAGCACCACGGACAACTTTTCACTCACCGCTCTTGCCACGGTATCGTTTCCTCCGCCGGCAGAGAACGGTACGATCAATCGGATGGATTTGCTGGGCCAAGGTTCAAGCGCAGATGGCACGGCGGCCAACGAATTTGAGGCCCCCAAAGAGGATGCTCCAAAAAGCCCGCCGTAACCCAAGAGTTGAGTGACTTGTCGACGATTGATCATAAATGGTATGGGTGGAGGTGGCCTGCTTTGACCTTAAAAAAGGCGAAGAGAGGCGGTCAATGAAGCCGCTATTCTACAATCGAAACCCATGAACGCATTGGCCCTGCACTCAAAACCGCGCGTTTTCCTGAGGCAAATTGTGTGGCCTCGAACTGTTTACAATGGACCCTTGACAGGTCAAGCAAAGACCTCACGCCAACTCACCGAACAACGCACCACCATGACCGACGAAATTCATTCCTACGAGCCTAAAAATGGACATGGCTTACCCCACGACCCCTTCAATGCCATCGTGGGACCTCGACCCATTGGTTGGATTTCTTCCAAGGGCGCAACCGGGCAAGTCAACTTGGCACCCTACAGCTTCTTTAATGGCTTTAATTACATCCCGCCCATCATTGGCTTTTCCAGCAACGGCTACAAAGACACGCTTCGCAACATTGAAGAGACCAAAAGCTTTGTTTGGAATTTGGTCACGCGCCCATTGGCCGAACAAATGAACCAAACCTGCGCACCTGTTCCTCCACAAGTCAGCGAGTTTGATCTGGCGGGACTCACGCCGATGGCCTCCACACTGATCGATGTTCCCAGGGTCAAAGAAAGCCCTGTGACGTTTGAGTGCAAATGCACGCAAATTCATCAACTGATGAACAGCGCTGGTGAAAAGATCCCCACTTGGATGGTGTTTGGTGAAGTCATTGCCGTGCACATCGACAAACGCTTGCTCAAAGACGGCATCTACAACACCTCAAGCGCGCAGCACATTGTCCGCGGAGGTGGCCCGGGAGACTACTTCAACATTGGCGCCGATCAGCTCTTTCAGATGTTCAGACCCAAGGCTTGATCAAACGGCCCAAAAATGATCTCAAGCTCCGACGGACCTTGGGGTCCAGATGGCGCTCCGACCGTGCCCCAGATTCATGGGCTTGAAACGCGCCCTCCTCAATGAGCAGGGCCTTGCTCGCGGCAACACCCATTTTGGTGATCAAAAACGTCCATTTACGCTCAAAATAGACCCTTCAATGAGTTTAAATGATCGATTTGTGCCTAAAACCTAGGATAATTGAGGGATTCTGTTGAAATTTATAATATCGACTTTATTTTCAACCTTACATTGAAATCATAAAAGAGACTATGCCACGCGACGATAAAACCAAAATTTCAAATGATGGACTCAGATACAAGTCCAAAACAGGTGGGTCCCCCTTTGGAACCGAAGGGCGCACGGGAGATACCATGAGTTGTATCAAGTGTGGCATTCACAAATCCAGGAGTCATGGCTCTTTTAAGCGCCTTCTTGGAAGCACCACCTTCGTCTGTTTTGACTGCTCTCCCCCTAAAGAGGCGGCCAAGGTGGAGGTTAAACCTGCAGCACCGAGCACCGAAAGTTGATCACCGAGCTGCTCGCTCAACAACAGCAAACCCATTAAAAAAAGGAGTCACCCGCGTGACTCCTTTTTTTTGAGCTCGGCCCTTTGCGTTTTCAAGTCTTACGAAGACCTTGCATGACGCGATCCGGGGTCAAAGGCAAGCGCCTAAAACGCACGCCCGTGGCATCAAATACCGCATTGGCCAGCGCAGCACTTGTCGGCCCTTGAGAGGCCTCGCCGCAGCCCAAGAAAGGCATGCCTGGACGATCAATCAATTCAATATCGATGTGAGGTATTTCAGAAAAGGTCAAAATTGGATAGCTTGTCCAGTCCTCGGCCAAAATTCGAGTTTGGTCAAACTTGACCTCCTCTTTGAGGGTCCAGCTGAGCGACTGAATCAGTCCCCCTTCAATTTGATTTTTAACGCCATCGGGATTGACAATTTGACCTGCATCAGCGCTGGCCACCGCCTTGGTCACTCGAATGCGTCCGGTCTTTTCATTGACCTCAACCTCTAGAGCAACGGCACAATAAGTGGCGATGTTTTTGTATTTTGCAAAGCCAATGCCACGGCCATGACCTGGTTTTTTCACAATGGCTCCCCATCCGAGCATCGCTGCGGCCTTTTGAATCACATCTCGGGCTCGGGCGTCTTTTAAGTACCGCAAACGGTACTCCACTGGATCGGCTTTGAAGGCATGCGCCAACTCATCGATAAAAGACTCAATGGCAAAAATATTGGCATAAGCCCCCAAGCCCCGGGTGGAGGAGACTCGAACAGGCATGTCGGTGATGAAATGGGTCAGGACTTGATGACCTGGGAAATCATACAGAGCAATGGCATTGCGATCAGCCGCGTAATTGGGTGGTCCGCCATTGATTGGCAGGGGCAACTCAAAGGGCTTTTGCAAATAGCGAGCAGACAACAAGTTGCCGGCTTCTCCACTTGGGCGCGTGCCGTGGGGGTTGGACCAAAGTTGAAGATCCCAATCCAAAATTTTGCCTTGGTCGTCAAGCGCCGCTTTGGTTTTGATGACCATGGCAGAGCCATAGGGCTCCCATTGATGCTCTTGCTGCCTGGTGTACTGCAAACGCACAGGCACGCCAGGATAAGCGCAAGCGAGCAATGCGGCATCGGCTGCAGCATCGTCGGCCATGTTGTGCCCATAACAGCCTGCGCCTTGCTGGTGTTGACACCTCACTTTGGAGGGGTCCATGCCCAGCATCTTTGCAATGGCCAAACTCGTCTCAAAGACCGATTGGCTGTGGGTTTGAATGAGAAGTTGTCCATCGCCGTCTAAGGTCGCAATGGCACAAGAGGTCCCAATGGAGGCGTGCATGTGAAAGGGGCGGAAGTAGGTCGCCTCAATCACCTTCGTTGGCACTTCTGCACTGGCGCGCACTTGCTGCTTGGTCGCAATGATCTTGTTGGGTTTGGTTTTGAGCAACCAGTCGAAAATACCCTCGTGGGTGGGCAGTTCAGTGTGCTCTGCCCACTTGGCAGACTTGCTCAATTCATTGGCCGCGGCCAACGCTTGCTGTTCTCTTTTTGCAATCACCCCAAGAAAACGACCATTTTTGACCACCTTCAAAACCCCAGGCATGGTGCGAGCCACGCTTTCATCGACTGACAAGAGTTCGCTCAAATAAGAAGGTGGGCGAACAATGTGTGCGTACACCATGCCCTTGGGTCTGAGCTCTTGAATAAAGATCTCTTGACCGGTCATCTTTTTAGGAAAATCGACTCGGATAACGTTTTTGCCGATGAGCTTGTATTGGCTGGGGTCTTTGGGTTTGACCAACCCTGTGGCCTCCTTCTCAAGTGCCGCACCGAGCACCAAATCCCAATAACTCACGCTCAAGCCTGTGACACTTTTGATCAGGCCATCTTGAACACTTAAGCCCTCCAAGGGCGTTTTCAATTTCTCACTGGCCAGCCCCAACAAAATGGACCGCAGTTCTGCACTGGCGTATTGAACAGCGGTGGCGCAATAGGGCATTGAAAAGGAGCCCGCCGTGACCCCTTCATTGGGCACCAAGGCGGTGTCACCGGAAATCACTTTGACCCGAGACATCTCCACGTCCAGCTCTTCAGCACAAACTTGACTGACCGCCGTTAAGACGCCCTGCCCCAATTCAACCTTGCCCACCAAGAGCGTGACGGTTTTGTCCGCATTGATTTTGAGCCAAGCACTTAATTTTCGGTTGATGTTGAGATCCCCAGGCAACGCCGGCTTGTTGTTGGGCGCGTCAGCCAAAGAGACCTCACTTTGAAGAGGAATACCAAAGGCGAGCGAGAAATAACCCAAAGACTTTAAAAGCGAACGCCGGTTCAATTGATTCAAAGGATTTTTCATGATTTTTTCACCACCCTCATGACCGCTCTGACGATGCGATTGTGCGCACCACAACGACACAAATTTCCGTCTAGCGCTTGCCTGACTTCTTGCTCAGTGGGTTTGGGGTTGCGCTCTAAAAGTGCTTGAGATTGCAAAATCATGCCCGACGTGCAGTAGCCACACTGTGCAGCTTGTTCATCAATAAAGGCTTGTTGCAGGGCGCTGGGTTTGCCGTTCTCCGTCAAGCCTTCTAGCGTTTGCACCGAGCGTCCAGCAACGGCTGACAAGGGCGCGACACAGGAGCGCAAAGGGTCCCCATCCACCAAAACCGTACAGGCACCACACTGCGCACGACCACAACCAAATTTTGAACCGTTGATTTTAAAATCGTCTGCCAACACGCTCAACAGCGTGTCCGAAGACTGCGCTTGCGTTTGAACAGAGCGACCAT
>CAIOTD010000059.1 GCA_903861115.1 uncultured Burkholderiales bacterium
CGCGTGGCCTTTAGAAAAGGGGCCTATCTCAGACAATTTGTCTTGTCCTTTGCCCAACTGCTCAGCCCCAAACTGACAGAAAAAACCATTCATGAGGCCATGAGCCACGTCAAAGCATGAAATTCACTGTGCTGACACTGGTAGAACTCCTCTGAAGCGATGGCGCTCTTTGGGTTCAAATTTGAAAGTCTTGACGGCTGGTTTGAACAGGCCCGCCGTGCTGACAGAGCTTGGGACCTTTTTTTAACTGTTCTTTTATTGATGCACTGACGCCATGACACCTGTATTGGAATCCAAATTGCCCCATGTGGGAACCACCATTTTTACGGTCATGTCCGCGCTCGCGCTCGAGCACAAAGCGGTCAATTTGGGCCAAGGCTTTCCTGACTTTGCTTGTGCACCCGAGTTGGTGCAGCACGTCACCGATGCCATGCAGGAAGGCTTGAACCAGTACCCCTCGATGCTAGGCGTTCAAGAGTTGAGGGGGGCCGTGTCGAAAAAGATTGAAGCTTTGTATCACAAAACCTATGACGCCAACAGCGAGATCACCATCACGGCCGGTGCGACGCAAGCCATTTTGAGCGCCATTTTGGCCATCGTGCGCACGGGCGACGAGGTCATTGTGCTCGAACCTTGCTACGACAGCTACATTCCCAACATCGAGTTGTCTGGGGGCATTGTGGTCCCGGTGCCCTTGACGCCGGGCAGTTTCAAGGTCGACTTTGAGGCGATTGAAAAGGCCATCACGCCCAAAACACGAGCCCTCATCATCAACTCCCCCCACAACCCGAGTGCCACCATTTGGAGCGCAGAGGATTACCAACGATTGAGCGCCCTCCTCAAAGACACAGACATCTTTCTCATCAGCGATGAGGTCTATGAACACATGGTCTACGCACCTCACCACCACATCAGTGCGGCGAGTTTTCCCGTTCTGGCCGAGCGCGCCTTTATCATTTCAAGCTTTGGAAAAACCTATCACGTGACGGGCTGGAAGGTGGCTTACTGCGCCGCACCCGCGCCTCTCACCGCTGAGTTCAGGAAAATTCACCAATTCAACGTCTTTACGGTCAACACCCCTGTGCAACACGCGTTGGCCAGGTACATGAAAGACCCCAGCCCCTATTTGCAGCTTCCCGCGTTTTATCAAAGAAAGCGTGACCTCTTCAGGGCGGGTCTAGAGAAAACACACTTTACCCTGCTGGCCTCAGAGGGCAGCTACTTTCAATGCGTGCGTTTGGACGATTTGAAGGTGCCAGAGAAGTCCTTGGGCGAATCCAAGTTCTGTGAGTGGTTGACCCAAGAGATTGGGGTGGCGGCCATTCCCTTGTCGGCCTTTTATCGCGATGGCTTTGATCAGGGCATCATCCGCTTTTGTTTTGCCAAGAAGGACGAGACCTTGAATTTGGCGCTCGAGCGACTGGCCAAGCTTTAAGGGCCGCGCTGGCGCTTGAGAGCGGGCCTCAGCGCCACTCTTTTACTGCTGCAACAAGGCCCATGCTTTCTCAAGGCGCTTGACGCTCACGGGTTGGGGCGTTCTGA
>CAIOTD010000060.1 GCA_903861115.1 uncultured Burkholderiales bacterium
ATGGCGTGCACAGGTCGCTTCAAGCTCCCCAATGGCTTCAAACAGTTGGTCCAAGCTTTGTGGCGTGATCTGTGCAACTCTGCAACCGTGGTTGGGTCGAGTGACCACCAAGCCCGAGCTGCTCAGTTGCTTTAAAGCCTCTCTGACGGGTGTGCGAGAGACTTGGTAGCGCGCAGCCAGGGTGTTTTCATCAAGCCGCTCCCCGGGTGAGAAGTGGCCCATTGCAATGGCATCCGAGATTTTATGAAAGATCTCCAAGGCCATGCCGCCACGGGTTTTCTTCTCTTGTCCATACAGGGTTGAGCCGCGCATGTTTTGCTCAAAGGGGGTGCCAACACGCGAGCGCTGTATGGCCATTGTTGTTCAAAGGGGGACTTGTCTCGTGACAGCGCGCACTGGCTTTGAAACACCTTGGCGCAAAGCTGCAGCCTGTTGGGAGTTGGCTCAAATCGGGGGGTGAGCCATGAATGGTCTTGAGCGCTCGGCCTCTTTGATCGGCACCGATGGCGCCCGCCAACAAACCTTGGGTGTAAGGGTGTTTAGGAGACTGAATCATTTGATGAACCGTTCCCATCTCTACAATTTCACCGGCATACATCACTGCAATTCTGTCGGAGACCTCCACCGCAGCGCCAATGTCGTGCGTGACAAAGATCACGGACATGTTGCGCTCCTTTTGAAGTTCTCTTAAGAGCAGCAAAATTTGAATTTGTACAGAAGCATCAAGCGCAGTGGTCGGCTCATCGGCCAAGAGCAATTGAGGGTCACACATGAGCGCCAACGCAATCATGGCTCTTTGCTTCATACCCCCTGACAATTCATGGGGATATGCGGACAGACGCTTTTGAGCTTGCGGAATTTGAACCCGTTCAAGCATTTGAAGGGCTTTGCGCATAGCGGCGTCGTGATCAATGGGTTCATGCGCACGCAAAGCTTCCACCATTTGTGCGCCAATGGTGTACACCGGATCAAAGGCGAGCCCCGGTTCTTGAAAAACCATGGACGTGACACGTCCTCTGTAAAGCCTCATTTCGTGTTCTTCAAGGGTCAAGGTGTTTTGGTCACCCAAGAGCACCTTGCCCGACACCTGGGTCGTTTTCTTGGGGTTCAAGCCCAAGAGCGTTCTCAGTGTGACGCTCTTGCCTGAGCCCGACTCGCCCAGTAAAGTGAGCACTTCGCCCTTGGCCACATCAAAGCTCACGTCACGCAAGGCCTGTGCTTTTCGGGCGCCTGTGAATTGAACGCTCAGATTTTGCACGCGCAGCAACAACTCATTCATACAGGGTCCCCAAAATGGGATTGAGAAAAACCATCGTTCATGTGACAAGCCACCACATGATCTGACAAGCCCTCCACCTTGCTCAACGTGGGGCTCACTGCATGGCAACTGCTGCGCGCATGAGGGCATCGATCCCTGAAACGACAACCGGTTGGAGGATTGATGGGGTTGGGTGGATCCCCAGTCAAAGGCGAGACCCAAGTTTTATGATCTGGATCCATGGAGGGGATGGCTTGGAGAAGTGCTTTTGTGTAGGGATGAGCCGGGGCATTAAAAATGCGATCGACGGGTCCCTTTTCAATGACTTGACCCAAGTACATCACCATCACTTCGTCGCTCAGGTATTGCACGACATGCAAGTCGTGGGAGATGAAGAGGTAGGTGAGCTCGCGCTCTTGTTTCAATTCCTGGAGCAAATTCAAGACCTGCGCTTGCACGGACTTGTCCAGCGCAGCCACGGCCTCGTCCAAGATGATCAAACGGGGTTGGAAGGCCAAGGCCCTTGCAATGTTGACCCTTTGGCGTTGACCGCCAGAGAGTTCATGTGGATAGCGCGAAGCGTATTGAGCGGGCTTAAGACCCACACGATCAAGGAGGGCGTGAGCGAGTGCTGTGGCTTGTTCCTGGGTCACGCCATGCACTTGCGGGCCAAAGGCAATGGTTTGTTCGATGGTGAGCCGAGGGTTGAGGGAGGCATAGGAGTCTTGAAAGACCATTTGCAGTTTTCTTCTGAACTCTTTGAGCTCGAGTCCCCCGTATTCGGCCACACCCTCACCATCAAAGATCATGCTGCCGTGATCGGGCTTGATCAGGCGCGCAATCAATTTGGCCGTGGTGGACTTGCCGCAACCAGACTCGCCCACAATGCCAAGCGTTTTGCCTTTGGCAACAGAAAAGCTCACATCATCCACAGCATGAACGTATTGCTTGTTCTTTTGAAAAAGACCCGGGTTGAGCAAAAAGTGTTTTCTTAGCTCACGCACCACAAGCAAAGGTTGTGCAGGGCCACCTTTGTCGACGTCCTCAAATAGGGGGGAGGTGGCATCCATCATTTTTTGATGTCCATGGCTGAACGAATGCCGTCGGCCAAAAGGTTAAAGGAAATGGACGTGATGAAAATCATCGCACCAGGCAGCGCTGCAGTAAGGGGGGCTTTGTAAATGGCCGAGCGCAAGGTGTTGAGCATCAAGCCCCATTCAGGCTCAGGCGGTTTGACCCCCAAGCCCAAGAAGGACAAGCCCGACGCCAAGATCATGCTCACACTCAGCAAGCCCGTTGAATACACAAAGACAGGCCCCAAAACGTTTCCCAGTACCTGAATCCGAATGATCTGAAAGGTGCCAGCCCCACTCATGCGAGCGGCCTCCAAGTAGTCGAGTTGTCGCACCTGTGTGGTCACACTCTCAGCAACCCTCACAACCTGTGGGACAAAGACCAAGGTCAGAGCGATCAGGCTGTTGCTCATGCCAGGTCCCAAGGCGCCTGAGATGGCAACGGCCAACAAGACGGATGGAAAGGCGTAGAAAATATCAAGCACCCGCATGATCAGCATATTGGTGCGTCCCCCCACGTAGCCCGCAAACAAGCCAATGCTGGTGCCCATCACAAAGGCAAAAAACACCGGTAAAACGCCCATCAACAAAGACAAGCGAGCGCCGTACATCAAGCGCGTCAACATGTCGCGTCCCAGCTCATCGGTGCCCAGCAAATAGCCTTCACTCCCAACGGGTAAGAGCCGTTTGAGCATGCTCGCCTTGAATGGGTCAGCCGGTGCAATCCAGGGTGCAAAAAGCGCGGCCGCCACAATCAAGAGAACAACGCCTGCACTGATCATTGCAATGCGCTCGCCTTTGAGTTGTTGAAAAACAGTGAACCAGTACCCTTTGTTCGCGGGGGGCAGGATGGATGGCTTGTGCGTGTGCATTTTTAGGCCCTGAGCATTCTTGGATCCAGCAGCGGTTGCACCACATCGACCATCAAGTTCAACACCACAAAGAACATGCACAAAATGAGCAAAGTGCCTTGAAGCAAGGGGATGTCTCTTTGAAAAATCGCTGTGTTCAATAAAAAGCCTGTGCCCGGCCAAGCAAACACGGTTTCAACCAAGATAGAGCCCCCCATCAAATACCCCACTTGCAGGGCTGCAACGGCCAAGACCGTGGGGGCTGTGTTTTTGGCAATGTGCTTAAAGATGCCAAAGGGTGTGAGTCCTCTCGCTCTTAAAGACACCACAAATTCTTGCTCAAACATGTCGCTCACCAAAGCCTTGACGGTTCGGGTGATGATGCCCATCGGAATCACACACAAGGTCAAGGCGGGCAGTGCCATGAAGCGCATGTGCTCCAAGTCCCAGACCCATTCGCCAGAACCACCCGGTCCAGCGCCCATGGCGGGAAACCAGCCAAGGGTGATCGAAAACACGATGGTCAGTACGAGACCCAACCAATAATGCGGCACACTGACACCAATGACAGAACACGTGGTCGCGAGGCGGTCAAGCCAGCTCGCCTTGTTGTAGCCAGCAATGCCCCCCAAGAGACAGCCCATGAAGACCCCCAAAAAACTTGCAACACAGGCCAGACGCAAGGTGTTGGCAATGGCAGAAAAGACCTCGGTGCTCACTTGCCTGCCCGATGCAATCGAGGTGCCCAAGTCCCCTTGCAAAGCGCGCAACAGCCATAAACCGTATTGAACCACCAGGGGGCGGTCCAGGCCATAGGCGCTCTTCAAGGCCTCAATCACATCAGCGGGTGCATCCGCTGGTGCAATGGCATTGAGGGGGTCACCAGGTGCCAAGTACACCAAAACAAAGGAGATCACGGTGACACCCAGTGCAATCGGAATGGCGTACAAAATGCGCCTGAATAAATAACCCAGCATTTACTTCATTCGCAGTGTGGTGATGTCTTGGAACCAATGTTGTGCTTGAACAAACTCTTGCACTTTGGGTGACAAGGCATGTGGGTTGGTGTCATGGACCACCCAAAGCATCAAGGCGTCGTCCACCATGGTTTGGTGAACCTCGGCCAACAACTTGTCTTGTACTTTGGTGTCAAAGTTATTTCTTAGCGTGTCCAAAGTGGTGTCCATTTTTGGATTGTTGTAGCCGCCCCAATTGACCCCATTGGGGGAAATGTAGCGGCTGTCGACAAAGCGTGTGAGGGCATAAAAGGGGTCTGCTGTCACGTATCCCAAATTGATGGCGGAGATGCCTTTGCCGGCATTCATGTCGGACTTGGCGCCTGCTCTCCAGTGCAAGTACAAGTTTTCAAGCTCCACCACTTCAAACTCCAGTTGGATGCCAATTTCGGCCAAACTTTGTTGAATGAATTCGTTCATGGGCAAGGAGAGCATTTGTCCTGTGCCGCCTTGTGCAATGATCACTTTGGCTTTGAGGGGCTTGGAGGCGCTGTAGCCCGCTTGCGTCATCAAGGCTTTGGCCGCTTTGAGGTCGTACTTGATTTCGA
The DNA here is from genome assembly GCA_903861115.1 of uncultured Burkholderiales bacterium. Taxonomy (GTDB): domain Bacteria; phylum Pseudomonadota; class Gammaproteobacteria; order Burkholderiales; family Burkholderiaceae_C; genus Limnohabitans. The sequence goes on from CAIOTD010000060.1 coordinate 4,747, forward strand.
ACGAGGGCTTTCCGAACCATGGGCTGGTGCGGTCGAGTTGACCTTTGGCTGGCGTAGCCAGTCCGTTCATGAGTTTGACAATGGCGTCGCGATCGATCGCTAAATTGGCCGCTTTTCTTACACGGATGTCGGTCCAAGGCGAGCCAGGGTATGTGGAGAAATGATAGGGCCATACGTGTGGGGTGACATTTTGAACAACCTTAAAGCCAGCGCTTTTGAGTTGTGGCAACACGTCAGGTGGCGGTGTTTCAATCAAATCGACTTGCCCATTGAGCAAAGCGTTTGCACGCGTCATGGCGTCAGGAATGGGCACCAAAACGATTCGATCGGTTTTAGGGATGCGTGTTTTGTCCCAGTAGTTTGCATTTTTGACCAAATCGGCGCGCTCTCTGGGGACCAATTTATCCAATTTGAAGGGACCCGTGCCGGAAGGTTGAGAGGCAATTTTGTTCCAATCGTGACCCATTTTTTCCCATTGCGCGGGACTGGAGATCAAAAACCAAGGCAGTTGGTAGGGGAAAAGGGCGTCCACGTCCTTGGTGGTGATTTCGACGGTGTAATCATCCAAGGCTTTGAAGGAGGCGATGGACGGTATGCGTGGTCTGACTTGAGCGCTTTGCTTGGCATCGAATTGAGGGGACTTGTCCATCAAGACCTTCTCCAAATTCCAAACGACCGCATCCGCTTTGAAATCTGATCCATCGTGAAACTTCACGCCTTTTCTTAAAGCAAAGACCCATTTTTTATTGTCTTTGGGATCCACTTTCCAGCTGAGTGCCAGTCCTGGGACCAATTTGCCGGGACGCGTTCCGATGTTGGCCTCCCATGCAATCAATGGGTCATAGATGGTGTGCCCTGTGAATTGGTAAGCGCCGGCGCCCTTGTCCGGTTGACCCGTGGTCAAAGGAATATCGGCCATGGAGATGCCATACTTGGCCACAGTTTCCGAATGAAGTGTCCCAGACAACAAGAACACAAAAGGCAAAACAAGCAAACTGCGTTGAATGGCTTGATGAACAATAGACATACAAAGACTCCCAAGTGATGATGGGCAACACATTGCATACAATGTGCCAAATTTCATTTAAAACCCGTGGCTTTAAATAAGTCTTTGTTTTTTAATGGGAAATTAATCCTTGTCTTGATTTCTTTAACGCAAGACGATCCAGTTTAAATGGGGTGCGTCATCGATTTTTGTATGCAATGGCACCAAAATAATGCAATTCAAGCCCCGTAGTTCACACTTATTGTGCATGGTTGATGCGTTCACCTCTTGATGCGCCAACCGATGGATCGGCTCAAGATTTGAGCCAAGGTCTTGCATTGCCTTCATAAACCGAGGGACCCAAACGGAAATGAAGTGCCTCTTTGAAGCTGTAGACCACAGGCATGTCCGGGTCGTAGAGTTTGTCGCCCTTGGGCAAGCCCCCATTGAAGGCCACTTGCGAGTGCAAGGTGCGCCCCAAGATGACACTCAGGAGGGCGGATGCTTCAATCAACTTGTCCAAATCAATGCCCGTTTCAATCCCCAGCGTTTCAAGCAAATGACACCAATCCTCTGTGGCGATCATGCCCGTGGCTTGACCGTTGCCGCAATAGGGGCACCCGCCGATGCCACCCAATGCGGTGTCGGCAATCAAGGTGTCAGTGGGTTCGAGCAGTTTCAAGGCCTCGTAAAGCGATAACAAGGCAAGTCCTCTTGCATTGTGCAAATGCAAGTGAAAAATATGGATGCTGGGCCAGTGCTTTTTGATGTATTGAATGTCTTTTGCAACTTCCACAGGGGTGTTCCAGGCCATGGGGTCCGCAACATCGATTCTTCTCACCGTCACGCCAATCTCATGCCAGGCATCCATTTGGCGCTGAAGCTCATGCATCCTGAGTTCGTGAGAAAACTTGCCACTCCAATTGGAGCCAAATCCCGCGCTCAGTCCAATGGCGGCCTCTTTGACGCCTTTTGTGGCGGCCCGTTCAACGGGCAAGCGCCAAAAAAGCTCCTGGTCTTCAAGGCTTTTGTTGGTGTTGCGTTTGATAAAGACGTCGCACATGTGAAGGTGGGTCGCAGGGAGTGCTTCGATGCTCAAAGGGGGGGCGTGTTTGAGGCGCTCTTCACGACCGCGCTCGTTCAAAGCCAAGGCAAAGAATTCAACACCCGGTTTGGGTTGGATGCGTTTGACCAATTCCAAAGTGTCGGCCATTTGAGGGCTCCATTTTGGATTGACAAAGGCACCCACCACCATGCGCTTAAGGCCAGCATCCACCATGGCGTTGAGCAAGGAGAGTTTTTCGTCCAAGCTCACGCCCTCGCGCTCAATTTGTAAGCCGTCTCTCAAGGTTTCGTCCGTGATGAGGACTTTGGGATATTTGTGATTCATGGCACCAGGTCTCTTAGCGGTTTTTCCAAACGGGTTTTCTCTTTTCCAATCGAGCTCGGATGCCTTCTTGCCGATCTTCGCTCAAATAGGGGTTCAGTCCAGGGTCTTGTCGCAAGGCCTCTGAGACAGGCATGCTCAAGCCTTTCATGGCAACTGCTTTGACACGGCGCACTGAAATGGGGGCGTTATGCGCAATGTTTTGGGCCAAACTCAAGGCTTCACCAAGCACTTCAGTGGGCGCCACCATTTTATTGAGAAGCCCCAAGCGCAAAGCCTCTTGCGCATCGATGTACTCGCCTGTCATGAGCATTTGTAGGGCAATGGCTGGTGGAATCAACCGCGGCAGCATGACAGATCCAAAGTTGGCACCCATGCCGATTTTTGTCTCGGGCAAGCCAAATTGGGCTTGTGGATGCGATATTCTCAAGTCGCAAGCCAAGGCAAGCTCAAAGCCACCCGCGACCGCCGATCCGTTCAAGGCCGCGATCAAGGGCTTCTTAAACTCCATGGCCACTTCAAAAAGATTTCTCTCCACGCGGCTCATGGGGGATCTGAAGGTCTTGCCCTGTTGGTCTCCTTCTCGCATGTCTTTGAGGTCTGCACCTGAACAAAAGGCCGACTCACCACTGCCTGTCAACACAAGGACGCGAACCGATTCGTCTTCGTCTGCACGGAGCAATTCAGAGATCAGTGCCGCTTTTAAAGCCTCAGACAAGGCATTTCGTCTCTCGGGGCGATTGAGTTGTAGGGTCCTCACAAAACCTTCTTGAGCGATCAAAAGTTCTGGGTTCATGTTCATGGTCAATGCTCCTCGGTTTCACAGAAGATGATTTTCTGATCGATGGCCCTTTGAATCGCTTCAGGGCTGAACCCGTGCTCTCGCATCACGGCCGCCGTGTGCTCTCCGAGTCTTGGTGCGGGTGTGAACTCGGTTCTGACGCCTCCTGAGTAATGGTTGGTCAGGCCCATCTCCAAAATGGGCCCTTCACTCGGATGCATGGTTTCAGATAAAAACCCCACCTGTCTCAAGTGTGGGTCTTCGACCAAGTCCTCCAGTGAGTTGTAGCGCATGCAGGGAATGTCATGCTGCTCAAAGAGTTCAATCCACTGCGCTGAGGTCTTCTCGCGCAAAGATTCCGATCGCAAGGTGTAGTACTCAACACTGTGTTTTGTACGAGATTCAACGCTGTTGAATCGTTTGTCCTCTTTGAGTTCAGGGCGGGCAATGAGGTCAAAGAACGCAAAGGCTTGCTCGTTGGTGTTGGGGGAGATAGAGATGTAGCCGTCCTTGGTTTTAACAGGGCGGTTGTTTTTGTCTAAAATGCGCGCATCCCCAATGGGACCAATGGCGGGTTTGAAGGTCATGTTGCCCAAATGCTCTCTGAGCACAAAGGCCGACATGGTCTCAAACATGGGAATTTCAATCAGTTCGCCTTTGTTGGTTTTGCTTCTTCTGTACAGCGCAAAGCCAATGGCTTGCGCAGCAATCATACCGGTGATGTGATCGGTCATCACCAAGGGCACAAAGCGGGGTTCGCCACTGGACTTCTCAAAGGTGCCGGCCACACCCGAGGCCGATTGAATGACGGTGTCATAGGCGGGGCGATTAAAGTATTCCCCCCCTTTGCCAAAAGCCAAGACTTGGGTGTAGATCAGTTTTGGATTTTTGTCTTGCAGTGTCGCCCAGTCCAACCCAAGTTTTGCCAAGGCCTCCATTCGCATATTGCTGATGAACACATCGGCTGTTGACAAAATGGTGTACAGCATCTCTTGACCTTCGGTTTTTTTGAGATCAATGCAAACCGATTTTTTGTTGCGGTTAAAGTTCATGAACTTGCCCGTCATGCCAGGGTGTTTTGCGCCGCCTCCCAGTTTGCGCATCAAGTCCCCCGAGGGCGGTTCAATTTTGATCACCTCAGCCCCATGATCGGCCAATGCCAAGGAACAGGCCGGGCCGACAATCACAGACGATAAATCCACCACCACCACGCCGCTGAGTGGTCCGGCATTGCTAACTTCTTGCAAAATTCAATCCCCTTTGAGTCCCATTTGCGCCGCCAAAGAACTCCATTTGACAGCGTCGCTATTGATAAAAGCAGTAAATTGCTCCGGCGAGTTGCCGATGATGTCTGAGCCGTCGTCCGTGAGACGCGCTCGAACTGATGGGATTTTGAGCACTTCTAGGATGCCTTGGTAGACCGTTTTGACGATTTCTGGCGGTGTTTTGGCAGACATCACCACCCCAAACCAATTGAGAAACTCAAAATCCTTTAGACCCAGCTCCTGCATGGTAGGAACTTGGGGCAAAGCGGGGGAGCGCGTTTTGCTGGTCACGCCAAGAATTCTGAGTTTGTTGGCGATGGCCAATTCTTTTGCCGTGATCTGAGCCACAAAGGCAAAGTCCACATCACCAGCCACCACAGCGGCCGCGGCTGGTGCTGCCCCCCTGTAGGGGATGTGGCTTGTTTTAATGTGGGTCTCCAAGCGAAGCATCTCTCCACTTAAATGTCCACCACTTCCAATGCCCGCCGATCCAAAATTCAAGGGCCGATCCTTGGCCAGATCGAGCAAATCTTTGATCGTTTTTACTTTGGAGTTTTGTCCCACGACCAAGACCAGCGGGGAGGTGACCAGCATGGTGACACCGGTCACGTCTTTGATGGGATCAAAGCTTAACTTCTTAAAAAGAGCAGGGCTGAGGGTGTGGGGTGTGTAGGTCAGTTGCATGGTGTAGCCATCTGCACCTGTTTGAACCATCCCTCCCATCGCAATCAAGCCACTCGCGCCAGTTTTGTTGTCAATGACCACCGGTTGACCCAAGACCTTGCCCAATTGATCAGAGATGATTCTGGCATAGGTATCCGATGAAGCGCCAGGTGTGGCACCCACCAGCATTTTGATGGGTCTATTGGGATAGGTCTCCGCCCCAATGGCCGCAAGAGATGAAAAAAGCAGGACTAAAACTGAGCTAAGAGGCAACAGCACCTTGCCAAGACAGGGCCAATACATAAGACGAATTTCCTAAGATGAAAGCAAAGATGCTTCGGGCACGAACACGCAGATTTGCATTTGAAACGTCCACGAAAAGAGAGCTTTGATTGTATGGCGAAACATGGACCTGGGTGATGAACGTCCAAGGTCATTTTGGCCGTTCAGGCCAAGCGGTACAGCTGCCTTGCATTGCTCCAAAGCACTTGCGAGCTCAACGGAGGACCCAGGACATTTTTGATGAGCTCGATATCCCTTGGTGCGAACACGCGCTTGGCTCTCGTGGACGGAATGTCTGTGCCAAAAACCAAGGCTTTGCTGTCAAGTGATGTGATTTTTTCAAGGGCAGCAGGAACGTTGATATCGACACGCCCAAATCCTGTTGCTTTGATTTTGGCGCCTGCTTTGACGAGTTCCAAGACCACAGGCATGCCCTTTTGTGTCATCCCTAAATGATCGATGACTATTTGCGGTAACTTTGAGAGTTCGCCAACGTGAGGGGCGAGGGCGAATGCATCGGCGTAAATTTCAGCATGCCAGCCCCCCACCGCATGCGCCCGTTTGGCCAAGGACACCATCTCATCCACGCTATCAATTCGCCCTCTAAAGAGGTTAAAGCGAAGTGCCCTCACGCCAATTCGAGTCAACTCCAAGATCTCTTGGTCGCTGATGTTGTTGGGCACTTGGGTGACACCCACCCACTGCGGCCCTAAGCTTTTGAGTGTGGCCTTTAGATAGCTTTGATCAAAGCCATGAAAGGAGCCTGAGACGATCGCACCTGAGACGATGCCCAAGGGTCTGGTCTGGGATACATACTCATCCAGTGGGAAATGAGGTGGCAAATAGCCTTGATTCTCAATGACTGGGAAACGATGATCAATGATGTGACAATGCGCGTCAAAAATGGGCGGTGGCTTTGCAAGGCTTGCACATCCCGTGATCGTTGAGAGTGACAAGGCCATGGATTGCAAGGCTTTGCGTCTAGAAAGTGTCATAGGAGACCTGCCTGTAAATAAGGGATACATGATTGACTCAGTGGCATGGGGCGCGAGGTGTTACTCGGCCTTGGCCCCAGAAGCCCTCACTATGGGGGCCCAATTTTCGTATTCGCTTTTGGTGAATGCAGAAAACTCCTCTACCGTCATGGGAACGGGCTCCGCGCCTTGAGCAACCAAGCGGGCCTTGATGGCAGGCAATTCTAAAATTTTGACCACTTCCGAATTTAACTTCTGAACAATGGGCATGGGTGTATTTTTAGGTGCGAAGAGAGCAAACCACGATCCCGTTGCAATGTCAATTCCAGTTTCCATCAGCGTGGGCACTTCTGGCAACCCTCTGGAGCGCATTTTGGTGGACACGGCCAAAGCTTTGAGTTGATCAGATTTGATCAATTGCATGACCGAAGGCACGGTGGCAAACATGTATTGCAAGCGACCTGCCACCAAGTCCCGGGTCGCTTCGGCGCCTTTGTAGGGAATGTGGATTGCGCCAATATTGGTTTTTTGGCTGAAAAAATAGCCCGTCATATGGGGTGAGGTGCCTATTCCTGTTGAGCCATAATTGCTCTTGCCAGGGTTGGCCTTTGCATAGGCCAAGAATTCAGCCATGGTGTTCACATTGATGGACGTTGGGACCACCATGACGGTGGGCACCTCTGCCAAGAGAGCCACAGGTTGCAGGTCCTTTTGAGGGTTCACACTCAAACTCTTGAACAAAGTGGGATTGATGGCTATGGGGCCAAAGGAGGTCACCAGCAAGGTGTAGCCATCTGCAGGGGCACGTCCTACGAGTTCTGTCCCAAGGTTGCCGGCTGCACCTGCCTTGTTCTCAATGATGACACTCACCCCCCACCTTTGCGTGAGTTGATTGGCCACTTCTCTGGCCAATATGTCTGAGGTGCCCCCAGCGGTGAAGGCCACAATCATTTTGATGGGCTTGTCCGGAAATGGGATGGTTTGCGCCACCGAATTGCACAAAACTCCCCAAAAAAGCGCTAGCAGCACCAGAAATTTCAAACGGTGCATGCACAAGCCTGGCCTAGTGTGGGACATCATGACGTATTCCTTTTGAGCAGTTCAAGCGCGCATTGCGTTTGAACGTTGATTTGTGGTCACCAAGATCTGATGCGTTTGCATGTGAGGACAACGGGCTGGATCGTTGTCAGGTAAAATCTTGGCCTTGTCAGCAACAGGTGCGTGACTTCTATTGTTGCTGATGGTGACTGGGCTTTGCAGTAGTGTTTAGCCTAGGGATGGAACGATATTTTTTGTCCAAATTGGACATGTATTTTAAAGAAAGTTGCTATGAACGTTGTGATCCCTGATGACTATCAAGATTGTGTCAAAACCTTGGATTGTTATCCTAAATTAAGCGGTCACAATGTGACAATCTACAACGATACCGTGAAGGATATCGATGCCTTGGTCGAGAGATTTAAAGAGGCCGAAGTGATCGTGCTGACTCGTGAAAGAACGGTGATCAACGAGGAGCTTTTATCAAGATTGCCCAATTTGAAGCTGGTCTCGCAAACAGGCAAGATCAATTACCACGTGGACGTCTCGGCTTGTGCGCGTCACGGCGTGATGGTCTGCGATGGAAGCGGCTCGGGTGCGGCCACCGTTGAGCTCAATATGCTTTTGATTTTGGCCAGTTTGCGCAACCTGGTCAATGAAGCTGAACGACTCAAAAATGGCCTGTGGCAAGGCACGGTGGGTCGTCAATTGTGGGGCAAGAGGGTTGGCATCCTAGGGTTTGGGCGTTTGGGCGGACAATTGAGTCACTTGCTCAAAGCATTTGGTGCCAAACCCTTGGTTTGGGGGCGTGACAGCACAATGGAGAAGGCCAAACAGGCGGGTTTTGATACCGCGGCTTCTCGAGAAGAGTTTTTTAAAACCTGTGACATCTTGACCCTTCAACTCAGATTGACTCCTGAGACCTTGCATTTTGTCAAAGCCAGCGATTTAGCGATGATGAAAAAGGATGCCATTTTGGTCAACGTGAGCCGAGCTGAGCTGATTGAGCCGGGTGCACTTTTGGAGGGCTTGAAAAAGGGACATCCTGGCTTTGCAGCCGTGGATGTTTATGAGCAAGAGCCCGTTCTTGGCGCCAGTGACCCCTTGGTTCATCTGAGTAACTGTCTTTGTTCTCCACATTTGGGCTTCGTAGAGAAGGACAATTATGAGCATTATTACGGCACCGCGTTTGACAACATCAATGCGTTTTCTCAAGGCAAGCCCCAAAATATCGTGAAATAATGGCTTAAAGCTGTGCACCTCTCGCCCCTGGCGTGCACAGTTTGTTTCCGACTATTTTGGCCAATGGGTCAAATTGGTCGGATCAGTCACCCTGGAAAACGGGTTTTTCCTTGACGATAAAAGCTTGGTAAGCTCTTTCAAAATCTTTTGTTTGCATGCAAATGGCCTGTGCCTGTGCTTCGGCCTCAATGGCTTCATCGATGCCCATGCTCCATTCCTGGTGAATGCATTTTTTGGTCATTGCATTGGCAAATGAGGGCCCTTTCGCCAGTGTTTGGGCCATGGATTGCGCCTCACTGAGCAATTCATCGGGTGTGCACAATCGATTGAAAAAGCCCCATCGCTCCGCTTCGATGCCATCCATTGAGCGGCCTGTAAACAGCAACTCTGCAGCACGGCCTGAGCCAACGATTCGGGGCAAGATGTTGCATGCACCCATGTCGGCACCAGCGAGGCCCACTCGAACAAATAAAAATGCGGTTTTGCTGTTGGGCGTACCCATTCTTAAATCGGAAGCCATGGCAAGAATGGCACCAGCTCCTGCACAAACACCATCCACCGCAGAAATGATGATTTGTGGGCAAGTACGCATTTCTTTGACCAAATCACCTGTCATTCGCGTAAAGCTCAAGAGTCCGTCCATGTCATCTTGTTGCTTCATGTGAACCAGCGGGCCGATGATCTCATGCACATCGCCACCAGAGCAAAAGTTGTTGCCAGATCCCGTCAACACCACCACTTTGATGTCCTTGCTATAGCGCAAGGCTCTGAAAGTATCCCTGAGTTCGGCATAGGATTGGAGCGTGAGAGGGTTTTTTCTCTCTGGCCTGTTCAAGGTGATGGTTGCAACGTTGCCTTGTCTAGACCAAGAAAAATGTTGGGGCTTGAAGTCATCAAAATCAAGGCCTACGGGTGAGAATTTGTCCATGGTTTGCATAAATCTTCCTTGAAGGGGCGGTTCATTGTAGGTGTGAAAAAGGTGAGGAACGCAACTCAGTTGATTTGTTTAATTTTCTTCCAAATGCCACTGGCCTCACCAACCACCACGCCGTTGACATAAAAAGTGCCTTTCACAAACAAAAGATGCTTGGAGTCTTTCACCAACACTGGACTGGCCTTAACCACTTCTCCAATTTTGACCGAATGGACAAAGTCCATGTTCAGTTGGATCGTGGCAGTTTTCGGCGTTGAGCTCTCGGCTCTTGCGACCACCCCTAAAACTCTGTCACAAAATGTGAGCAGTGCGCCGCCTTGCACTACATTGTTTCTATTTTTATGTTTTTTAAGCGTTGGAAAACAAAAGTGGAGTTTGTCGTCAACTTTTTTTTGGAACATGGGTCCGATCAATCCAATGAATCCATCGTCTTCAATGTGTTCCCAACCTTGTTTGACATAGTGCGCTATTAGTTCTGGTTCATTGTCAAAATTCATTGTGGAGGTCTGATTATCTGTGAAGGTTTTGAATGTTTAACACCCTTGAACCCTGGCATTTTACAAGCAACTTCAAGCTTGGACTTTTAGGGCCCATGCGTAAGCATTTAACCCCCATGGATCGATAAAACTTTTTAAGTTTTTAATGAGGCAAATCATTCGCGCTTTCACCTTTTTGGCTTTTTTTCATCATATGATGACTGACGCATCGAGCTCTTCATTTCGTTTTTCGAGCAAGGGTAAATACCAGTCTGATTTTTTTAAAGCAGTTATTTATGCGAAATTTGTTTTTAAGTTTATTTTTTTTCACGCAAGCGTGTCTATGTGTACATGCTCAAACGTTGTCATCCAAGCCCATCAGGATCGTTGTTGGTTTTGCTGCGGGTGGTGGGAGTGATTTTGTCGCACGAGTTCTTGCCCAAGATCTTGGCGCTGTTTTAGGGCAACAAGTCATCATCGAGAACAAGGCTGGTGCGGGAGGGGCCGTGGCCGCTCGATGGGTTGCGAGCGCTGAGCCTGATGGACAAACGCTGCTCTTAGGAAGTGCTGCGAATTTTGTGATCAATCCACTTTTATCAAAGAATCTACCCTACGAAACGAACGATTTTCTCCCGGTTGCCGCTGTGGCACGCTTTAGTTACGCGCTATTGGTCCGCAAAGATTTACCGATTCGAACGGTTTCAGATCTCATCGCTTATGCCAAGCAAAATCCAGAGGGGTTGACTGTTGGGTCTGCCGGGAATGGCTCCAATACCCACATTGTGGCGACCGCCTTCATGTTCACCACAGGCACCCATATGCGCCATATACCTTACAAAGGGACGGCGCCGGCTTTGACGGATCTGATGGGGGGAACCATTGATGTTTTGTTTGACTCAACCCCCACGGTTTATTCGATGATCAACGCGGGTTCACTCAGGGCATTGGCTGTTACAGGTCCAGAGCGAGAGGCCGTGTTGGGAGATTTACCCACGATTGCGGAGATGGGTTATAAATCGTTCAATGCCAGCAATTGGTTTGCAATTTTTGCACCGAAAAAAACACCGCTTGATACCGTCAACAGGCTTAATCTCGCAATCCAAAAAACACTTCTGATGCCAAAAGTCAGAAAGCAATACATTGACGCAGGCAATCAACCCATTCCAGGCAACTCGAGTGAGCTCGATCAGTTGGTCAAGAATGAGACAGCCAATTACAAAACTTTGTTGAGCAATGCCAAAATCACCCTTGATTGAGTGATTCAGTGGCAATTAACTTAAATTGCTTTTAAAAAAGGCAATGGTTCTCTCCCAAGCTAAGTTTGCGGCTGCCTCGACGTAGCGGGGCGTGGAGTTGTTGTTAAAGCCGTGTTGAGTTCCTGGATAGGAAAAAGACTGGTAAGCGACTTTGTTGGCTTTGAGTGCCGCTTCATAGGGGGGCCACATGCCATTGATGCGAGGGTCGTTTTCAGCGAAATGAAGTAAAAGAGGTGCTTTGATGTTGGCAACTTGTTCTGCCGTGGGCGCGTCCCCATAAAAGGGCACTGCAGCTTGAACACTTGCACCCAATGAGCAAGTGAGTGCATTCGTCACACCCCCACCCCAACAAAATCCAGTGATTCCAAGCTTTCCGCTCGAAAGCGTGTGTGACTTCAAATAAAGGGCGCTGTTTTTCATGTCGGCCAGCAGCTTGGCTGGGTTTAACTTCGCTTGCATGTCTTTGCCTTCATCGTCATTGCCAGGATAACCCCCAATTGGCGACAGACCGTCTGGTGCAAGGGCCAAGAATCCTTGTGCGGCCAGTCGTCGTGCCACATCTTCAATGTGCGGATTGAGCCCACGATTTTCATGAACGACCAAGACGGCTGGTGCAGGTCCTGCTTTGGTGGGTTGCACCAAATAGCCCCGCATTTGGCCAGAAGTTCCGCCATCGGAGGGATAACTGACATATTGAGCTTTGATACGAGGATCGGTAAAAGATATGGTTTGAGCTTGGACATATTCTGGGATGAGTGCTTGGGCCATCAATAAAC
>CAIOTD010000061.1 GCA_903861115.1 uncultured Burkholderiales bacterium
CACTCGAGCCCATGATGGCGATGTCGCTTGGGGAGACCGTGTAGGTCTGTCCAGGCGAGAGTGCCGTGGTGGCTTTAAGGCTTTTGGTGAAGGCGGAGGACTGGCTCATGTTCACTTTCTAAACTTGCTGAATCGCTTCGATTTCACGCAACATAGGGGCATTGCACTCAAGGGTGCATCACCATCTTCAGTAACAAAGTAATCTTCTGTAACACGAATCGGATCTTACGTTTCAAACTTTAGCCTTGTCAATGGGGAAAAGTGGACATTTACAATGGATGTACCTGTAATAAAGACAGGTGCAAGCGTCAATCAAGTCGCAGGCTCCCTCACGCAATCGGCAAAATAAGAGACGACGCCATCATCTCCGACCACTTCGACCAAACCATGAATATCGGTCTCAAAGCCGGGGCATAGGAGGTTGAACTCACGGGCAAAGAGCAAATAGTCCACGATCTTTTTATTGAACACTTCGCCAGGTATGAGCAAAGGAATGCCCGGTGGATAAGGCGTCACCAAAGAGGTGGTGATGCGACCGATCAATTGATCAATGGACACGCGCTCAGTGTTTCGTCTGGCGATCTGAGCAAATGCGTCAGAGGGCTTCATAGCGGGGGTCAAATCACTCAAATACATCTCAGTGGTGAGGCGAGCGATATCGTACTTGGCATACAACTCATGAATGAATTGACACAAATCTTTGAGGCCCATGCGCTCATATTTGGGGTGCTGAGCACAAAACTCGGGCATGATGCGCCACAAGGGGTGGTTCTTGTCGTAGTCGTCCTTGAATTGCTGCAAGGCTGTTAACAAGGTGTTCCAACGCCCTTTTGTGATGCCGATGGTGAACATGATGAAGAAACTGTAAAGACCAGTTTTCTCAACAATCACACCATGCTCGGACAAGAACTTGGTCACAATGCTGGCGGGAATACCGGTTTTAGCGAATTTACCGTTCAAATCCAGGCCTGGCGTGACCAAGGTGGCTTTGATGGGGTCCAGCATATTAAAGCCACTGGCCAGATTGCCAAAACCGTGCCATTTGCTGCGCTTGCCGTCGGCTTGGATGATCCAGTTGTCGGCCCGCCCAATGCCTTCATCGACCATTTTGTCAGGTCCCCAGACCTTGAACCACCAGTCTTTGCCATATTCCTCATCGACTTTGCGCATCGCACGTCTAAAGTCCAGGGCCTCAGCAATGCTCTCCTCCACCAAAGCGGTCCCGCCCGGGGGTTCCATCATGGCCGCGGCCACATCGCAGCTCGCAATGATGGCGTATTGAGGAGAGGTGCTCGTGTGCATCAGATAAGCTTCATTGAAAAGCTGGCGATCAAGTTTGGTGTTTTGTGAGTCCTGCACCAAAACGTGGGAGGCTTGACTGATGCCGGCCAAAAGCTTGTGGATGGACTGGGTCGCATAAACCACCGAATGCTTGGGGCGCTCACGCTTCTTTCCCATGGAGTGGTATGGGCCATAAAACGGATGGAAAGCGGCATGGGGCAACCAGGCCTCATCAAAGTGCAGATTCGGAATGTAGCCATCCAACATGCCTTTGATGGTCTCTGTGTTGTAGAGCACTCCGTCATAGGTGGATTGAGTGATGGTCATCACCCTGGGCTGAACTTTTTTACTGTCTACGCCCTTGAGCAAGGGATTGGCCCGGATTTTGGCTTGAATCGTGGCGGGCTCAAACTCACTTTGTGGGATGGGCCCAATGATGCCAAAGTGGTTTCTGGTTGGCTTGAGAAAAACAGGAATGGAGCCGGTCATGATGATTGCATGCAAGACCGATTTATGACAATTGCGGTCGACGACCACCACGTCCCCGGGGGCCACGGTGTGGTGCCAAACCATCTTGTTGCTGGTGCTCGTGCCGTTGGTGACGAAAAAGCAGTGATCGGCATTGAAAATTCTGGCTGCATTTCTCTCAGAGGCGGCCACTGGACCGGTGTGGTCTAGAAGTTGACCCAATTCATCCACCGCGTTGCAAACGTCAGCGCGAAGCATGTTCTCACCAAAAAACTGGTGGAACATTTGTCCAACGGGGCTCTTTAAAAAGGCAACACCGCCCGAGTGACCTGGACAGTGCCAAGAGTAGGAACCGTCCTCGGCATAATCGAGCAAGGCTTTGAAAAATGGCGGTTGCAGACCTTCTAGATAAGATTTTGCTTCCCTGATGATGTGACGGGCCACAAACTCTGGCGTGTCTTCAAACATGTGAATAAAACCATGCAACTCACGCAAGATGTCGTTGGGCAAGTGTCTCGACGTTTTGGTCTCGCCATAAATGTAGATAGGAACATCTGCGTTTTTAAAGCGAACTTCATCGATGAAGTTCCTTAAATTCAGAACGGCGGGATCGAGATCCGGACCCGGCGTGAACTCCTCGTCGTCAATGGACAAAATAAAGGCGCTGGCACGCGATTGCTGCTGAGCGAATTGACTCAAGTCCCCATAACTGGTGACCCCCATGACCTCGTAGCCCTCACCTTCAATGGCCTGTGCCAAAGCTCTGATACCAAACCCAGAGGTGTTTTCAGAGCGAAAGTCTTCGTCGATGATGACGATGGGGAAACGAAATTTCATAGGGGCGACCTCTAAGAGAGATTAAAAAAAGTCCATAAATCTGATCCGTGCGAGTTTACCCTGTTCAGAGCCTGTTAGAATACAAAGATTCGGAGAGATGGATGAGCGGTTTAAGTCGCACGCCTGGAAAGCGTGTGAGGGTTAATAGCCCTCCGCGGGTTCGAATCCCGCTCTCTCCGCCAAGACTATTTCGAACTGATGCCAGTTCGTCACAACAATTTAGGTTTTTCTAACTTTTGAACAACTGAAGGTCTTGGTCCCCTGGCCCTCGGCCCGCGCATAAACTCTTCACCTTTCTCCAAGATACAACGCTAAGCTATTGAATTACTTAGTTCTTTATATTGTGTGATCTGAAAGTGAGATGAGCATTCAATTGCAAAAACTGCGACCATTGGTTGAGAGGCCGTGCCAATGGTCAGAAATTAATTCCTATGGGCATCCGTTCAATATTGACAAGGCGTGCTGGCTGGCAAATAATAATAGTTAATAACTATTAGGAGAGCGTCATGCTCACCAGCGTTGCCCTGAGCCCCCATTTTGAGACCTTCATCCGTGACCAAGTCGAAAGCGGCCACTGCAACAACGTCAGTGAAGTCGTCCATGATGGACTGCGACTGCTCGAGGACACCGAGCGCGAGCGTACCATCCAACTCCAAGCG
>CAIOTD010000062.1 GCA_903861115.1 uncultured Burkholderiales bacterium
AAAATTGGAGGCTCTCAGGTGTGACCGCTTTGGAGCAATCAACCCGATTTTTCAATGCACCCCGAACGACTCCTAACGCGACAAACCCATCACTGCACCGATAGGTCCAACGGCCGCTATGGGTCAGGATCAGCCCGCCATCGCGAAGGCCTGAAAGACCGCTTAGGGCCGAGGCTGTGTGGAAACGCTGACTAGGTTTTAATGCCAGTTTTTTTGGCGCTCACCAAATGGATTTTTCGGTGATCGCACCGATTGATACGGCTATAGACCGTTTAGGTACGTTCAAATGCCTTATGCAGAACATCAATTCAAGGCAAAGGGCTCATGCCCCTACCAATTTCATCGCCCTCATCATTTCTTCAAACCCCAAGATACTCAATACCCGCTTGAAGTTGTACGCCAACACGTTCAAACTCATTTCCGCACCCACATGGGGTAATCGCCGCGTGAGAAAGTGGGTGTAGCCCATCCAGCTTTTGAGCGTGCCAAACACATGCTCGACCGTGCGCCTTCGCACCGTCATCGATTCAGGTGAGTTTTCCAGCCTACGCTGCACAGCCTCCAGCACCTCTTCGTGTTCCCAGCGTGAAATCCGCCTGTAATCGCTTGGCGTGCACTGCGCTTTCATTGGGCACCGAGGACATTCACTACTCCAATATCTACGGATCATCAACCCTCTTTCTTGCCTGGCCATTCGGAAGATCGCTCTGTTACCAGCTGGACATTCATATTCGTCGTCTTGTGCGCGGTAGATGAAGTCCGCCTTGTCGAATCGCCCCTCTGCCTTGGCGCTTGATGTTTTTGGCTTGGGCAGCACAACCGCAATGCCAGCATCTGCACAAGCCTTGATCTGAGGGCTATTGAAGTAACCACGGTCAGCTATTGCACGCAGCTTCTTCTTATCCATGGCTTCACGCGCAGCTTGCGCCATTGAACTGAGCTGAGACCTGTCGCCAACTGCATTGGTTACCTCATGCGCAACAATCAGATGGTTTTTGGCATCCACTGCAACCTGCACGTTGTAAGCCACCATGCCAGAGCCCTTGGCGGTGGTGGCCATCGAGCGTGCATCTGGATCGGTCCTGGATATCTGGCCGTCAGGTTGAGTTTTGAGTTGTTCTCTGATTGCATCGAGCTCACGCATTTGCTCACGCAGGCGCTTTATCTTGTCCTGCATGTGAGTGCGGTCACGAATCCTGATGGCCTTTGGTGCTTTGGCGGTCAAGATGCGTGATGGGAATTGGGTGACCCCCCGCAAGAAACTTGATTAATAGTCAATTTTGGGGGAGTCTCTTGTTTACTACGACGAGAGACCATTCCAGTGTGCCATGCCCTGCTTCAAGACATCAAGTTTTTTCAACTTCTAGTGCGTATCGACGAGGAGTTTGCACAACAAACCCGCGCCGGCGGGTGCGCCTGTGGTGGCTCGCTCCACCGGGCGAACTACCCTCGCAAACCACGCGGCTGCCCGGCTGAGATCCGTACGGATTTTGAACAGCGCCTTAGCTTTTGCTGCAACACCTGCCGCAAACGCACCACCTGTATGTCTGTGCGCTTTCTGGGTCGACGTGTCTATCTCGGCCTCGCCATGGTTTTGATGTCCGCACGGCTGACTCAATCAACAGCCATCACCACGCGTCTTTCGCAAACCATGGGCGTGTCCTTACGTACCCTGCAGCGTTGGCGTCAGTGGTGGCAAGTTCAGTTTCCTCTGAGCGGTCTTTGGCAGGCCATGCGCGCGCGCTTCATGCCGCCAGTGCAAACAGGGCTCCTGCCCAGCAGCTTGATCCAGCGTTTTGGCCATTGCGCCGCTCAACCCATGACCCGACTGCTTGTCTTTCTATCTCCAATCACAACGCCCCCTTTTTGCACCCAACGCGCGGGCCGCTGATCACCCGCAGAGGATGCGCCTAGCCAATTTCAGCATAGCTTTTTAGCCTTATCTCCCATGCATGGCCTGCCGTTTTTGGCGCCGCATCACCCGGAGACTTGTCTTGAGTTCTATTGTTCAAACCCCCAAACGCGATCGCTGGGCGCATCTGCGCTTTTCCATCATCGGCTCCTTGCTCGCC
>CAIOTD010000063.1 GCA_903861115.1 uncultured Burkholderiales bacterium
AAGAATTGAGCAATTTACCCTGCGCATTCGAGTTCAGGTATGCATTTGAAAACACTGAAAGCCCAAAGCGACAGGGCGTGTTCAAACAAATCAATGTCTCAAGCTCTCCTTTGTTGATTTGTTCTGTCAAAATTTAATATTCAATCATTTAACTTTTGACTCCAGACCACCAAAAGTGTCTTTTGCTGGTCCTTGGCAATCAAGGGGCTCAGACTCAGCTCCTTAGAGTACTTCAACGCCCCAGCCCCCAACAGCAAGTCAGCCTTTTTACTGAACACCACATCAAGGCCCAACAAGCTGGCTCCATTCACAAGGCCCCCTCTGCTTAAGGCAAACGGTATTCGTGCGGAAACTGTCGACTGGTGCGCATCAACCCCGTAATACTTTTGCAAGTAAGTTTGATTGGCGTAATTAAAATTTACATCTGCAAATGCGTTCACAGCATTTGTGATAGGCAACCCCAAGGTCAGCCCTATTTGCGCATAAGAACGATAGGTTGTATCCATCGTTCTAGCGTAATTGGCGTATGCAGTGACGGCCTCTTTGATGGGCTGCCATTCTGCCCAGGCATAGGCATCAAAAGCGCCAGATACATCCCCCAAAGCTGTGTATCGACGATCAAATCTTTCAAAACGCCCGAGCATATAGTTAACAGATGCCCCCACCTTTAAACCCTCCGATTTATAAAGCCAAAGTCCTGCTCCGTTTTGAACGCTCAAGAAACCAGTTTTATTTTCTGCGTTGAAGTTAAAAGAGGGAAGCAGTTGCGTCTCAATCAAAACGCCGTTGGTCAGCGACAAATTGGACTGGCTCCATCCGATCGTCATATCTTTGCTTGAAGGCGTGAACCACTCTTGCGACCACGACAATGATGCGTTGTTTTGAGAAAATGCAGACAAAGAGAGCAAACCCAGCATCAATGCCAGGACCCAATCTCTTCCAACCATCAGTGTTTTCATGGGGGCATTCCAGTTAAAAATTTGAGTTTGGCCATCTATACTTGTTGATTCATTGCGTTTCATAAATTTCTAACTATTCTTGAGCGATCTGAGCCATGAGCATATCCCATAAAAGCTTTCATCCCGCTGTTTTTTCACTGATCGGATTGGGATGCATGAGCACGGCACTACAAACCCTTGCTCAATCAAGCCCTCCCCCCGCACAGATACAAAGCATTGAAATTCAAGCTGGAAAAATGGGGCAATCCCAGTTTGATGCCCCTGCCACGATCAGTGTGATTGATGGACAAACGCTGTCTGGTGCTGGCCCTCAAGTGAACTTGACCGAAACGCTCAACCAAGTACCTGGCGTCATGGCATTGAACCGCAACAACTACGCCCAAGATTTACAAATATCCATTCGTGGGTTTGGCGCTCGCGCTGCATTTGGACTTAGGGGTATTCGCCTGATCACCGACGGCATTCCTGCAACAACCCCAGACGGACAAGGTCAAGCCTCTACGGTGAGTCTGACCTCGGCTGACCACATCGAGGTCTTAACGGGTCCCTTGGCTCAAATTTACGGCAACGCCTCTGGCGGGGTCATTCAGACATTCACCCGCGAAGCCACAAGCACCCCGCTTTTTAGCTCTCAACTTTATATGGGCTCCTATGGACTGCTGAGAAAGGACATTCAGCTGTCTCAAAAGAGTGGCGACTTGGGCATCGTTGCTGATTACAGCACGTTCAACACACAGGGTTTTCGAAACAACTCAGATGCACAGCGTCAGCAATTGAATGCCGTCATCACCTCTCAACTCCAAACCGATACAAAGGTCAAATGGATCTTTAACTCATTTGACATGCCACTAGCGAGAGACCCCCTGGGCCTGACCAGCGCTCAATACTCAACCTCTGCCAATAGCGCCGGCAACAATGCACTGCTGGATGGAACTCGAAAATCGGTGACTCAACAGCAGTATGGTGTGGTCGCTGAGCAGCGCATTGACGCGCAGTCATCCATCCAAGCCAAGTTATATTCAGGCACGAGAGACAATTTGCAATATCAAGCAAACTCGAGCCCCCTACCCGCTGTGGCCATCAACTCGACTTGGGTGGGTCTAGGACGCCACTTTTCAGGTTTTGGACTACAAGCCAAATCAAAGCAGACTTTGGGTGAACACGTTCACATGGACTGGATCGTGGGCAGTGAGTTTGACAGGTCATCTGAGCTCAGACAAGGCGGCCCAACCCAAGCAGGACAAATCACCCCAGGTTTGAGCCGCAACGAACTCAATCAAGCGAGCAACCAAGATGTCTTCGCTCAAGTCAATGCGCACATGGGTGAATTTTGGTCTTTGACCGCTGGGGCCAGGTACAGTGAAGTCACCCTTCAAAATGCAGACTACTTTCTTTCAGACGGTGACGGCTCCGGAAAAATAAAATACAAAGCATTGAGCCCGATTTTAGGCTTAACCTGGCATGCAAATGATGCGCTTAATTTGTACGCTCAACAAGGCAAGGGATTTGAAACACCGGCGCTCTCAGAGCTTGCATACAGTGTCAACAATGGCATTGTCAAAGGCAGTTTCAACCCCAATTTGTTGGCCTCTCACAGCAAACATTTTGAAGTCGGCAGCAAATGGAAAATGGGAAAGCATCAAGCACTGAATGTGTCAGTCTTTCAGATTAAAAGTGACGATGAAATCATTGCTCAATTGGCCAAAGCAGGTCAAACCGTCTACGGCAATGCGGGGAAAACACTGCGTGAAGGCATCGAAATCACACATAAAGCAGATTTAAGCACTCAACTGTCAAGCACTTTAGCGTTGAGTGCGATGCACGCCAATTACGTCAATGCGTTCAACTCCATCAATAGCGCTGGACAAAACCTGCTGATTCAATCGGGCAATCAACTGCCAGGCATTGCTCAACGCCAAATGTTTGCCTCCTTGCTCTGGAAAGAGGATCGCATCGCTTCACAACAAATGAATGTAGGCACACAAGTGCAACTCGATGTACTAGCCAGGTCCGGAATTTGGGCCAATGACACCAATGTTGACTATGCAAGCGGATATGCAATTTTCAATCTAAAGTTGCGCCATGCGTTCAAAGTCAACGCCTTTGAAAACATGCTTTACCTCGGTGTTGACAATTTAGCCAATAGAAAAACCATCGGCTCAGTCATTGTGAACCAAGCAAGCAACCAATTCTTTGAGCCTGGAATGAACAGGAACTATAGCCTTGGCTTACAAGTCAAACACCCACTTTAATTGAACATCCATTCGAGCACTAAACCAAAGCCTGTGGTGAAAACTTTAAGCTGACGGTCACAACATTCAATGCATTGACTTCAATACCGAGATGCGCTTGATGTAAACGAGCAATCTCTTGGCACAAGCTCAAGCCCAAGCCAAAACCATCAACCGTTCTCGCATGCGATTCAGTGCCTCTGTAAAAGCGCTCAAACACACGGTTGATGGATTGAGAAGATACGTTTTCTGAAGAGTTAGAAAACAGCACCAAAATCGAATCCTCTGAGCTCACTGCAGAAATACTTACCCAACCATTCGTGGTGTTGTAATTGATGGCGTTTGTGTATAAATTGGTAAACAGTTGCCGGATCAATTGTTCATCACAAAACCACAAAAGAGAATTTTCAACATTTGAACTGATTTTGATTTTTTCCTGAAAAACACTTGCATCTAAAACCAATTCATTGAGCATATCGCTCAAATTCACTTGCTTGAGGTTCAAAAATAAAGAGCCTGAATCTGCGCGAGACAAGAGCAACAATTTATCCGTGATCTGGATCAAGCGCTCAATTTCATCCGACATTTGGCTGAGTCGAATTTGTTGAATAGAGCCCTCCTGAGCGTCAGCAATCGCACGTTCTGTATAACCCCTTAGAATGGTCAACGGTGTTCTTAATTCGTGTGAGGCATCTGCAGAAAACCGACTCGCCTGTAAAAATGAAGACTCGAGTCGCTCCCGGAGTTCATTGAAAACATTTACAAAATCTTGGAACTCAGTGAAATTGCTCTTTGTTTGTATTGGAACAGCCAGATCTTTGGATTCCAGCGTGATCAATCGATCCCTTAAAATTTCAAGCGGACGGATCAAGGAGTAGCTCATAAAAATGCTTAAGAGAACCACACTGATAAAAACAACCGGCACAATGGCTGAAATGACTTTATCCCGGATGTCCCAAATGATGGTGACATAGTCCTCTAAACTTTGACTTGGTACGCTGAGGTATACATCTTGGCCGTTTTGCAGGGTGTACTTGACCACCATCCACTCCTCGGCCCCGACATAGAACAGGCCCGAAAAAGCCTTGCCGGGTACTTTAAGCTTGATCAACTTCCAATTTTTGTATTGAAGCGCCGATTTGATCAGTGAAGAACAAAATTCATTTAAATTTGGATAATTAGAACTCACAGGTGCATCAACTGGCGAATGATTGAACCCACCTGAATTGCATTTTTGAGCTTTGGAAATCAACTCCTTCACAAAAAATTGTGTGTAGTCATTTTCCAAGTTTTTATCTTGAGCACTTAGGGAAATGTTCAACTCATTGGAAATGAGTTCGACTTTGACTTTGTCGTACACCAAGCCCCAGACCATGTTTTGAGACATCCATCGGTTCAAGAACCAAATGACGATCAAACCCAACATCAACTGTGAAAATAAAATAAACCGAAATGAGCCAAAAAATTTAATGAGGCTATGCTTATTGAAGATTTTCATCGGTGTTCTTTATCTTGTATCCCACACCTCTAATGGCTTCAATTGGAAAATCCGGTTGCTGTGTAGCGGAAGAAGACAATTTCTTTTTTATGCGTTGAATACAAACATCGACCACATTGGTCTGAGGATCAAAGTCAATGTTCCAAACGTGCTTGAGGATTTGTTTTCTGGTAAAGATATGACCAGGCGTGCGCATCAAATAATCCAACAAGGAAAATTCTCTTTGACTTAAAACCATTGAATGATCAAACCACTGCACACGCCTAGAAATACGGTCCAGCACCAAATGACCTACCGTCAACAAATTGGTTTCTTGTACTTTGTTTCTGAGGAGCAAAGACTTGACTCTTGCAACCAACTCTTCGACATAAAAGGGCTTGGACAAATAGTCGTTGGCACCCGCATCAAAACCAAGCAATCGGTCGTTCAAGTCACCCTTGGCGGTCAAGATGAGTACTGCCGTGACGTTCCCAGCCCCCCTGAGTTGTTTCAAAATATCAAGCCCATCCAACCCGGGCAACATCAGATCGAGGACAATGCAGTCATAAGGCTGCGCAAAGGCCGCCTTCAATCCAATGGTGCCTTGCGTAAAGTGATCGGTTTCGAAGCCAGCCTGCGCAAAACCTTGAAGTACAAAATCTGCGATTTTCAGCTCGTCTTCAATAAATAGTATTTTCATCTCGCTACTTTATAGGAAAATTGTCTTTAATCACTTGAAGTTAACGATTTTGTAATTGAAACGAGATGGCCATCAACAATGGGCTTGATCAGACTTTTAATTCAACCATAGTTTTTCATTTCCTGGCATTCATGCAACATCAACCACCACGTTGCCCGCCCATTGACCTGATTCGACCGCCTCGTGGGCAAGTGCTACCTCTTCAAGCTTAAAACGCTTGGCCACACAATGCTCAATCTTTCCCTCTTTCATGAGTTGACTCAAACCCGCCACGTCATATTTTCGCGCTGAATCCGTTAGATCATAGACCAAGAAAAATTTCAATTCGATGGATTTAAAGAGCAAGGTTCTGAACGTCATCGAAAAATCAATTTGATTGGACCCATAACAAACGATTTGTGCGTGATGGGCAACGGCTTGGGTTGAGATCAGATCTTTCGTGCTGGAGAAATCCAAGTCAACGACATGAGAAACGCCTTGCCCTTGGGTGATGCTTAGAATTTTCTCTTCAATAGACTCCTTTTTGTAGTCAATCAAATGTTTGACGCCAATTTTTTGAGCCAGTGCTGCTCGCTCATTTGAGCCCACCGTACCGATGACTTTTGCGCCAGCGAGTAACAACAACTGACTGGCATAAAACCCCACCGAGGAGCCCGCACCAGTGACCAAAACCCATTGGTCCTTGACATCTCGACAAAGCCTCACAGCCTCAAAGGCCGTGAGCGCGGGTATACCAAGACATGCCGCACTTGCAAAATCCAAATCATCGGGCATCTTGACGGCTTGGTTTTCCCTCAGCGCGATGTATTCGCATGCCGTACCGTGAGCGCGTCCAAATTGACCATTCCATATCCACACACGCTCCCCAATTCGACCCGGATCCACTCCCGCACCCACTTCTTCGATCACACCTGCGCCATCGCTGTGCGGAATGATCTTGGGAGCAATCAAGGGTCGATTTTTTCGGTTCTTGACATCAGATGGATTGACCCCCGACGTTTTTAATTTAACCAGCACCTCTCCATGGCCGACTTTGGGTTGATCCATCTCACCCACGACCAAGGTGTCTTTGGCTGATCCGTTTTGCGTGTACCAAGCTGCTCGCATATGAAAAACCTTCAATTTCTTTTAAATGGATGAACAATCACAAGCTGGTGTCATTGGCCCCAACTTTTCCAATATCGTATACCTTTTTTCCATTTTCTTTGGGCCGAGCACTGGGGAAAAGGGACAAAAAGCTGTAAAAACCCTGATGTCTTAGAGGGGCAAACCATGTAAAAATAATGTCCAACAATTCTTCACTGAGTGCCTTTTTGTGAAACCTGTGGCTTTCATGGTCTTATTTTCTTGAAAACCCCTCAAATGTCACAAGCCCCTTGGGACCCAAATTTCTTTTCTTTTGCAAGATGATCGCCCTTTGACAGCAACTGGCGCCAACAGCCTAACTTCTCAGTTTATTTTTAAATCACCACCATGTGCCCATCCGACCACCACGACTCAGTCTCTACAGAAGCCCAGCCCAAAAGCAATCCCCTGACGTCCAGTGGGCAGCGTCCATGGCCAAGTGAAGGATTTACTCGAGCACCTTATTGGGTATATCAAGACGCCGAGACGTATCTGCAAGAACAAAAAAATATTTTCAGAGGACCCAATTGGCATTACCTTGGCTTAGAAGCGGAGGTCAAGAACCCCGGCGACTTTAAGTCAACTTACATTGGTGAACAATCTGTGATCCTCACCCGGGCTGAGGACGGCTCATTGAATGCCATGCTCAACCGCTGTGCTCACCGAGGCAACATGATGACCCGGGAAGCGTTTGGAACGACCAAGAAACTTTACTGTGTCTACCACGCTTGGAGTTACACCCTCAAGGGCGACTTGAGTCACGCCGCCTTTAGTCAAGGTCTCAGGGGAGAAGGCGGCCTTCCCAAAGACTTTAAACACGCCGATCATGGATTACAAAAGCTCCGAGTCGAGACCCTATGTGGGCTTGTGTTTGCAACCTTTTCCGACGATACACCAGCCCTTGAAGAATGGCTTGGTGAAGTTGCTACAGGCATTCGCCGGGTTTTGAAAAAGCCACTCAAAGTATTGGGCTATGACACGCAGCGCATCCATGCCAATTGGAAGGCGTATCACGAAAATCCACGCGACTCTTATCACGCCAATATCTTGCACACTTTTTACGGCACCTTTGGTCTTTCGCGCATGTCGCAAGAGTCCGGGATGATTTTGGATAAAAATGGGCGCCACGTCTATTTTTATACAAAAGCGGGCACCGAGAAAAAATCTGAGGATTATGAGAAAACCTCCTCACAACTGAGATCTCACAACGACGGCTTGAAACTTGAAGACCCCAGCATTTTAAAATGGGCCGATGAGTATGGAGACGGTGTCAGCGTTCAAATTTTGACCACCTACCCTGGCTTTGTTTTGCATCAAATCGCCAACAGCTTGGCCACCAGGCAAATTTGCACAAAAGGACCTGGTCAAACCGATTTGGTTTGGACCTATTTTGGATTTGAAGACGATGATGAAGAGCTCACCGAGCGTCGCCTCGTGCAAACCAACCTGGCCGGCTCAGCGGGCATGATTTCGGTTGAAGATGCGGCTGTGTGCGAGATGATGCAGCACGCATTTGGAGATGCGCAAGAGGGCGAGTCTTTTATTGAAATGGGTGGGAAAGACCTTGATATTTCAGGTTCTAGCAAGTTGTCAGAACGCGCCATTCGAAACTTTTGGCATCACTACAAGTCTGACATGAATTTTTGAGTGTTTTGCGAAGTAGCCAGACAGCGGCCCCCCCTTTTGCAGAGAAACAATTTGATTGCTTAACATGACTGAATTTGAAAAACACTATAGACCCATTGAACAATTGATTTACTCTTGGGCGAGAACCATTGACGAAAATCGCGTTGAGCAGATTGTTGATTTTATGCAAGACGCTGGCCGCTACAGAGTCAAGTCTCGATTCAATCATGACCGCAATTTACCACTGGCTGTGATTGACTGCAAAGGTGTCTCGCAACTCAAGGACCGTATTTTGTCCATGAGAAAAGCCAATGTTTACCAGCCCCATCACTATCGCCATATGATCTCAGGCATTCAGATTCTCTCTGAACCACAACCCAATGTCTTTGAGGTGAGATCAAACTTTTTGATCACGCGCACGATGGACTTGTCTGGCGATATGAAAATCTTCGCAAGCGGTCAAACACAAGACTTGATCAGCTTAGAAAGCGCTACACCCCAGTTCAAAGACAGGCTCTTTCTTTTTGATTCGCGTGTGATCGAAACCTTGATGATCATCCCTTTGTAAGCCCCAAAAAATCAACTTATCCCATATGACACAAGACAAGTCTTTTTCTTCCAGAAGGCATCACCTCAAGCAATGGGGTCAATTGAGCACACTGTCTTTGCTGGGCTCCATGGGCGCTGCACCTTCTGTTGCACAGGTGCAGTCCACCGCATGGCCCCAAAAAGCCATACACATCATTGTCCCCAATCCTGCCGGGGGGTCTGCCGATTTGCTCCCGCGCCTGATCTCGGAGGCCCTGTCTTTGAAGGTGTCTCAACCCGTTGTTGTCGAAAATCGCCCAGGCGCGGCGGGCAACATTGCGGCAGAGTGGTTCTCCAACGTGGAGCCTGATGGGTACACCCTTTTTGCCGCCCCGCCACCTTCCTTGTCCATCAATGTCAGCTTGTACCCCAAAATCAACTACGATCCGTCTAAATTTGTGCCCATCACGATCCTTGCAACGGTGAGCAATGCCTTGCTCGTGCATCCTTCAATTTCGGCCAGCACGGTGCAAGAATTGATCGCCTTCTCCAAGGCCAACCCCGATAAATTGGCCTATGCCTCACAAGGCAACGGTTCAACCTCGCACTTGACGGCAGAACTCTTTAAGCAAAAGACTGGCGCGCCCATGGTGCATGTGCCCTACAAGGGTGACGCGCCGGCCATTGCGGACCTTTTGGCTGGGCATGTTCAAATCATGTTTGGCAACATTGCCGCAGCCTCTAGCCATCTCAAGACTGGAAAGTTAAAACTCCTGGCCGTGACCAGTGCCAAAAGACTCAGTGGCTATCCCAGTGTCCCGTGCATCAATGAAACGATCCCAGGGTTTATCTCGGTGACTTGGTTTGGCGTGGTTGCCCCACCCAAAACACCCATGGCACTGGCACAAAAAATCTCTAAAACCATGGCGGATATTTTAAAAACGCCTGAAATGATGAAGAAATATGCCGAAGTTGGCGCTGAGGTCGTGGCCAATACACCGGAAGAGTTGGGCCAATGGATGAAGGAAGACACCGAGCGTTGGCGAGCGGTCATCAAAACAGGCAACGTCACCATTGACTGATGGATGGCACTGCTGCAAGCTCAGGTTTTTAACCCCCAAAGTCTGTCTTCTTATTTCTGCATAGGCCGTCAAGGCAAACCCCAAATCACAAACATCGACGCTGACATATAATCATTGTTGAACTCTTTCTTTTGAAAGACTTCATTCGCTAGGGGTGTTGAGTAAATTAAGCGTTTGCTCGACTGAGAAAGTCCCTTTGAACCTGATTGAGTTAATCCTCGCGCAGGGAAGCTGGTCCTAAAAGCAACCGCACACACCTTGTGCGTTCTCGGGCCTTGCCGATCTGCCATTCATTGAAAAATAGAAATGGTACCTATGAACACTTCAAACACAACACCCACATCCGCGGGGGCTCCTGAACGGGTCTTCTCTGGTTGGTCCATGGCTGGCCTTTGGTTCAGCCTTGGCGTGGGGCTCTTGGTCATACAGGTGGGCGCTTATTTGATGCCCGCCATGGGCACCCAAGAAGCCTTTTTAGCCATCGCACTGGGCTCTTTGTTGGGTTCAGCTTTCTTGGCTTGGACCGCAAAGGTGGGTTGCGACAGCGGCTTGTCAAGTGCGGGCTTGATGCAACAGGTGTACGGGCAAGGTTTTGCAAAGCTGCCTGTTATTTTGAACATCGTTCAACTTGTGGGTTGGACCACGTTTGAACTCGTGATCATGCGCGATGGCACCAATGCCATCTTGCTCAAGGCCTTGGGGCTCAATGTGCATCCCTTTTGGGGCACACTGCTTTGGGGGGGCCTCTTGGTGGCATTGATGACAGGCTCGATGCTCACACTGGTCAGGCAATTTGTCAGCCGCATCGGCTTGCCTTTGGTCGTTTTGTCCTTGCTATGGCTCACTTGGCACTTCATCTCTGTGCTTCAAGCTCAAGGGGTTGATGCATTCCTGTCCAGAGCGGGTACGGGTGAGATGGGCATGCTTTCAGCCATCGATTTGGTGATCGCCATGCCCGTCTCTTGGTTGCCCTTGGTGGCAGACTATGCGCGTCATGCAAAAAATGGCAACAGCACCTTCAAAGGCACTTGGTTGGGTTACGCCTTGGCCAATGCATGGTGTTACGCTTTGGGGGTCTTGGTTGTGAGCGTGAGCGCCCCAGATACGGATCTGGTCACCGCGCTCTTGGTCGCTCAAGGGGGCCTGCTGGCATTGGGTTTGATTTTGCTCGATGAGATAGACAATGCTTACGGAGACGTCTACTCTGGCGCAGTCAGCGCACAAAGTTTAAAGCCGACCTTGTCAATTCGCCAGCTGGGAATGGGCATTGGCGTGCTGTGCACGGCATTGGCCATGGTGCTTCCGATGCATGACTTGGAGCCCTTTTTGTTGATGCTCAGCTCAATCTTTATTCCGCTTTATGGGGTGATCTTGGGTCGCATGGGTTGCGGGAAAGTGCTCAAAGATGAAAAAATGGTCAAGATCAGTGCTGCTGCGATTTGGCTCTTGGGGATTGGTGTGTTTCACGCTTCAACCCAGTTCACACCGGAGTACGGCTCAACCCTTCCTAGCTTGATGCTCACTTTTGCATTGGCATGGTTGACACGGGAAAAAGCCTAAATGCGCAAAGGTCGTGCATTCAACAAAAATGCACGACCTTTTGACGAAAAAATTGCTCCCGAGTTCTGAGCATGGCTCCTTAATAAGCCCGCTCAGGACAGGCCTGCTCTCAGCCCCAGTTTTCGTAAACACCGAGTTTGCGGTGCAACGGACTCTCATCGGTCATGAAGATGAATGTGGGCTCTTTTGCACTTTGATTGCTCAAGAACACCTCGCCGTAGCCGGGTACACAACATGTATCCGCTTCTGTCAAAGGAAAGGTCTTGTCCTCAAACTCCAACTTCATCGCGCCTTCAATCACGTGAAAAACACAGGCAGGTGATCGCGCTGGCAGCCTGAGCTTTTGACCTGGTCGAAGCATCAGTGCATAAAAACCTAAAATATTCTCTACATCTTGCCCCGTCAAAGGATTGGTGTACGTGACTTGAACCGCCTCAACGTTGGAGGGGTCATTGGCCAAGCTGATGAGCGAGGCCTTGACATCAACCCAAGGAAAACGCAACATGGGGTAGGCTTTGTCTGCCCGTGCAAACATGGGTGTGGGCACAACACCCGCTGCACGGTACTGCTGCTCACCGTGTCCAGGCGCGACTTTTTGTTCGTCGCCATTGATATGGTAGGACGTCTCGGTGTAATACACGAGTGGCAAATCCAAGACATCCAGCCAAACCACGGGTTTGTCGCCATCGTGTCCATGCTCATGCCACAAGCCCGTTGGCGTGAGGATCAAATCCCCTCGGGCCATCAAGCATTTCTCGCCTTGCACGGTGGTGTATGCGCCCTCACCTTCAACCACCATTCGAACCGCATTGGGCGTATGGCGGTGAGGGGGTGCCAACTCACCGGGCAAAAGCAACTGCATGCCCAAATAAATGGCGGAACTGGCTTGCATCTTTTGCAAGCCATGCCCCGGATTGGCAAGCACCAACACGCGGCGCTCGGCTTTTTCGATGGGCGTGACCTCTCCGGCCTTCATCAAAAGAGGTCTGATATCTTTGTAATTCCAAGCGGTGGCTTGGGTCAAAGGTCTTGGCCGAGTGGGTGGCAAAACCCCTCTTAAACTGGGCCAAAGAGGAACCAAATTGACATGGGTCAAATCTTCAACATAGTCTTTGGGCAGATCTTCTAATCGCCCCAATTCAACATCATCTTTCATGTCTGTCTCCTATTGATTATTTGCTATCGATGAGAAAAAACTCAAGGACTTGGACTCTTGAAGGATTGGTTTAGGAATGAACACCAGAGAGACAATTCTCTAATTTCCAACTGTACAACCACTCCAAGGCATCGTAGAAACGCGCTGGTGTTCGGCCCCGCCAAAGATCATTCCTGACCAATCTCTCCACCCCTTGCGCATGGTACAAACGGCCCATCTCCCTTGATGACAAGACGATCCTAGCAGTTCTGGCAACCCGCGCTTTTTGATACAAATCAAACGCTTTGACCAAATCGTTGTCATTGACCCTCAAGGCCTCGCCCAACGTCACCGCGTCCTCCATGGCCATACAGGCCCCTTGGGCCATGTACTGTGTGGTTGGATGAGCAGCGTCACCAAGCAATGTGCTGCGACCATAAGACCACTGCCCAATCGGATCGCGATCGGCCGTGGCCCAACGGCGCCAACTCTTGGGCAAATCGATCAGTTGCCGAGCTTGATCGCACACGCCCTGGAAGTAACTTTGAACTTCCTCAGCACTGCCATCTTTAACGCCCCACTCTTCAGTTTGTCTAGAATGAAAGGTCACAACCACATTGTATTGAGCCCCGCCCCTGATGGGGTAATGCACCAAATGACAATTGGGTCCAACCCAAATTGCAGCCGCATTCCATTGCAAGTCTTTGGGAAATTCCTCTTTCTCCACAACCGCTCTATAAACGACATGGCCAGTGACTCGGTGAGGATCGCCTACAAAATGATCCCTGACCACTGACTTCACACCATCTGCACCTATCAAGGCTTGACCATGGTAGGCCTTGCCATTTTGATCATGCACAGTAACCCCATGCTCATTTTGTTCAATGCGCTCAACTCGAGTGGACGTGAAGAACTCAACCAAATCATTTTCCTGCGCACCTTCAAACAGCGACAAATGGACATCCGCTCGGTGGACGACCGCATAAGGGTTGCCAAAGCGCTTGCGAAAAGACTCGTCGGTTGGGATGTTGCCAATTTGTTGGGCGTCCACTGCGTCGTGCATGACCATGTAATCGGTGTACACCGCTCTGGATCTGGCTTTTTCACCAATGCCTAGGGCGTCGAATGCTGAAAATGCATTGGGCCCAAGTTGAATTCCAGCACCAATCTCTCCGATTTCAGGCGATTGCTCAAGGACTTGAACCCTAAAACCCCTTCGACTCAAGGACAACGCAGCTGCAAGTCCTCCAATACCGCCTCCAGCTATCAAAATAGGTGTCTCGTTGGGGCTTTGGGCCATATCAAAAAATCCTTTTATAAGCCAAATTAAATCAAGGGCGTACACGCTCTCTAAAGGGTGCATCCACAAAGACCTTCAGTATACCCATGGAAGTTCTTGATGCCACGCCAATGCCACTGACCTTTTCGCGCTTAGAAAGCACATCACAACATCAAGCAGCGGCCTCACTGATCCATAAAAAGCTCAACAACCGAGCAAAGACTGGTATTTACCCTAATATTTTGAGGGCAAATCGGGAGATTTAAGCGATAATTGCATAGGCAATTAAAATCCACACTCCTCTACGACATCTTCTCCTACCCCTGGGTGTTAACGCCCGGTTGGTTTTAATTCTAAAAGTTTACATTTATCGCAATGTGCCAAGACTCGCCCTACATCAAAAACCAATGCCTAGGGTTTTTAATGAAAAAAGCCTTTCAATGCATTGTGGGTCAAGCCGACAAAGCGCTTGAACCCTTTGACTTGACCTACGCTCAGTGGTTGGTGGTGGATCAATTGCACACTTCAGGGTCGACGGGCCTTTTGAATCTGGCCAAAGCACTGGAATTGGATCCTGGGGCATTGACTCGAACCCTTGAACGCCTTGAGATCAAAGGTCTGGTCAAAAGAGTCAGAACGCTGCAAGACAAAAGAACCTGCCAAATTGAATTGACCCACAAAAGCCAAGCCATGATGAGCACAGTGCCCAATATTTTGGCCGACGTCATGAACCAGCATCTCCAAGGCTTAGGCCCACAAGAACACAACAAACTTATACACGCACTTAACCATGTCATCAAAAATGCGAACGAATTAAAAGTTCATTCGCCGCACATGGCGGCTGTCCACGACTCGCAACTTGACACCCAATTCTTGCCCACCTAGTTAGCCGATCAACATGATATTAAAAATAGACCTTCCACACCAACAAGCACTCGTCATGATGAAAAAATGTGTTCTCACATCTTTGATCGGCCTATTGCTGCTGAGCTCATGCGCATCCATCAAACCTCAAAGTGCGGGACTCCAAGTCCTCGAACCGAGCCAACTCGCATTGGGCGATGCATCAAACACAAACATTGAGGAGGCCTGGTGGGAGCGCTTTCAAAACAAAGCGCTCTCTGATTTGATCACCTCTTCACTGGAGAACAATCCAAGCATCGCTTTGGCCAACACACGCATTGAAAAAGCTCAAGCACTGGCGGGCATCACACGCTCAGCCACGTCCGTGCAAATGGGTGCAAGCTTGGACTTGGACCGTCAGCGCTTTAGTCAGACAGGCATCTACCCGCCTCCACTTGGCGGGAGCATGCAAAGCTTGACCACACTGCAACTCTCAGGCGCGTGGATTCCAGATGTCTTTGGTAAATACCAAGCCAGTTACAAAAGTGCCGTGGGCCAAGTTCAAGCCAGCGCCTTGGAAGCTTTGCATGCAAAAAACCAATTGAGCGCACAGATCACTTTGCAATTCATTGCGTTGGCACTGTCCATTGATGAACGAGATATGCTCCTTGAGCGAAAAAAACACCTCACAGATCTCAGGCAGTTGTTGAATGAACGGGTGAAAGCCGGACTTGACGCAAGTCTTGACCTCAAAGGGCAAGACATTGAACTCAATGATCTTTCAACTCAACTCTCACAAATTGAAACTCAAATTGATTTGTCTAGACACCTCCTTGCCACTTTGAGTGCACGTGCACCGTTGGCCTTGATGGCGTTGTCTCCTCACCTGAGTGAAATAAAGGCTTTCGAGATCAATGCGGCCCTAGGCATCGGACTGTTGGGGCGTCGCGCCGATGTTGTGGCAGCGAAATCACGTGTCTACGCATCCCTTGAAAACGTTGAAGCGGCCAAATTGGATTTTTACCCCAACATCAGTCTAGGGTTTTTCTCTGGATTCAACACTTTGAATATCAATCAACTCACGCAAAACGCCAGTGCACAATACGGGCTCGTTCCCAGTGTGAATCTGCCTATTTTTGATGGCGGCAGACTCAACGCCCAGTTGAGTGCCAAGAGCGCAGAGAAAGATCAAGCTATTGCAATTTACAACAGCACCTTGCTTGATGCGCTTAAAGAAGCAAGTGATGCATTGAGCATCTACAAAGCCACGTCGCTTGAGCTTCAATCCACGCAAAATTCATGGGTATTGGCCACACAAAGGCTGGAGATTCAATCGCTCAAAACGAAGGTTGGGTTGGGCAATCAAACCTCAGTGCTCAAAGAAAGAATAAGTCAACTCCAACTGCAAAGAGCCCAGGCCCAATGGAACGCTAAACACCTCAGCAGTGCCGTCTTGCTGCTCAAATCTTTGGGGGCTGGCTGGCCCCAAAATGAAACCGCCAACACTGTCTATGCACAAAAGCCATAAAACTTCAATCAAAGTCGTGTTGAATGCATAAAAATTGAACCGCAACAAAAAAATTCACAAAAGATTTTCACCCCTATTTTTTAAGCCAAGACCATGAACTCAAGTGCCACTCCACCCAACCTCTCAAATTCAACACGCCAAAAGGGATTGACTGTGATCGCAGGCGCGGTCCTCATTGGCGCGCTCTCCTACAGTGCATGGCAATGGTTCAATGCTCGAAACATCGAGAGCACCGACAACGCCTACGTGATGGGAAACGTGGTTCAAATCACCCCACAGATTGCTGGCACCGTTGTCGCCATCCGGGTTGATGAAGCAGACCGCGTGAACAGTGGTCAAGTGTTGATCAAGATGGACCCCTCGGATACAAAACTGGCCTTTGATCAAGCCGCTGAACAGCTCGCTCAAAGCACACGTGAAGTGAGCGCGCTATTGATCAACAACAACGTTTTAGAAGAACAAGTCAAGATCAAGCAGTCTGAGCTTGAACGCGTTCAACACGAGTTGCAAAAATCACAAGACGACCTCTCACGACGCACCCTGGTTGCCTCCATCGGCGGCGTGGGCAAGGAGGAGTTAGAACACGCCAGCAAACAAGTTGAAGTGAGCAAAAATTTACTCTCTTCAGCGCAAGCTGCTTTACAAAGCGCAAAAGACCAATTGTTGGCCAACCGCACCCTCACACAAAGTGCGACCCTTGCTGATCACCCAACCCTCAAGCGAGCGGCCAGCAAATTAAGTGAAGCCGCTCTTGCAACTCAAAGAAGTCAACTGGTCTCACCCATAGACGGCCATGTGGCCAAACGTTTTGTTCAACTCGGCCAACGTGTTTCCCCTGGAACCCCACTGATGACTTTGGTCAATTTGGACCAGTTGTGGGTAGAGGCCAACTTCAAGGAAGTACAACTGCGCAACATTCGCATTGGCCAAGAAGTTGAACTCACCGCCGATGTCTATGGCTCTCAAGTGGTTTATCACGGAAAAGTTCTAGGACTTGGATCGGGGACAGGTGCTGCTTTTTCACTGCTGCCGGCTCAAAATGCAACGGGCAACTGGATCAAAATTGTTCAACGCGTGCCGGTTCGAATCGCTCTAGACCCCAAAGAATTGAAACAAAACCCCCTGCGCATTGGACTCTCTATGGATGTGGGTGTGCACACCCAAGACAAGTCGGGAGAATTCATCGCGCAGACCCCCAGAACTGACGAAGCCTCAAGCACCAAGGCGTTTGAGAGCCCAGCCAAGGCGAGCGATGATTTGGTACAAAGCATCATCAAAAACAATTCAGTTGCCAAGTGAAGCACCTTCACACGCCATGACACAAAGCCCCACACAAAGCGCACCCAAGCCCATTGAGCCTTTACAAGGCATGGAACTCTTGCTTGGGACACTCAGCCTGTCCTTGGCCACCTTCATGAATGTGCTGGACTCCTCGATTGCCAACGTATCCATTCCAGGCATCTCGGGCGATTTGGGTGTCAGTCCAAGTCAAGGCACATGGGTGATCACAAGTTTTGGGGTGGCCAATGCCATTTCCGTGCCCTTAACGGGTTGGTTGACACAACGCTTTGGTGCGGTACGTCTTTTCACCTTGAGCATTTTGCTCTTTATGCT
The DNA here is from genome assembly GCA_903861115.1 of uncultured Burkholderiales bacterium. Taxonomy (GTDB): domain Bacteria; phylum Pseudomonadota; class Gammaproteobacteria; order Burkholderiales; family Burkholderiaceae_C; genus Limnohabitans. The sequence continues at coordinate 17,688 of CAIOTD010000063.1, forward strand.
GACGTCCTTTTTATGCGGCTTTGCTTCTTCCATTGAGGCACTCGTCCTCTTTAGAGTCTTCCAAGGCTTGGTTGCTGGCCCCATGATTCCTTTGTCACAGACACTGCTGCTGAGCAGTTACCCGAAAGCAAAGGCAGGCATGGCGTTGGCGCTTTGGGGCATGACCACTTTGGTCGCCCCAGTGGTGGGCCCATTGCTGGGTGGATGGATCACGGATAATTTCAGCTGGCCCTGGATCTTTTATATCAATGTGCCCGTGGGCATCATCGCGGCGGCATTGACCTGGATCCTTTACCGCAAGAGAGAGACGCCCATTCAAAAACGTCCAATCGACACGGTGGGTTTGAGTTTGTTATTTATTTGGGTGGGCTCATTGCAACTGATGCTGGACAAAGGCAAGGAGCTTGACTGGTTCAACTCGAGCACCATCGTGGTTTTAGGTGTGCTCGCACTTGTGTCTTTTATTGTATTTTTGGTTTGGGAGTTGACCGATGAGCACCCCGTAGTGGACTTGAAGTTATTTGCAAAACCCAACTTCATTTTTGGCTGCTTGTCTTTGTCCATTGCTTACGGACTCTTTTTTGGAAATTTGGTAATTTTGCCACTGTGGCTTCAACAATGGATGGGCTACACGGCCACCACCGCCGGCATGGCATTGGCACCCGTGGGCTTTTTTGCGATCTTGCTGACCCCCTTGGTTGGTAAAAAAGTCAATGTATGGGACCCTCGCGTCATGGCCACTGTTGCCTTCATTCTTTTTGCCTTGGTCCTTTGGATGAGATCGCATTTCAGCACACAGTCCACCTTTGAAATCATTTTGATTCCCACCCTGATTCAAGGCGCTGCTTTGGCCTTGTTTTTCATTCCACTGACAACCGTGACGCTCGCGGGTTTGCCGCCTGAAAGAATCCCAGCTGCTGCTGGTTTGTCAAACTTTGTAAGAATTACAGCAGGCGCCATGGGCACCTCTATAGCAACCACACTTTGGGAGCAAAGAGCTGCACTTCACCACGCCCACCTCGTTGAGCCATTGAATCAGGGTTCAGGAGCGATGGCACAAGCCAGCGCAGAACTTGCTCGACTTGGTTTGTCGCCAACACAGATACTTGCTCAAATTAACCGACTGATTGACCAGCAAGCCTACACAAGGGCGGCGGACGACATCTTCTTGGCCTCTGGTTGGATTTTCTTGGCTCTGATTGGCTTGATTTGGTTTGCACAAAGGCCGTCCAAGATGACAAGCCCTACAAAAGGCAAGGCCACTAGCGCATTGGATGAGTCCAATGCAAGTGCTCAAGCAAGTGCGCACTGAAGACGTCTTTCCACAAGAACCCGACCATGGGCCAGGAACCAAGGATCTCAGGGATTATTTTGCGCCAACTTTATGAGAAGCATTGCTTGATTCAGTGCAAATATTCCAGACCATTTCCTTGGGCTCCGCATCGGATTTAACGCTCCCTTTTCCCAATGGTGCATCGTAATCATAAAACCATTGCTTGACGCCATCAACTTCCCTTTGGTAAGAAAAGAGTTGATAGTGAGCGCCGTTTTCACAGCGTCCAGAAAACAAAAATTCTTGCTCGTCATTTCCCAAAACATTGCTGGCCAAAGATGTGTGCTGCCATGCCAAGGCCGCAAAGGTCACAGCCGTCAGCGTTGACAACAAAAGGGAGATATTGGTTTTTTTAAATAGATTTTGCATGGCTTTATCTTAATGAATCACACCAAATGCATCTATAGCGAATCAGTACTAGATTAAAAGTCATCAATACCCGCAAGTGGGAAATATGATGCCTTGTTTGTAAGGTTTGCGTTATGTATACATGCAAACGGAAGTCCCACCCTAAGGGATATACACATGTGCGGAGAAAATTTAAGCCTCAGTTCACCCACCAAAGAACTTGCCGCTGTTCACAAGAGTATTCAAATTTTATGCTTTATTATTTTGCAGCACTGCTTCAAGAGTACTGAGAACCTTTTGAAATGTAACAGGCTTATAAAGTATGGGGACATTTAACTCAGCAAATAAATGGATATGCTCTGGCGAGGTATCGGCTGTCACAATCACGGCTGGGATTTCACAATTGAAGTCCTCCCTCAGTTTCTGAATGATCAGATTTCCTGTTGTTTGCTTGAGTCGGTAATCGCTGAGAATACAATCAATGTAATCAACCGATTCAAGTTGATTTTGTAACTCTTCAAGCGTTTCTGACAACACAATGACTTGCGCTCCCTGCTCAGCAATGGTTTGACGATAAGCATCCACAATAATGCCATCATCTTCAATGATGGCAATCCGTTTGCCCTTCAATGAACTAGATCTATCCAAGTCTGCGCTGAGAGAATAATGACTCGCATCAAGACTTTTATTTTGTCGCTCTACAACGGAATACCGAGTTATGACTGTAAAGTCTGAACCGATGCCTTGGGTAGAGTTAACCTTTACGCTTGCGTCGATAAGCTCACTCAAGCGCTTGACAATCGTCAACCCCAAACCCAACCCTTCATGGGCACTTCTGGTGAAGTCAGCTCGATAAAATTCATTAAAGATATTTTGCAAGTCAAAAGCAGAAATACCTACACCACTATCAACGACAGAGACGGCCAGAGCACCAGATTCAACCCAGAATTTTATTTTTACATGCCCCTGCTCAGTGTATTGAACCGCATTGAGTGCCAAGTTCAATAGTATTTGCTGCAAAATAAGCTTGTCGCCTTTGATTTGCAAAGGGGGACTTTCAATCTCCAAGAGGATGCCCTTTGCACTGGCTCTGGGTTTGACAATTTCAATCAATAAATCGTTCAAATCCGACAAATAAAAATCGACTTCGTTGAC
>CAIOTD010000064.1 GCA_903861115.1 uncultured Burkholderiales bacterium
GCTATTTGTAACCCAATCGCTATATGAAACGAATAAAGGAGAGTGACCCTAAATTCGTTGAAATTGAAAATGCACTGAAACGTTCCTTTCTAAGCGGACTGGACGGAGATCAACTGCTTTACAAACAGTTCTTAACCTCTGTGAGCATTCATTTGAGAGCTTTTTTTAAAAAAAGGCTCTTTCAACTTCCTGATGAAATAGAAGACTTGGTTCAAGAGACCTTGTTGGCCGTGCATAACCAAAGACATACCTTTAAGCGTGATCAAGTGATCACCTCCTGGGTTTATGCCATTGCTCGCTACAAGATGATTGATCTTTTTCGCGCTAGATCGATCAAGGAGGCATTGAATGACCCCTTGGACGATGAGATGGAGATTTTTGCGCATTCAGAGACAGACATGTTTGAAGCGAAAAGAGATTTGCATGTTTTATTAAGTGGTTTACCCGAGCGACAAAGACTCCCCATCGTTCACGTCAAAATTGAAGGTTTGACCGTTGAACAAACCGCGAAGTTAACTGGGATGACGCCCTCGGCGATCAAAGTGGGTATCCACAGGGGCTTAAAAGCGCTTGCCAGTCAATTGAGGAAATAAATATGAAAACAAATGACCTGATTGACTTTTTATCCATCGAGCCTCAAGTCTTGCCCAAGAGTTTTTGGCGACTGCGTTCTATCGCCTTATTGATTGGTGGACTTTTGATTTCATCGCTCATGATGAAAGTTCTCTACGGTGTTCGTCCCGATCTCTTACAGAGCATGTCGCAAGCAAACTTCTGGGTGAAATTGATGTTCTCCATCAGTCTTGCTGTTCCCGCGTCTCAGCTTTTAATCTCTCTTGGTCGCCCAGGCATGCACATCAAATGGCTCTGGTGGATCATGGCCATCCCCTTTTTGGCGATGGGTCTGATGGCACTTCAAGATGTCATGCATGCCGATGTCTCTCAAAGAAGCGCGATGGTGTTGGGTGAGACTTGGCGTTCTTGCCCATACAACATCACCTTGCTATCACTTCCTTTGATGGGTGCTTCACTTGGGTTTGCCAAGTCACTCGCACCTACAAAGCTTCAATTAACAGGCGCTTGCGCTGGGTTCTTATCGGGTGCGTTGGCGGCCATGGTGTATTGCTTTCATTGTCCCGAGTCGGCCCTGCCCTTTGTTGTCATTTGGTATTCATTGGGCATCCTTCTCCCCATGGGACTGGGTGCTTATTTGGGTCCAAAAATATTAAGCTGGTAAGCGCAAGTTTGACCGGATGGCGACCATGCTGCAACATCCTCAAAACGTCCTCACCTTTTGGTTTGAAGAGATTGCCCCTCAACAGTGGTGGATGAAATCCCCAGATTTCGACCAACTGATTGCCCATCGATTTGGTGCTTTGCATCGCTCAGTCGCGAGCTGTGAGATGTTTGCTTGGCGTGAAACACCGCAGGGCCGTTTGGCCGAGATCATCGTGCTCGATCAGTTTTCTAGAAACATTTACCGCGACCAGCCCCAAGCTTATGCCCATGATGCTTTGGCTTTGGCCTTGGCGCAAACGGCGGTTGAGCTAGAAGTCGACAAAGCGATGAGTGCAAAAATGAAGCAGTTCTTGTACATGCCCTTTATGCACAGCGAGTCCTTGGCCATTCATGCGGTGGCTTTGAAACTTTTTGCAGCGACGGGTCTTGAAAAGAGTCTGCAATCAGAGCTCAAGCATCAAGCCATCATTGAGCGTTTTGGTCGGTATCCACATCGAAATCAGCACCTGGGGCGTCAATCCTCGCCCCAGGAGTTGGAATTCTTGGCGCAACCCCACTCCTCTTTTTAAGGACACAGGCCAAGTGAAGAGGGCTGAGCGCTTAAAAGCTGTGGCGCAAAATGTCCTTGTAATCCTCGGGCTTGGCCAGAACGGGATTGCTTGCATGACAATGGTCCTTCATGGCACCTGAGATGATGTCATCAAATTGATGTTCCTTCACGCCATACTCTTTAAGACCTCTAGGCAGTCCCAAGCGTTCATTCATCTCTTTAATCGCAAAAGCGATCTCCTGCCCCGCATTGGCCGGATGACCCAAACCCATGGCATAGGCCATGCGCTGCATCTTGTTTTGACTCTGTAAGGTCGGATCCGTTTGATTGAACTGCACAACGCTCGGTAAGAAAAGCGCATTCAACGTCCCATGATGGAGCTTGGGGTTGAGGCCACCAAGGCTGTGGCTCAAAGAATGTACGCAACCCAAGCCCTTTTGAAAGGCCATGGCACCTTGCATGGATGCACTCATCATCTGAAGTCGAGCCTCTTTGTTGTCTCCGTTCAAACACGCTTTTTCAATAAAGCGCCATCCCCTCTCCAGACCATCCAAGGCGATGCCATCTGCAGGCGGATTAAAAACCGACGCCATGAATGTCTCCATGCAGTGTGCAATGGCGTCCATGCCCGTTGCTGCTGTGAGCAGGGGCGGTAAACTCATGGTGAGCAAGGGATCCAAGAGCGCCAATTTGGGCATCAAATGCCATGAATGAAAGCCCAATTTGCGACCATCTTTGACAATCAAGATCGCACCCCTTGCCACCTCGCTGCCCGTGCCTGCGGTGGTGGGTATGGCGATGATTTTGGGCACGAGATCCGTGATCTTGGCGCTCCCCCCCTCAATGGTCGCATAGCTCTTTAGCTCGCCAGCGTGTGAGGCCATGATGGCAACACCCTTGGCACAATCGATCGAGGAGCCTCCTCCCAGTGCGATGATGCCGTCGGCCTGGTGTTTGATAAAGAGCTCTTTGGCAGCTTGCACCGCACTCTCTGTGGGGTTGCTTGGTGTTTGATCAAAAACAGCCACCTCAAGCCCGTCAATTTCAGCCATCACTTTGCTCAAAATCCCTAAAGAACGAATGCCCGTATCGGTCACAATCAAGGGGCGATGGATGTCAAGCAGTGCACATTCACTTTGGAGCGCTGATAGAGCGCCAAAATCAATCAAAATGCGGGTCAAATAATGGATATGATTCATTCAAGTTCGGGTCAAACAGCTTCATCAACAGGGACGGTTATGATTGAACTTCATGATTTCATATTTTTGAGTCTTCGTCCCTTCAGTAAAACCCCAACCTCCTAAACCCGATCATCCTTAACCCTGATGCATCTCAAAAGGCACTTATTTTTTCACCTGTAAAACAAATGTATTTCTTTCAAATGGAGTCCATGTCATGACGCATTCTCGTGAAAATTTCCGTTTCTTCACCAAGCTCAGGGTGAGATGGGTGGAAGTGGATATGCAGAAAATTGTCTTCAATGGCCACTACTTGATGTACCTTGATACGGCCATTGCAGACTATTGGCGTGCACTCGGTTTGCCCTATGAGAGAGCCATGCAAGCCCTCAAAGGTGATTTGTTTGTTGTCAAGTCGAGTCTTGAGTACCATGGCTCCGCTCTTTACGATGACATCTTGGACATTGGTCTAAAGTGTGCCAAAGTGGGCAACTCCTCGGTGCTGATTTCAGGCGGTATTTTTAAAAATCAAACCTGTTTGGTCAGTGCAGAGATGGTCTACGTGTTTGCGAACCCTCAGACCAAGCAGTCGATGACGGTCCCCACGCAAGTGAGACAATTGCTGGAGGATTTTGAATCCAACAGACCCGTGACCCAAACGCGCATGGGCACATGGTCTGAGCTCAAGGACCATGCCTTGCCCTTGCGAATGGAGGTTTTTGTTCATGAGCAAGGGGTGCCCGCAGACATGGAACAAGATGCGGACGATGACACCAGTCAGCACGTTGTTTTAAAGAATGCCTTGGAGCAAACCGTCGCCACGGCCAGACTCTTGCCTGCCGTGAATGGAGTGTCTCGAATCGGCCGCATGGCTGTGGACCGTCAATTGAGAGGTCATGATTTGGGATCGACCCTGCTCAACACCTTGATCCATGAAGCCAAGCAAAGGGGAGATGCACAAATACGCCTTCATGCACAAAGACCCGCGCAGTCCTTTTATGCCAAACATGGCTTCAAAACAGTGGGTGAGACGTTCATCGAAGCGGGGATTGAACACGTCGAGATGATGCTGCATTTAAAGGACTGAGGCCCTTTTCAATGAAGCAATTAAAAAGCGCCTTTCAAGGCGCTTGATTGAGTTGAGTGGCGCTTACTTTTTAGGCGCTTTGCCACCGCTCTTGATGCATTCGTCCATCGATTTGAACTCTGTGAAGTTCTTGGTCTTGTCGTAACTTGGCGAAGTTTTATCGTGACAAATACCCGAGTCTGATTTCTTCACGATGCTGACCTCTGGCGCAGGCGCTTTGGCATTGGCGGGTGGTTTGCCGCCACTTTTCACGCACTCATCCATGGAGTTGAATGGGGTGAACTTTTTCGTGTTGCCAAAGCTCGGGCTGCTCTTGTCATGACAAATACCAGCGTCAGATTTCTTGACCACAGGGTCTGCTGCAGCTGCAGGCGCAGACGCAGGTGCGGGCGCGTCCTTCTTTGCATCTGCAGCAAAAACTTGAGCGCCAAAGCTCAAGGCCAAAGCGCTTGTGGCAGAGATCATCAACTGGCGAAGGGTGACAGGGGTCATCTTAGATTTCCTTATAAAGAAGTAAGTACAAAGAGAAGAATAAACGCAAACGAAGTCCAAATGTATTAGGGTTTAACGTAGCGAAAGGTCCCTGTGGCATGCGCGCACAGCACATTTTGAGCATCCAACACGCGGGTTTCCATGAACGCCATGCTCTTGGTTCGGTGTAAAAGATGGCCAAGGGCTTTCAGCGGCCCTTTGGCGGGGTTGAAAAAGGAGGTCTTCATCTCAATGGTGACCACTCTTGAGCCGGCCTCAACACTTCTCGCCGCATTGGCCATGCTCACATCCATGAGGGTCATCAACGCACCCCCGTGGGTGACTTTGAAGGAGTTCATGTGCGCGTCCTGCGCCTCATACCCAAGAACAGATTGCCCGTCCTTGGCGCTTATAAATTGAAAGCCTAAAAAGTCAGCAAAAGGAATGTACAAGCCAAAATCTTTGACAAAGGCCGCGTAGCGTTGTTCATCGATGGCATGGGGCGGGAGCAAGGGTTCAGCGGGATGATCAAGTGGCGACATGTTAAAGCGTTAAAAAAATAGAAGTGTGCGTGAGTTTAAACGACAAATTTATGGCGTGTCTAAGCATTCTAAACAGAAGGGATGGGTTAAAAATGACAGACAAAAGTCATGTCCCCTCAAAGCACTTCAAAGATGCCCACGGCCCCCATGCCTCCGCCCACACACATGGTCACTGCAACCCGTTGGGCGCCTCTTCGACGCCCTTCGATCAAAGCGTGTCCGGTCATGCGCTGACCGCTCATGCCGTAGGGGTGACCCAAAGCAATGGCGCCTCCATTGACGTTGAGCAAAGCGGGATCGATGCCCAATTGATCCCTGCAATAAATCACTTGCACAGCAAAAGCTTCGTTCAACTCCCATAAATCGATGTCTTGCACTTTCAAGCCCAATTGTTTTAAGAGTTTTGGCACCGCGAAGACGGGTCCGATGCCCATCTCATCGGGCTCGCATCCGGCAACGGCAAAACCCAGAAAGCGACCCAAGGGCTTGAGCCCAAGTTGAGCCACTCTTTTTTCATCCATGACGACACAAGCCCCTGCCCCATCGGAGAATTGGCTCGCGTTGCCTGCGGCAATCTGTCCACCCGGTGTTGCAGGCTTGATGGCACTCAAGGCTTCCTGGGTGGTGCCCATGCGTGTGCCCTCGTCTTTGCTCAGAGTGACTTGCTGCGTCATCAAGCCCATGACTTTGTCCAGCACCCCCGCGTGTGTGGTGATGGGCACGATTTCATCGTCAAACAAGCCCTTTTCTTGTGCGTTACAGGCCCTTTGTTGGCTTTGAGCGCCGTAGGCGTCCATGGCCTCTCGATCGATGTGGTAACGCTTGGCCACTTGTTCTGCCGTTTGAAGCATGTTCCAGTAAATTTCTGGTTTCTTCTTTTGCAACTGTGGATCGATGAACATGTGCATATTGATTTCTTGCTGCACGCAGGAGATGCTCTCAACACCCCCGGCGATAAACACCTGAGCTTCCCCGGAAATGATCCGTTGGGCGGCCAAGGCAATGGTTTGCAAGCCAGAGGAGCAAAATCGGTTGACCGTCATGCCCGAGACGCTCATGGGCAGTCCAGCAGAAATGGCGCTTTGTCGAGCGATGTTCCAGCCTGTGGCCCCTTCAGGATTGGCGCACCCCATGATCACATCTTCGACCATGTCACCCGTGATCCCAGCACGCTCCAAGGCGTGCTTGACCACATGACCTCCAAGCACAGCACCATGGGTCATGTTGAATGCGCCCCGCCAGCTTTTTGCAAGGGGTGTTCTGGCGGTGGAGACAATGAGAGCTTGTGTCATGAAAGGATCCTAGGGGGCAAAGGGTTGAATGTTGTGTGGCTTTGACTTTGAAGAGCAAGGGGCTTGAAGAGCAAGGATCTAGACGTCAGAGAATGCTCGGCCTTCTTTGGCCAGGGAGAGCAATCTCTCAGCCGGTTGCCAAAATTGCGCATCGTCTTTGGGGTTTTGAGCAAACCGCTTCATCGCACCCACCACATTCAGCAAGCCAAACTCTTGTGCATAGTGCATGGGGCCACCTCTAAAGATGGGAAAACCGTAGCCAGTGATGTAGACCATGTCGATGTCACTTGACTTGGACGCAATGCCTTCTTCTAAAATTTTGGCCCCCTCATTGACCAAAGAGAAGACCAAGCGTTGAACGATTTCATCATCGGTGACTTTTCTCTTTTTGAGCCCGTGCTCTGTGCGGTAGTCCTCTAGCAGTTTTTCAACCAAGGGGGAATGAATGGCGTCTCTTTTGCCACGCTTGTAATCGTACCAACCGGCCCCCGTTTTCTGACCAAAGCGCCCAAGCCCGCAGATCAAGTCCCCCATGGGGCTGTATTTCATCTCGGGCCGTTCAACGTATCGCCTCTTTCTGATGGCCCACCCGATGTCGTTGCCAGCGAGATCGCTCATCCTAAAGGGGCCCATGGCAAAGCCAAAGCGCTCGAGGGCTTGGTCAATTTGAGCAGGCGAACAGCCCTCTTCTAGTAAAAAGCCCGCTTGTCTAGAGTATTGCTCAATCATGCGGTTGCCAATAAAACCGTCACAGACGCCCGAGACCACCGCGATTTTTTTGATCGTCTTGGCCACGCTCATGACCGAGGCCAGCACCTCTTTGGAGGTCTTGTCTGCGCGCACGACTTCGAGCAGTTTCATCACATTGGCCGGTGAAAAGAAATGCATCCCAAGCACATCGCTGGGACGTTGGGTGAAGGACGCGATGGCATTGACGTCCAAGGTGGAGGTATTGGTTGCCAAAATCGCACCCTGTTTGGCGCACGCATCCAAGGCCTTGAAGACCTTCTCTTTGACGGCCAAGTCCTCAAACACGGCCTCAATGATCAAATCACAATGGGACAAGTCGGCATAGTGCACGGTGGTGCTCAAGGCTTTCAGCATCGATTGCAGTTTCTCCGCTTTTAATTTTCCCTTTTTTACCCGGTCCTCAAAATTCTGAGTGAGCGTCAACACGCCTTTGTCCAAGGCCTCTTGGCTGGTGTCCAAGAGTGTCACGGGCAAACCCGCCATTAAAAAATTCATGGCAATGCCGCCCCCCATGGTGCCTGAGCCCACAATACCCACGGTTTGAATGCGCCGGATGGGGGTGTCTTTGTCGATGTCGGCCACCTTTGCCGCGTTCCTTTGGGCGCCAAAGAGGTGCCTCAATGCCCTTGACTCAGGCGTCCACATGAGATTTAGAAAAGTCTCGCGTTCAAAGGCCAAGCCTTGAGCAAAAGGCAAAAGAGTGGCTTGACGGATGGCCTCTATGGCTTTGAGAGGGGCGGGTAAATTCTTCGCTTGCGGTGAGTTCTTGACCATGTTCTTGGCGAACTGAAAGTAAGCATCGGCTTGAGGATGTTTGAGGCTCAAGTCGCGCACTCTGGGCAAGGGGCGTTCTCCACTGATTTCACGCGCGAACTCAAGGGCCTCAGGGATCAAGTCCTCTGCGCTGGTGGCCATTTTGTCAAACAGCTTTTGGGCGGGCACCATGTTCAGGCGCTCGCTCAGGATGGGCTCTCCACTCACAATCATGTTCAACGCCACTTCAACACCCAGCACCCGAGGCAAACGTTGTGTCCCACCTGCGCCGGGTA
>CAIOTD010000065.1 GCA_903861115.1 uncultured Burkholderiales bacterium
CAATACGTCTCCGGTTTGGTGACGGCAGGGGAGCGCTACAACAAGGTCGTGGACATTTGGGGCAAGACGGGAGACGCCGTCTCCAAAGTGATGATGGATCAGCTCAGAAAAGAAAAGACCATTGATCGCCACGGCAACGAGGTCGAGCAAGAGTCCTTCAATTCGATCTACATGATGGCCGACTCCGGCGCGCGTGGATCGGCCGCTCAGATTCGCCAGTTGGCGGGTATGCGTGGTTTGATGGCCAAGCCCGATGGCTCCATCATTGAGACACCCATCACGGCCAACTTCCGTGAAGGCTTGAACGTGCTTCAGTACTTCATCTCGACGCACGGTGCGCGTAAAGGTTTGGCCGACACGGCGCTCAAAACAGCGAACTCGGGTTACCTCACACGTCGTTTGGTCGATGTGACGCAAGACTTGGTTGTGATTGAGACCGATTGCGGCACGCAAGAGGGTCAACTCATGCGCGCGATCGTTGAGGGCGGTGAGGTCATCGAGTCCTTGAGGGACCGAGTTTTGGGCCGCACGGTCATCGATGAGGTGATTCATCCCGAGACGCGTCAAGTCATTGTGCCGTCTGGTGAGATGCTGGACGAGGACAGTCTGGACGAGATCGAGAGCTCAGGCGTTGACGAGATCAAGGTCCGAACAGCGCTCAATTGCGCCACACGCTTTGGCTTGTGCGCCAAGTGCTATGGACGTGACTTGGGTCGCGGTGGTTTGGTCAACATTGGTGAGGCCGTGGGTGTGATTGCTGCGCAGTCCATCGGTGAGCCGGGTACACAGTTGACCATGAGAACGTTCCACATTGGCGGTGCGGCTTCTCGTGCAGCGGTCGCCTCCAGCGTGGAAGCCAAGTCCAATGGTGTGATCGGTTTCAATGCAACGATGCGCTACGTGACCAACTCCAAGGGCGAGTTGGTGGTGATCTCTCGATCGGGTGAAATTGTCATTCACGATGACAACGGACGCGAGCGTGAGCGCCACAAGGTGCCTTACGGTGCGACCCTCACGATCAAGGCCGATCAACAGATCAAGGCCGGTGCAATTTTGGCGAACTGGGACCCCTTGACCCGCCCGATCATCACCGAGTTTGCGGGACAAATTCGTTTTGAGAATGTGGAAGAGGGTTTGACCGTTGCCAAGCAACTCGACGAAGTGACGGGCTTGTCCACCTTGGTGGTGATCGATCCCAAGCGCCGCGGCGCGATCAAGGTCGTGCGTCCCCAGGTCAAATTGATCGATGCCTTGGGCAAAGAGGTGAAGATTCCTGGCACCGATCACTCGGTGACCATTGGTTTCCAAGTCGGCGCCTTGATTCAAGTGCGCGATGGTCAAGATGTGGGCCCAGGAGAAGTGCTTGCACGTATTCCTGTTGAAGGTCAAAAAACGCGTGACATCACCGGTGGTTTGCCCCGTGTGGCCGAGCTCTTTGAAGCCCGCAGTCCAAAAGACAAGGGTGTTTTGGCCGAGATGACCGGCACCGTCTCCTTTGGTAAAGAGACCAAAGGCAAGGTGCGCATGCAGATCACGGACCCAGAAGGCACTGTGTGGGAAGAATTGGTGCCCAAAGAGAAAAACATTTTGGTCCACGAGGGTCAAGTGGTGAACAAGGGCGAGAGCGTTGTGGACGGCCCAGCCGACCCACAAGACATCTTGAGGCTCTTGGGGATTGAGGAGCTTGCCAGGTACATCGTTGACGAAGTGCAAGACGTTTACCGTTTGCAAGGTGTGAAGATCAACGACAAGCACATTGAAGTGATTGTTCGTCAGATGCTTCGCCGTGTGGTGGTTGAGAATGCTGGCGACACGTCCTACATTGCGGGTGAGCAAGTGGAGCGCTCTGAGATGCTCAATACCAACGAGGCCTTGCTTCGTGACGACAAGATCCCTGCGACCTACAGCAACTTGCTCTTGGGTATCACGAAGGCCTCTTTGTCGACCGACAGCTTCATCTCTGCTGCGTCCTTCCAAGAGACCACCCGTGTCTTGACCGAAGCGGCCATCATGGGCAAGAGAGACGAGTTGCGCGGCTTGAAAGAGAACGTGATCGTGGGCCGATTGATTCCTGCGGGCACCGGCATGGCGTACCACCAAGCCAGGAAAGCCAAGGACTTGATGGACGAGGCCGAGCGACGTGCCATTGCTGAGACCGAGGCCCAAGAGCTCGAAGACGCACAAAATGGCACAGAGGAGGCGTTGGTGGCTGAAGGCGAAGGCGCCGCAGCCGACACCACGCACATGAGCGAAGGTGGCGTGCAAACGACGCACACGTCTCCTGATCAATCCGATCAGGACTGATGATGTAGGGATGGATGGAGTTCTATCTCCATAAAGGGCTGGTTTGATTGAGTTCAGACCAGCCCTTTTGACTTCTCTAGGCACAAAAGCATGAGCACCCGCTGAGCGCTTGGCCTGGATGAACGCAAAAGAGTGGATGGCGTTCAAGCACACCTTGCATTTCTCCCAAGGGGGTGGCGTGTCTTTGAAAGGCGCGTGCTTTTAGGGGCAGAGGCGGTGTGTTTTTTCTCTCAAGCTTGGTATGATTGTCCAGACACCTTGTCGAGGCACTTTTTCAACTCGATAAGTCTTGAACCCCAATACAGGTCCCGCACGATCCTTATGTTCAACAGTGAGTGGTTTTGGTTATTTTTGGCGCTGCTCATTTTTTGGGCCTTGGGCGCGCACAACCGTTTGGTGCGTTTGAGAGCGCAAGTCTCGCAGCGTTTCTTTGCCCTGGAGGTGCTTCTTTTAAAGTACCCCGATGTGGTGAGCGAGGCGGTGACGGCGGCGGCTGTGGCGCCGCTGGGTTGGCGCTCAACGGTGGGCTTTGATTTGGGCGCGGAGCATTGGTCCAGGTTGCAAGAGGCGGCCAAGGAGGCCATCATCGCATTGGCGCGCATGAACGAGCACCCCTTGAACGCCCAGTCCTCGGTGGAGGTCAATTTGGCGGTCAGCACCTTGGCCTATGCGTGGCACGTGCTCGTGCATCCCGATGTGTTTTTCTTGTCGGTGCCTGAAGAGCTCAGAAAAAGATGGCACGAGATTGGTGTGCTCACCCAGCCTGAACTCGAGCGCTTTAACTTGGCGGTGGACGATTACAATGGGGCCATTCAACTCTTTCCCGCCAGTTTGCTGGCCAAAGTCAAAGACTTCACGCCTGCCAGGAAGTTGGGCTTTGAGATGAGTCCACAGCTGGGTCCTGGCGTGTCCCCCGAACCCGATTTGTTCACCACCTCGACCTTGTAAGCGGCGCCCGGGACAGGGCCCACCCCAAGCCTACTTCCCTCTTGTCCTTGCACTCGGCCCTTGAAAGCTGGGTGGCGACAAGCGTCCGTCCATCAGAGAAAGCCCCTCCGTTTTGAACACCTCCTATTTCGCACCCAGAGCGCCTGCCCCAGACCCCCAAGACGATCGCAGCTCTGCGCTCTCCAAGCCCCTGTGGCAGCTCTTGAACCTCACGGCCAAATCGGTCCACGAGGTGATGCTTGGGCGCTCCGCCACGGCGGTGCTGTTGGGCCTGGACGTGAGTTTCAAGCCGGGTGTTCAGGCGCTCCTTTTTTTGAGCCTGAGGCAATGGGGCTTGGCCAAGGCCATCCGTGCTCACTTGGTCGCTAAAAAACCGACCCCCCAGATCGATCACTTGCTGTGCGTGTGCTTGGCGTTGATGTGCGATGACAAGGACCTGCCCTATGAGCCCCACACCTTGGTCAATCAAGCGGTGCAAGCGGCCAAAGCGAATGTGAACACAGCGGGTCAAAGTGCCATGCTCAATGCGGTCTTGAGGCGCTTTCTCAGAGAGCGAGAAGAGATCCTTCAGGCCGTCGGCGGCCAACCCGAGGCCATGTACAAGCACCCGCTTTGGTGGATCAAGCGCTTGCAACAGGACCACCCCGAGCAGTGGGCGCACATTTTGGAGGTGGCGCAAACGCCAGCGGTGATGACCTTGAGAGTCAATGGTGCGCAGCAAACGCGCGACGCCTATGCCAAGGAGTTGGCGGACGTGGGCCTGCATGCCAAGCCCATGGGAGACAGCGCCTTGGTTTTGGACCAAGCCGTTGGGGTGCAGCGCTTGCCGGGTTTTGAGGCGGGGGCCGTGTCGGTGCAAGACGCCAACGCCCAATTGGCCGCGCCCTTGTTGCTCGGCGCTTTTGATGAAGTGCGCCTCTCAACCCTCTTGGCTTTGCACAAGAATGGGCAGCAAGTCGAGGCCCAAGAAAGCGCAAAGCCTAAAGTGGCTGAGGCGGCTGAGGCGGCGCATCACCTGCCCACCTTTTCAATTCTGGACGCCTGCGCTGCACCTGGGGGCAAGACGGCCCATTTGCTGGAGCTCTTGTCGCCCAAGAACAAAGGCGCACCCTTGGCGTTGAGGGCCACCAAGGATTGGCAACTGGAGGTGCATGCGGTGGAGCTCGAGCCCAAAAGGGCGCAAAAGGTGGTGGAGAGTTTGGACCGCGCCCGGCTCAAAGCGCGGGTCTGGGTTGGGGACGCGGCCCAGAGTGAAACGTGGACCTTGTTGAGTGGCCCGGCCAGCGCCGGCCCCCCGGCACTCTACCAAGCCATTTTGCTGGACGCGCCATGCAGTGCGTCGGGGATCGTCAGACGGCACCCCGATATCCGGTGGCTCAGGCGAGCCGATGACATTCCACGGCTTTTTGAAGTGCAATCTCGTCTCTTGAAGCACCTGTGGGCGCAGTTGGCGCCAGCGGGTGTGCTGCTTTACTGCACCTGCTCGGTTTTCAAGGACGAAGGTGAGCGGCAGATCAATTCGTTTCTTAAGCACAACAGTGATGCGAGTAAACTTCCGTCCCCTGGACATTTAATTCCTCAAAAAACCGCAAATGACCCCACTCTCTTGGACAATCAAGCCAGTGATCAAGATGGTTTTTATTACGCCCTACTTCAAAAGTCCCCAAGCCTTTAAGGCGGGACGAGCCGCGTCCCAAGCGCACTCGCTTTTGAACAGGTCGCTTTGGAAGAGCTTTGTTGGCATCTGGGTGCTCGGGGTCTTGATGTGTTTGGTGCTCCAAAGGGCCCATGCACAAAGCCCGAGCAACGCCGTGGTTCAGATGAGCGAGTTCAAGTTCGAGCGCCAAGAAGACGCCTATTTGCTCTCCAACACCCTCAATTTTGAGTTGCCCCAAGCCGTTGAGGATGCCTTGTCCAAAGGCATTGCGCTGTACTTCATGGCAGACGTGCAAGTGGCCAAAGAGAGGTGGTATTGGTACGACAAATACCTGGCCCGACAAGAGCGCCATTACAGGCTCAGTTACAACCCTTTGTCCAGACGTTGGCGCTTGGTCACGTCCTCCAAGCCCATCGCCAACTCGGGCCTGGGCGTCACCATGGGCGTTGCCTACGATTCCTTGAGCGAAGCGTTGTCGGCCATCAAGCGCACGACCGATTGGCGGGTGATCGAGGCCTCAGACATTGAGCCGGGTGGTAAATACCGCTTGGACTATCAATTCAAATTGGATTTGACCCAGTTTCCTAGACCTTTTCAAATTGGCACCCTGGGTGAGAACGATTGGACCATGACGCTCAAAAGAAGCCAGGCGCTCTCTTTAGAGTCACCCAAGTTGCCTTGACGTGGACACTGAGGCGTCGACCCCGTTCAAGCCCTCGATGAAGCTTTCTTTTAACGTGTTGTTTTTGTTCTTGCTCCGATGAGTCGCATACTAGGCACCGATGTTTCACAAAAAACCTTGCGCTGGGCGTTTGGTGTGGGGGTGTTTGTGATTTTGGGGCTCGGGATGGTGCTCTTGTTCCTCTTGACCCAGGCGACCCAAAGATGGGACCTCTACGAGCAAAATTACACCACGCTCTTTGTGCTCAATGCGGTGGTGGCCACCTTCTTGTTTTGTGTGATTCTTTGGATCATCGTTCGCTTGACCCTCCGCTGGCGTGCCGGCAAATTTGGCTCCAGGTTGTTGGCCAAATTGGCCTTCATTTTTGTGGTGGTGGGCTTCATTCCGGGTCTCTTGATTTATGGGGTCTCTTACCAATTTGTGTCTCGTTCCATTGAGGCGTGGTTTGATGTGAAGGTGGAGGGCGCACTCGATGCGGGCTTGAATTTGGGCCGCGCGACCTTGGATGCCTTGGCCAACGATTTGGGCAACAAAACCAAGACCGCTGCGATGCATTTGTCGGAGGCGCCTTTTACAAGCGGCTTGAACAACAAGCGGGCCGACCCGGCGGAGCCAATCAGTCCCGAGCGTTTGGCGCAGCGAAGTGGCTTGCGTCCCAAGGAGCCGCCAAAGACCTCCTATGAATTGGATGCGAGGGGGTCCTCATTGGGGCTGGAGGGCATGAAGCCGCAAAGGGTGGGCAAGGAGCAAGGACTTGGAGAAGCCGTCGAGGCCGCGCCTGGCGACGCACTTGAGCGCCAAAGCACTAGTTCTTCAAAGCCCAAAATGTTTTCAGGCGCAGCCCTCGAGCGGCTCAGAGAGCAGCTCGGTGCTGAGGCGTTGATCATTTGGTCTTCGGACATGACGCCCTTGGCCACAGCAGGGGGCGAGCGTTACCAGTTGAGCCCTGAGCGGCCCAGTGCGGGTCAATGGCGTCAGCTCAAGAGCCAATCGGTGTTGACCGTGATTGAGGGCTTGGAGGATGCGGCCGCCCACCCCGAGGTCAGGCCACAAATCAAGGCGCTGGCCCTGATGACGACCCCAGGTCTGAACCTTGGACTGAGCTCGATGATGGAGCCCGAGGTCTTGCAAGTCACGCAAAGACTGCCCCAAGCCTTGGTGGCGAATGCGTTGGCCTTGCAAGCGGCCAACTTGGAATACCAAGAGCGTGCCTTGGCGCGTGAGGGGCTTGCGCGCATGTACATCGGCACGCTCACCTTGAGTTTGTTTTTATCGGTCTTTGGTGCCGTGCTCTTGGCGGTGCTTTTGGGCAACCAATTGGCCAGGCCCCTTTTGTGGTTGGTGAGAGGGGTGAGGGATGTGGCGGCGGGGGACTTGAGTCCAAGGCCCGTCCTCACGGGTGCGGATGAACTTGACGGCTTGACCCGGTCGTTTTCTCAGATGACCACCCAACTCTTGGACGCTCGTCAAACGGTGGAGCAAAGCTTGGAGCAGGTCAATTTGGCGAGGAGCAATTTGCAAACCATTTTGGACCACCTGACCGCTGGGGTGATGGTCTTGGACCACCACGGTGTGATTGTGTCGACCAACCCAGCGGCGACCCAGATTTTAAAAATACCCATGGCCGCCTTTGTGGGTCAGGCCCTCAATCAGATTGAGGGTCTCGAGGTATTTGCAAGCCAAGTCTTGGCGCAGTTTCAAGGCTTTGAGCTCGAGCGCGGACAAGGCGGTCAAGACTATTGGCAGCAGTCCTTTGAGATTCAGTCGGTCCCTGACGATGTGGGGGTCAGCCCACAGTCTGGCACGGGCTCTCCCGTGCCTCGGCAAGCCCATGCGTTTGAGGATTTTAAAAAGAAAGGCTTGACCAACATCATTGCGAGGGGTGCTTCTTTGCCCAACGCGGCGTGGTTGTTGGTCTTTGATGACATCTCTGAGATTGTCTCGGCCGAACGGGCGCAGGCTTGGGGAGAGGTGGCCAGGCGATTGGCCCATGAAATCAAAAACCCTTTGACGCCCATCCAGCTCTCAGCTGAGCGCCTGCAGATGAAGCTCACGGGCAAGTTGCAAGCTTCAGAGGAGGTCATTTTGAACAAGTCCGTCAAAATGATCGTGGACCAAGTTGATGCGATGAAGAGACTGGTCAACGAGTTCAGGGACTATGCGAGACTGCCGCAAGCGCAGTTGCAAAGCCTGGATTTGAATGCCTTGGTGAGCGAGGTGGTGCAGTTGTATGGGGCTCAGGTGGAGGACTTGCAGGAGATGAGAGCCGATCAGGGTGCGGCCCAACCCCAGGCTCAGACTCAGGCGCAGCCGCAGACTCAAGCAGGTGCTGGGGCCGGCGTGCATGCAAAAACCGTCGATGCCCGGGGCCTGGAGATGGAAACGTTTTTGGACCCCACTTGCCCCAACATACAAGCCGACCCCTTGCAGCTCAGACAAGTGGTTCACAATTTGATTCAAAACGCGCAAGATGCGAGCGACACGAAGCCCTTTGGGCGCGTGCGATTGTCCACCCACTTCAATGCGGCGTCCTCCAGGGTGCGTTTGCGGGTGGAGGACACTGGCGGGGGCTTTCCAGACTTCATTTTGAAGAGGGCCTTTGAGCCCTATGTGACCACCAAAGCAAAGGGCACGGGCCTGGGTTTGGCGGTGGTCAAAAAAATAGCCGATGACCATGGCGCTCGCATCACGCTCAGCAATTTGGAGTCAGAAGGGGCGATCGTTGGGGCGCAAGTGTCTTTGTCATTTGCAGTTGCGCAATCACAACAGAATGTGGTCTAATAATCACCATGGCAAATATATTGGTTGTTGATGATGAGTTGGGAATCAGAGACTTGCTCTTTGAGATTCTCAATGACGAGGGTCACACGGTGGAGTTGGCTGAGAACGCGGCGCAAGCGCGTCAAGCCCGTCAGCTCGCGCGACCCGATTTGGTCTTGCTCGACATTTGGATGCCAGACACCGATGGCGTGTCTTTGCTCAAAGAGTGGTCGGCGCATGGGCTCTTGAACATGCCCGTCATCATGATGTCTGGGCACGCCACCATTGACACGGCGGTGGAGGCCACGCGCATTGGCGCATTGGCTTTTTTAGAAAAACCCATCACGCTTCAAAAGTTGCTCAAAGCGGTCGAGCAAGCCTTGCAAAAGAAACCTGCCCCCATGGGTGCGAAAAGCCCTGCCCCAGCTAGCACGACCTTTGGTGCAGGCGCCTTAGGGGGCGCAGGGGCGCTTTATCCGTTGGGACAAAATCCTTTGAAAGCGCCGTCAAGTGCCCATTTGGGCGCCAGAACCCAAGCCGGTGCGCCTCAATCGAACCTGGTCCTTGGCGCGCAGCCCAGTGGCGCCTTTGCACAAGAGGGTCACGACTACGGTGCGGAGGCCAGCGCCCACTTAGGCGGCATGCATTTGTCGGCGACGCAACAAGTCTTTGAACTCGATCAGCCGCTCAGAGAAGCGAGGGACGCGTTTGAGAAAGCGTACTTCGAGTTTCACTTGGTCCAAGAAGGCGGCTCGATGACCCGGGTGGCTGAAAAAACGGGCTTAGAGCGCACCCACCTTTATAGAAAACTCAAACAACTCGGCGTCGACTTGTCCAAGACCAAACGCAGTCTGGGGCACTGAGACTTTTGAGCACCGAAGACGGGTGCTCAAGGGTTTGGCAGACGTTTCGCCCAGATGTGCTTCAAGCGGTCCCCATGGTCTGAGAGTTCAGGGCCTGCCTGCTCGTTTTCGAGTGCGGCCCATTCAAGCAGCAATTCAAGGGTTTCAGGCAAGAGTTGCGCTTGCCTGGCCTTGGCCAAGTCCAAGGCCGCTTCACTGGCGCGGGCGCGTTCGGGCTTGCCGATGGCCAACAAATGTGCGGCGGTGTTGAGGTGTTGAATTTCACGCAAAAGCCGCGCTTGTTCTTCTAGGACTTGGGGGCTGATGAGTCGGCGCATGGCGAGTGTTGAGACAAGGGGTCGAAGAAAAGTGTAAGCCCTTGCATCCTAACACGCAGCACACAGAGGTCGTTCACGCTTTGGATTGGAACTCACATCGAAAGGTGGGCGGAGTGCGGCGCTTTATGGGGTTTTTACCTCGGCGCTCAAGGTGAAGAAAAGCTATACTTTTGTAACTTTCATTCCGAGCGGTTCTTCATTCTTCAAGAGGTGTCAACATGACAGAAAAAGCAAGACGGTCCTTCATTCAAAACGCTTGGGGGATGGGGGCGGCGGCGCTCTCGACTTTGGCTGCGGGCTCTGTGGCCAGCAGCGCACAGGCGGCAGGTGTTGAGTTGGGCGGCAAAAAACCAGTGTTTAATGTGCCTCAAGTGGTGTTGCCTGTTGTTGGGAGCGAGGAGCTCTATCCCATTCGCCGCATTTATTGCATTGGCAGAAATTATGCGGCGCACTCCAGAGAGATGGGCTCGGACCCCACACGCGAGCCGCCCTTTTTCTTTCAAAAGCCAACCGACGCCATTCAGTATGTGCCCATCGGGGCTGTGGTGGATCATCCCTATCCGAGCTTGACCAAGAACTACCACTACGAAGCGGAGTTGGTTGCAGCGATTGGCGTTGGGGGCAAGAACATTTCCATCGAGCGCGCGCTCGACCACGTGTGGGGCTACACCTTGGGGCTGGACATGACCCGGCGCGACTTGCAGCGCGCCTTGGGGGATGAGAAAAAACCTTGGGAAATCGGCAAAAGTTTTGATTACAGCGCACCCATTGGACCCATCCACAAGGTGGCCAAAACGGGTCACTTCAAGGAAGGCGCCATTTGGCTCAAAGTCAATGGTGTCACCAAGCAAAGTGCCAATTTGAACCAGATGATTTGGTCGGTGGCTGAGCAAATCAGCAAATTGTCGGAGGCGTTTGAACTCTTTCCTGGCGACATCATTTACTCCGGTACGCCAGAGAATGTGGGGCCTGTGGTCAAGGGCGATGTGATTGAGATGCACATCGATGGTTTGCCCAATTTGAGCGTCAAGATCGTTTGATTTTTTTAACTGTTGTTCAAGCTTCCTTAAGGTTTTTTCATGCAATCCAATGAGATCCAAGCCGCCCAAGGTTACGCTGGGGACATCACCGCTCAGACCGCCTTTGAGTGGATGCAAAAGGGCCACTGTGCCTTGGTCGATGTGAGAACAGACGCTGAGCGCGAGTGGGTGGGCTTTGTGCCCGGGGCCTACCCCGTGGCTTGGAAACAGTGGCCTGGCATGAAGCCCAATGAGCACTTCGAGCAAGAGTTGCTGGCGGTTTGTGAAAAAGCGGGGGTCAAGCGCGTGGCGCTTCTTTGCAGAAGTGGCGTGCGCTCAGTGTCGGCGGCTGTGTTTGCGAGCGACTACGGCATTGAGGCCTACAACATTTTGGAAGGCTTTGAGGGCGACCCCGATGAGCACGCGCATCGATCGCAAAGCGGCGGCTGGAAGCGCGCGGGTTTGCCTTGGAAGCAAAATTAAAAAAACGCGCACGACAAACGCCTGAGAGAAGCCATCACTTCATTTTTACTGGGGTGATGTCTTCAGGCGCATTTTGAAATGCAAAGGGATTGAGAAACTGTCGACGCCAAAAAAAAGCGCGCTCCACTTCACTCAACTGGGCCTCGTCGCATGTGGGGCCCCACGCTTCATCGATCGTTTGCACTTGGTGATTGATGATAGAAATGGCCTCTTGTCTTGACAGTAAAAAAGTGGAGGCACTTTGCAAACAGTTGACCAATTGACTGCTGCGATCCTTGCCATGAATGAGCATGGCTTGAGAGGCTTCTTGACCTGAGCGCGACTGTGGGCAAATGTCAAAAGCGGGTGTCAACGACAATTGGTGTCCGTCCCAAAAGGCCGCGTGGTTGCGTGCATGATCATCGGTGTTGCCACACAAGATGTTGAATACAATTCGGCAAAACAGCTCTCTGAGGGTTGTCTTTGGGTGTGCAAATCGAGCGCGTATCTGTTGCGCAAGTTGTTCATAACTTGCGTAGGCCGCCATCATTTCGTCGAGTTCGAGCAGGGTCAGCGCCGATACCATGCCCAGCCTGTGCCAGCAATCACCTTGTCTGATTCGGTCAAACCGCTCGACCAGCAAGATGTCTTTACCAAGGGCAGAGGTCAACTCGACATGGGCAACTTCAAGCCCCACCTTTCGAGCCAATCGCATGGCGATGAATTCCCCTTTCACAATGCTGTAGAGGTCTTGAGTTGAGGAAAATTTAGCGATCCATTTGCGGTGGGGCTCTTGAAGAAATACCTTTGGGCGCGCTCCACCCAAAGAGGTTCCGTGGAGCAAAGCCAAACCCAAATCAGCAGACAGGGGGACGCCGAGTTCAATTTGTTCTGCGGCCTTGGACAAGTCCTCGAGGGAGGTCTCCAAAGGCTCTCGAGGGCGGTAGAAGGTCGACGATTTTTGAAAATCCAAGGCGCCAATTCTGTCTGATCCAGACGCCAGCAAATAGGTCAACTCACTGAGCTCATGGTCCTGTGTGCCTGGCGCTCGATGTGAAGCCAAGCGATTGATCAATACACGTCGCCCCCAAGCATCGGGGGCCGCATCACGAATGCAATTGGGAAGGCTCAATCCACTTAGAAGGGGCAGGACCCCCGATTGAAGGGGCAACTCCTTGTCGTACAAAGACACCGCGTCTGATCTTGACAAATAACTGCGTCCATAGTTAAAGACCAGTTGGTGATCGAAGGTGGAGAGTCGGCCGCAAACGATGGGGCTGGCGGTGTTGGGCAACCAGACCCAAACGTAGGCGGATGCATCACGGATTTGAGGATCAGAAGTCATCCTTCACCTCTTTGAGCTTGAGCCTGACGGATTTGGGCATGAGGGCGAGTTTTTCTTGTTGAAGGTGCATGCGCTCCTTGACTTGCTGGCCATCGAGTCCAAACAAGGGCACGTCGCAAAGGACCGCGGCCTCGAAGACCGCGCCAATCGAGCAACCGGGGTCGCCTTGCTCGATGCGCTGAAGCAGTGCACGTGAGATCCCCGCTCGTTCGGCCAAAGCCGCCATGCTCCAATTTTTCTTGAGTCTTGCTTCATGCACAAGTTGACCCATCAAGGCCAAGGCATTCAAACTGTGCATCGAGCAGGGACGTGTCGCAGGCTTTACCATTTTGTATTATTAATATTACATTTGTTATCTTAATGTAACATTAATGATTGTTTTGTCAAGTTCATTCAAGGGTCGTCTAAGCGCGTCTTTGCAAACCCACTGGGCAAGAGGGATCACAAAGTTTGAAACGCGTGGGGTGGACCTGTCCACGGTCCTGAGGCGAAAGGGTCCGCTGCACCCCTGTGCCACGGAGCTGCCCCGTTCAGATCGAATTCAAGATGGGCGGCTTGATGCTCAGCCAGTCTTTGATGTGGGCTTCGTAAATGCGACCTATTTTCAAGAGCGCCACTTCCCCTTTAGGTTGCCCAATCAATTGAATGCCCATGGGCAAGCCTTCATCGTTAAAGCCTGCTGGCACGTTCAGGGTGGGCAGTCCAGCCAGTGTGGCATAGGTGACCACTTCCATCCATCGATGGTAGGTGTCCATGGTCTGGGTGCCACGGGGCGTGTCGATCGACTTGGGCCAATGGGTCTCTTTGGCAAAGGGCCAAACTTGAGCACTGGGCAGACACAAGACGTCGTATTGCTGCAGCAAACTCAAGAGTTTTTGATACAGCAAGCTTCGGGTTTGGCTGGCGTTCAAGAAATCAATGGCCTTGATGTTCAGGCCCGCTTGGACTTCCCAAAGCGCTTCGGGTTTCATGTGTTCTTGGGCATTGGGCAGCCCCATGAGGGGTGACAAGCGATGTGCAACGTAGGCGTGTCTGAGTGTCAACCAAGCTGCCCAGACCCTCTCGGGGTCAAAGTTGGGCGCCAGATCCTCCACATGGGCCCCGGCACTGCTCAGGCGCTCAAGGCCTTGTTCGCATTGGGTCAAGATGCCTCTTTCCATGGGCAAGTAAGCACCCAGGTCGCCAAGCCAGCCCACCTTGGTGCCCGAGAGGCTCGCGTCGGGCAGCGCTTTGTCGTGAGCGAGATCG
>CAIOTD010000066.1 GCA_903861115.1 uncultured Burkholderiales bacterium
TCTCGTTGACGGGTTTGACCATTGCGGAGTCTTTCCGTGACGAAGGCCGTGACGTGTTGTTCTTTGTGGACAACATTTACCGTTACACCTTGGCGGGAACAGAAGTTTCTGCGCTGTTGGGCCGTATGCCTTCAGCGGTGGGTTATCAGCCAACGTTGGCTGAAGAAATGGGTCGATTGCAAGAGCGGATCACCTCAACAAAAGTGGGATCCATCACCTCCATTCAAGCGGTGTACGTGCCAGCTGACGATTTGACCGATCCTTCCCCTGCCACAACATTTGCTCACTTGGACTCAACGGTTGTGCTCTCGCGTGACATTGCTGCTTTGGGTATTTATCCAGCGGTTGATCCTTTGGACTCTACCTCTAGACAGTTGGATCCCAATGTTGTGGGAGAAGACCACTATGCGACAGCACGTGCAGTTCAAGGCACGTTGCAGCGTTATAAAGAGTTGAGAGACATCATTGCAATTTTGGGCATGGATGAGTTGGCACCCGATGATAAATTGGTGGTTGCTCGTGCACGTAAGATTCAACGTTTCTTGTCACAGCCTTTCCACGTGGCCGAGGTCTTTACAGGCACCGCTGGCAAATACGTTTCATTGGCCGAGACCATTCGCGGCTTTAAAATGATTGTCTCGGGTGAGTGCGATCACTTGCCTGAGCAAGCGTTCTACATGGTCGGTACGATCGATGAGGCTTTTGAGAAGGCCAAAAAGATTTAATCAACGCCCCCGTTGATAAACCTCTTTTTTAGGAATTTGAATGAATACCCTCCACGTTGATGTCGTCAGTGCAGAAGAATCGATCTTCTCGGGAGAGGCCCGTTTCGTGGCTCTTCCAGGAGAGGCCGGAGAATTGGGTATTTACCCAAGACACACACCATTGATCACACGAATCAAAGCGGGTTCGGTGAGAATTCAAGCCGTTGATGGACAAGAGACGTTTATATTTGTAGCCGGCGGCATCATCGAAGTTCAGCCCAATGCGGTCACGGTGTTGTCGGATACGGCTGTACGCGGTGAAGACATGGACGAAGAAAAAGCAGAGGCCGCTAAAAAGGCCGCTGAAGAAAGTCTTGCAAATGCAAAATCGGAAATCGATTTGGCAAAAGCACAGTCTGAGTTGTACATCATGATGGCTGAATTGGCTGCCGTTAGAAGATTCAAACAGAAAAAATAATCTACTTCTTGTTCAAGGGAAGTCGTGAAGGGCTGAAGTCAGATGGTGCAACATTTGAATCGGCCCTTTTTTTATAGATAGGCTTCAAAAACCCATGGGCAAAGCAAAATTAAGAGCTGCAACGCTTGGCGGCAGCGCGCAAGAAATAGAGCAAACTTTTTACGATGCGCTGCAAAAAGCAGATCTTGAGAGGTTGATGTCTTGCTGGGCTGATGAGGATGAGATCGTGTGCGTTCATCCTGGCGGGATGAGGCTGGTCGGCGCGCAGGAGATCAGAGAGTCATTTGAGTCTATTTTTTCGGGTGGGTCGATGCAGGTCAATGTGTTGAGTGTTAAAAAAATCGAATCCTTGACCAGCGTTGTTCACAATGTGCTTGAGCAAATTCAAATCACATTGGGTGCGGACTCACAAGAGGCCTACGTCATTGCCACCAATGTATATCAACAAACCCCTCAAGGTTGGCGAATGGTTTTGCACCACGCCTCCCCGGGTCACCCAGATGCATTGCAATCCGAGCTAGAAGTGCCGAGCGTTTTGCATTAAAAAGACACGAAGAGCTCAGCCTCCAAGCGCATGGATGACCTTGTCAAGCTCGCACTGCTTAAATGGCCAAATGTGCCGCATTGCTTTGGTTGGCTTGGCTTGGATGCGAGGGGCCGATGGTACATGCGAGATGAAGAGGCACAGCATGCGGGCCCTTTTTCGCAGAGCAAGGGAGCGCTTCTTCAGCATCCCAAACTGATCGAATTCATTGGTAGAAACTATCAAGCCGATGCGTGCGGTCAGTGGTATTTTCAAAACGGCCCACAACGGGTGTATGTTGAGTTGGAGTTGTGTCCATGGGTCTGGCGTGTCGATCAAGAAGCCGGCGCCTTTCGCTTGACGTCGCACACAGGTCAAGTGGCGGCTTATGAGTCAAGTTTTCAAGATGAAATGGGTCGCTTGTATTTCAACACCGCGCTTGGTCTTGGGGTGGTTCACAGCATGGACATGTGGCCTGCTTTGCAATTCTTGGAGCAGGGCGATATTCATCCCCACAACATGGCGCAACACGCATTGGCAAAACATTTTAATTTTGTACGAAGCCCAGCAAAAGAAAATAACAAGGCATAAAAAAAGCGAGCATTTGCTCGCTTTTTTTATCTGCTAAAAGAGGGTTCTTTAAACCACGGTCAGGGCTTTTGTGGTTCTTTGAATTTGGCGCCGCCTGCATTGGCCATGTAGACCACGGCACGTCCTACCTCAAGATCCTCATAGTCACCACCACCTTGTGCACCCATTGCACCCTTGCCTTTGAGCGCCGAGGTGAGCAAAGCTTCATAGCCTTTGCCGATTCTTGGACCCCACGCACTGGCGTCTCCAAACTTGGGTGAGCCAGCGGCTCCAATGGCGTGACAAGTGGTGCATTGACCTTTGTAGACCTCTTCACCGCTTTTAAGGGGGCGGTTGGCATCTTTGATCTCGACGTGACCGACTTTTTCCAATCGAGCGGCAACGCTTTCTTGGGTGTCTGGCGCACCTGCCACGGGTTTGTTGGAGGACGTGACGTAATAAACCAAACCGATGATCACAAAGATTGGGACGATGAAAGAAAACAAGACTGCATAAAGCATTTGTTTTGGGGTCTTGATGGGGTTGTGATCTTCTGAATGCTCTTCGCTCATAAAAGCCTCAAATGTTGATGAATAAAGAAGCCAATTATAGCGAACTGGGTGAACGACGGGCGGCTTGAAAAGATCGTTTTTCTAAAGAAACATCAACTCTCTACAAAAAGTAAAGAATCACTGTGTTTTGAGCACGAAAATCTCGGTAAAACGGGCTCAGCAATTACAATACAAAGTGAATGGACTGTGCGGCTGTAGCTCAGTGGATAGAGTATTGGCCTCCGAAGCCAAGGGTCGTGGGTTCGATCCCCGCCAGCCGCACCAAATTTCTAAGGGCCCCTTTTGGACACCTTGCGCACATTCAAGCCCCAAACGTTCACGGAGCTTTGGGGCTTTGTTCAGTCGAGAGCGACTTCTCAATGAAGGCCCCATGCATCAATTCAATCCATGATTAAACACTGCTGGCTTTTTACCGTGTCTTTGCTTTTGGTCTCCTGTGGAGGAGGCGCGGGGGGGAGTTTGCCGGTTGTGACAGACATCCAGGTTGATCAATTGAAATATGGGCAGACCAGTACCTTTAGGCTGCTTGGACAGAACTTGACAGAAGATTTTCAAGTGAGTGTTTCAAACTGTGTGGGTCTGACGGTCTTAAAAGGGGGCAGTGACACAGAACAAAATGTTTCTTGCACGCCCAACGTTGTGGGCCTAGGACAGATCACCCCAACAAGCATGGAGGGTGTCATCATGGTGGCCAAAACCTTTGAAATCCCCAATCCACAAATCAAAATGTCAACCAACTTTGGAGACATGACGGTTGAGCTCAATGCGTTGGCCGCACCCTTGACGGTCAACAACTACCTCAAATATGTCAATGCCAATTTTTATACCAACACGATTTTTCATCGATTGATTCCTCAATTTGTCGCTCAAGGGGGGTGGTTAAGTTTGGGCGTCACAGAACAAGTGGGGGCGGGTGCACCCATTGCTTTAGAGTCAAACAACGGCCTAAAAAATACGAGGGGCAGCATCGGGATGGCCAGAACATCAGCCCCAAACTCAGCGACAACACAGTTTTATTTTAATTTGACGGACAATCCTAAATTGGACTATCAAAGCGAAACTGCGCCGGGTTATGCAGTTTTTGGTCGCATCATCGAGGGTCTTGGCGTGTTGGATGTCATGGCGCAGATCTCAACATCAACCCTGTACGGCCTAGAGAATTTTCCAACCTCCAATGTGGTGATCAAGTCGGTGGTGCAAACCAAATAGACACAAGAGCGGCTTGTTCGCATGGCGCATTAATCATCTGACGGTTCATCGCTCAACGCAGCACCCGATTTTAATTTCAAGGCCTGTGCATAAAGAGCTTTTTTAGGCAGACCCGTGATTTCGGTGCATAAAGTGACAGCGGTTTTAAGAGGCAGGTGTTCGAGCAAAAGGGTCAACACCTTCATGTCCATTTGCAAGTCTTCTTTGGGCTCCAACAAAGGGTGAATGAGCAAGGAAAACTCGCCCTTTTGCCGGTTTGCGTCCTCCATGAGCCAAGGCAAGAGCAAGTTGGCCGGCATCGAGGTGATGTTTTCAAATTGCTTGGTGAGCTCTCGACCGACGGTGATGACGCGGTCGTTGAGCGCCGACAGCGCTTTGGCCAATTCAAGAATTCGGTGAGGCGCTTCTAAAATAATTTGACACCGCTGTTGCGCGGCCATGTCTTGAATTTGTCGCGCACGCATTTGTGACTTTGGGGAAAGAAAGCCAATGAAGATGAAGCTTTGGTCATCCCCACTGTGCGCGCCACTGGCACTTAAGAGGGTGGTGATGCTCGAGGGGCCCGGGATCGGTACAACGCGAAAGCCACGTGCTTGAACCGCACTCACCAACCGTGCGCCTGGATCACTGATGCCGGGTGTACCTGCATCGCTTAAATAAGCAACTTTGGCGCCCCCAAGAAGGACTTGAGCGACCTTTTGGGCGCCTTCCAGTTCATTGTGTTGGTGCACGGCAATCCAATGGCTGGCGGGGATCTCCAAGCCATAAGAGCGGCAAAGCGATTGAGTGTGCCGCGTGTCCTCGCAAGCAATGAAGTCCATTTGTTGCAAAACAAACAAGGCCCTCAGACTGACGTCGGCCAAATTTCCGATGGGAGAGGCAATGACATAAAGCGAGCTAGAACTCAAAGTTTGGTTGGCGACCAGTTCTTTGGCCAGTTCAAGCGCTTTGCTGTAGGGGGCACTCATAGATGGATATAGGGTGAATAGGAGCTGTTAGAGCGAGTGTGCTCGGGTATGATACTAAAAAGTAGCTGGTGAAGACATCTTAAACGGTTAAGTCAATTCTTTTGTGCTTTAATTCACAAAAGAGCCTTCAAGTCAAAGAGCAAGTAAAAAAAGTCGACCTGTGCCAGCGATTCTTTTTTAATAAAATACATTCATCCATTTATACCGTGACAAGATGTTAGAGCAACGAATAGAGCAACAATTCATAGACAGTGCAGACTTGAAGTATCAAGCCGCGCAGGTCTTGTCCAAGCCCATCTCCAATGCCATTCAGGCCATTTTGGCCTGTGTGACCAGTGGGGGCAAGGTGTTGGTCTGCGGCAATGGCGGTTCAGCCGCCGACGCGCAACACTTTGCCGCTGAATTCGTCGGTCGGTTTGAGCGCGAGAGACCTGAGTTAGGGGCCATTGCACTGACCACGGACAGTTCTATTTTGACGGCCATCGGCAATGATTATGATTTTGATCAAATATTTTCTAAACAAGTCAGAGCCCTTGGTCAAGGCGGAGATGTGTTGCTGGCCATCTCCACCAGTGGGAACTCAAGAAATATTTTAAAAGCCATTGAGGCTGCGCATCAAAGGGAGATGACCGTTGTGGCCTTGACGGGCAAAGGGGGCGGCAAAATGGGCGCCAGTTTAAGAGAGACCGATGTGCACATTTGCGTGCCCCATGATAGAACAGCAAGAATTCAAGAGGTCCACTTATTGGTCCTTCATTGTTTATGTGATGGTGTCGATACGCAATTATTGGGAGACCAAGAAGGTAATCAAGTATGAAAAAACAAATCAAAGTAAGCTCATTGACAACGGTACTCATTCTCACGTGTGCCGCAGCGTTGCAGGCCTGTGCGCCCATGGTGGTGGGGGGCTTTGTGGGTGGAACCATGGTGGTCACGGACAGAAGAACGTCGGGCACACAACTTGAAGACGAGGGCATTGAGATCAAGGGCTCCTCAAGAATCAAAGACGCCCTCAATGGCAAAGTGCATGTCAACTTGGCCAGTTACAACCGACAAGTGTTGATCACGGGTGAGGCGAGCAATGAGCGAGACGCCAAGTACGTCTCAGAGATCATCTCCCAAGTGGACAATGTGCGCTCTGTGCTCAATGAGATCCAAGTGGCCAACTTCTCAACCTTTTCAGAGCGCTCACAAGACGTTCTGATCCAAAGCAAAGTCAAGGCAAGTTTGGTTGACAGCAAAGATATATTTGCGAGTGCCTTTAAAGTTCACGCTGAACGAGGCGTGATCTATTTGATGGGTCGCGTCACACAAAGAGAGGCCGACCGCGCCGTTGAGGTCGCTAGAAATGTGTCTGGCGTGCAAAAAGTCGTGAAGGTCTTTGAGATCATTACAGAAAATGAGCTCAAAGGTTTGTTGCCTGCGCCTGGCAAGACCCCTGCGCCCAACTCAAAGTAAATTCAGATTTTGAGTGCCCACACCAGACGTGCACTGGTGGTCGGTGGGGCGCCGATCATTTGAGGCGCTTGATGAGGCTGGATGTGTCAAGTCGTTGCCCCCCCATTTGTTGAATGTCAGCGTAAAACTGATCAACCAGGGCCGTCACCGGCAAACGTGCTCCATTTCGATGGGCCTCGGCCAAAACAATTCCCAAGTCCTTTCTCATCCAGTCAACCGCAAAACCGAAATCGAATTTGTCTTGAACCATGGTTTTGCCTCGGTTATCGAGTTGCCAACTTTGTGCGGCACCTTTGCCAATCACCTCTAAGACGGTGTTCATCTCTAGGCCCGCTTTCATGCCAAAGGCAACAGCCTCGCTCAAACCCTGCACCAAGCCGGCTATACAAATTTGATTGACCATTTTTGTGAGCTGTCCTGAGCCGCTGCCGCCCATGAGGGTGAATGCTTTTGAGTACGCCAACGCGACAGGTTTGACAAGCTCAAAGGGCGACGCCTCTCCACCGCACATGACGGTGAGCTGACCACTTTGAGCGCCGCCTTGACCGCCAGAGACGGGTGCATCCACAAAGGCGACTTGGTGTGCTTTGCAAGTGGCGAACAGCTCGCGTGCAATTTGTGCGGAGGCGGTTGTGTGGTCGACCAACACAGCGCCTGCTTGCATGCCTGCCAGGGCGCCTTCAGGCCCGAGGATCACAGACCTGAGGTCATCGTCGTTACCCACGCAAGAAAAAACAATCTCGGCGCCAAGTGCTGCCGCTTTGGGCGTTGGGGCAGAGCTCGCACGGGTGTTTGAGCCAAACTCCGTGATCCATTGTTCCGCTTTGGTGGTGGTGCGGTTGTAAACACACACCTGATGCCCTGCTAGGAGCAAGTGGGCTGCCATTGGATAGCCCATCACGCCAAGGCCAATGAAGGCAATCTTTTTGGAAGGGGTGGATTCGTAAGGTCTGGACTGAATGCTGGACATGGTGTTTTGAGCTCGAAAAAAAAGAAGGCTTACAGTTGCAATGAGAAGATTTTGCCTGAAAAACACAGGCATTTCTGATCAAGCTCGCAAAACCATGTGTTTTGCGCTTGAACGAA
Source organism: uncultured Burkholderiales bacterium (assembly GCA_903861115.1). Lineage (GTDB taxonomy): Bacteria > Pseudomonadota > Gammaproteobacteria > Burkholderiales > Burkholderiaceae_C > Limnohabitans. Next base: position 7,569 of record CAIOTD010000066.1, read on the forward strand.
ACAAGGAGTTCGCGTTATATTCAACGCCTATGAATGACGCCTCCCCCACATCGCAGACAAGCCCTTCCTTGGAGCCATCAAAGAGCGCGCCTTCTAGCCTTCATGGTTCAATTTTGATTCAGCGCTGGCTGGAGGTGAAGGCCCGAATTGAGCGGGCCAAAGTCTTGGCTCATCGAGAAAACGAAGTCGTTCAATTGTTGGCGGTCTCAAAAACCTTTCCCCTGGAGGACATTGTTCAACTCAAAGCGGCAGGTCAAAAGAGTTTTGGCGAGAACTACATTCAAGAGGCTGTGCAAAAAATCGAGGGTGCAGCACATTTACCCACAATGCACGACACCCAATGGCACTGCATTGGCCCCTTGCAAAGCAATAAAACCAAGTGGGTGGCGCAATGTTTCGATTGGGTTCATACATTAGAGAGCTTAAAGCACGCTCAGCGACTCCATGAACAACGCCCAGCTCATTTGCCGGCCTTGAATGTGTTGATTCAAGTCAACGTGGATCAGGGAGAAACCAAGTCGGGTGTTTCGGTCCAGGAGGTCTTGCCGCTTGCCAAAGAGATCATGTCGCTTTCACGTTTAAGGCTCCGAGGCGTGATGACCATGCCGGACTTTGTGCCACACCATGATCAACAATTGGCCTTGCATGAGAAGGGCCGGGCGGTCTTTGATGCTTTACAAATGGAGTGGGGCCATGCGCTCATTGACACCTTGTCCATGGGCATGACCCAAGATTTGGAGTCGGCGATCGAAGCGGGTTCAACGCTTGTGCGTGTAGGAACAGCCATTTTTGGGGGCAGAGCTTAAAGACAAACAACGCCTCAAAAGCGTTCAATGTGTGCGAAGGGCAATTGTCCTTGTCTGACCACCATCTTGCCGCCTTCTGCACATCGGTGCAGGCTTGGGATGACTTTGGAGGGATTCAACAGGCCCAAGGGATCGAAAGCACGTTTGATGCTGAGCATTTGTTGAAGCTCCTCGGCGGTGAACTGCACGCACATGCTTGAGAGTTTCTCAACGCCCACCCCATGCTCTCCAGTGATCGATCCGCCCATGGCCACACTGGTTTCCAAAATGTCCGCCCCAAAAGCCTCGGCGCGCGCCAATTGGTCCGCTTGATTGGCATCAAACAAGATCAAGGGATGCAGATTGCCGTCTCCAGCATGAAAGACATTCACGCACCGCAATCCATAAGTGTCTTGCATGGTTTTGATGGCGTCCAAGATGTCGCCTAAGCGCTTTCTGGGAATGGTGGAGTCCATGCACATGTAATCTGGAGAGATGCGACCGGAGGCGGGAAAAGCATTCTTGCGACCACTCCAAAAACGCAGTCGCTCTTCTTCACTTTGACTCACAGAGATGCTGGATGCCCCGCATTTTCTCAAGACCGCACTCATGCGCTCGATCTCCTCTTGAACCTCCTCAGGCGTGCCATCGCTTTCGCACAACAAAATGGCCGCAGCATTGAGGTCGTAACCAGCGTGGACAAAATCTTCAACCGCAGCGGTCATGGGCTGATCCATCATCTCAAGACCTGCGGGGATGATTCCCGAGCCAATCAATTGGGCCACCGCATCCCCAGCCGCTCTGACTTCAGAGAAGCTGGCCATGATGCATTTGGCGATTTGAGGTTGAGGGATCAAGCGAACGGTGACCTCCAAAGTCACCGCGAGCATGCCTTCAGAGCCCACAATCAGTGGGAGCAGGTCCAGTCCGGGCGCATCGAAGCCGTCGCTGCCAAAGGTGACCGCTTGACCGGACATGGTGAAGCCCTTCACTTTTAAAACATTGTGAACGGTCAGGCCGTACTTGAGGCAGTGGACGCCCCCGGAGTTCTCGGCAACATTGCCGCCTATGGTGCACGCAATTTGACTGGACGGGTCGGGCGCGTAATAAAGACCATAGGGCGCGGCCGCTTCACTGATCGCCAAGTTCCTGACACCACATTGAACATCGGCCGTTTTGGCCAAGGGGTCAATGTGGAGAATTTTGTTGAACTTGGCCAATGACAGCACCACACCGTCGGTGTGGGGCATGGCACCCCCTGACAATCCCGTGCCAGCGCCTCGGGCCACAACAGGGAAGCCGTGCTCAAAGCAAGTCGCCAAAATGGCTTGAACTTGTTCCTCTGTTTCGGGGAGCACAACGCACATGGGGCGTTGGCGGTAAGCGGTTAAACCATCGCACTCGTAAGGCGTGGTGTCCTCGGGCGTGAACAACAAAGCGTGTTGGGGGACCAAGCTCGACAAGGTTTGCACAATCAAGCGTTGACGCATTGACTTGGCCTGCAGCTCTGTGTTTGAAGGGGTTTCTTGGGGTGTAAACAAATCAACTCCTAAGCGGTGCGCGAATGATGGACGCTCAATCCCCAACCCAATTTCACTTGAAGATGACCGTTTTGTGGCCATTGATGAGCACACGGTGTTCGCTGTGCCACTTCACGGCCCGAGCCAAAACTTGGCTTTCGGTGTCTTTGCCCATGGTCGTCAAGTCTTCTACGGTTTTGGTGTGATCGACCCTTGTCACGTCTTGTTCAATGATGGGGCCCTCGTCAAGATCGGCGGTGACGTAGTGGGCGGTTGCACCAATCAGTTTGACACCACGGTCATGCGCTTGGTAGTAGGGCTTGGCACCCTTGAAGCTGGGTAAAAAACTGTGGTGAATATTGATGGCGCGACCACTCAGATGTTGGCACAGGGTGTTGGAGAGAATTTGCATGTAACGGGCCAAGATGACAAGTTGGGCCCCTTCTTGTTCAATGATCTCGATTTGTTTGGCCTCGGCTTGCTCTTTGGTGCTGGCGCTCACAGGAATGTGATGAAAGGGGATGTTGTAGCTGGCCGCCAGTTGATAGAAGTCACGGTGGTTGCTAATGATGGCCTTGACCTCGATGGGCAGCAGACCGCTTTTGGTGCGAAAGAGCAAGTCGTTCAAGCAGTGGCCTTCACGAGAAACCATCAAAACGGTGGGCATGGCTTTGCTTGTTTCGTACAACGCCCATTTGAGCAAGAGTTGAGCGCCAAACGCCTGAAGGTCTGCTTTGAGGGTGTCGGCGCTGTGCGCGCAGGTGAATTGGACACGCATAAAAAACAACCCTGTATCGGGATCGTTGTACTGTGCCGCCTCCTCGATGTTGCCACCGCGTTCAAGCAAAAAACCTGAAACGCCGTGCACGATGCCTGGTTTGTCTTTACACGATAAGTTCAATATGTATGCATTCATGTGAGACATTGTAAGATTCGATGGCGGTTTGTGAGTAAATTGGGGGAAATTTTCTTGCGCCCAGCAAGGGTTCTGCTCGCTGTCAGCAGAGAAAGGCGCCTGCGTTCGAGGCATTGAGCCCTTGGCAAAGTGAAAAAAACCTCAAAAAGGCTGAGTGTGGGGGTCGTGATTGGGGCCATGCTCGGGCAAAGCGTCAAGGGGCTCTGCGATAATAGGCGGTTGGCGGTGCCAAGGGCTGATCGCCATTCAGAGACTTGCCTAGGCCGGTCCATTTATTCTCATTGTTTGGTTTCAATTGTTATTTCGTCCACTTCACTTTAAAGGTCCTTGGGGCAAATTGGGCTTGACCCTTGGCACCCTTTGCTTGGCCATGACATCCACAGCACTGTGCCTGTGGATCAAAAGTCCCTTGCCGTGGATGTTGGGGCCCTTGATGTCAGTGGCTTTGGCAACCATTTTTGGTTTTCGCACAAAAAGTTGGCGCCCCTTTAGAAACGTGGGCCAGTTGGTGATTGGGTCCTCTTTGGGCTTGTATTTCAGTCCTGAAATTGGGCAATTGATCGTTTCTTTGTGGTGGGTCATTGTGATCAGCATCCTGTGGGCCTTGCTGGTGGGGGCCGGTTTTGGCAATATCTTGTATCGCTTGCATGGCAAAGACATCCCGGGTTTGACCCGGTCGGCTTGTTTCTTCTCTGGCGCCATTGGCGGCGCCTCCGAGATGACCAATTTGGCCGCCAGAGAAAAAGGGCGCACAGATCTGGTGGTGGCTGCCCACAGCTTGAGGGTGATGCTCATTGCCATTGTCATTCCCTTTGGTCTAAAGGCGTTGGGCTTTCAGGGCAATCCAGTCTTGAGTCCCGTCGCCAAAGAGATTGTGCCCATGGGGATGGTGCTGTTGTATGGATTGGCGCTGATGGCTGTTTGGGTCCTGCACCGCTGGGGCCGGGCCAATCCATGGTTTTTGGGCGGCTTGGGTGTTTCGATGGCCTTGTCTCTCACGGGCCACACTTTGACGGCTGTACCCACATGGATGGTCAATGCGTCACAACTTTTGATTGGGATCAGTTTGGGTGTTCAGTTTTCCGGCGACTTCATCAAGACGGCACCCAAATGGATGCTGAGCGTGTGCGTGGGGACTTTGTCGCTGATTGTCGTGTGCAGTTTATTTGCCTTTGGGGTTTCTAAGTTATCAGGCATTGACACCTTGACCATGGTGCTTGGCACGGCGCCGGGAGGCATTGCAGAAATGGCCATCACGGCCAAAGTCCTTCACTTGGGCGTGCCCTTGGTGACCACCTTGCAGGTGTGCCGCTTGATTGCGGTTTTGATCTTGGTCGAGCCCTTGTACAAATACCTCTACAAAGAAGTGCCCGAGATAGAGTCCTCAGAAGTCGTTTAGGGCGAGGGCAGGTTTCGAAGCGACACCAAACGTTGATCGACCGTGTCTTGGTTGTCTTCCTCAATCAAGAGCCTTACAGGCAAAAAGCCCAAACTCGGCGAAAGCCAAATGCTGAGTCTTTGCTTGTCGCCAGCACTTCTTGGGAGGCGGAATATTTTGAGCGCCGAGACCTCTCCAATGGGCAGTCTCAAAGCATCTTTTGATTCGAGCCGAAAGGTCCACTGCTCATTGGTTTGGGCCATCAGGACGGGTAGTTTGAGGGTGCTTGTAAAAGGATAGGGCTCGGACAGGCCTGCCAAAAGGCCACCGACTTGAAAGAAAACACTCAGCGCGTCTTGGTGAAATTTTTGCAAAGGCACGGTGCTTGTGTTGTCGGACAATTTGATCAAATTGCTTTCTGGGTCGATGACGGCGGTTTGAGTTTTGCGGTGCCGATCGGTGAAGATCAAAGGCTTGAGGCCCTCTTCGCCCAAGAGGCCTTCAGACAGTTGTGTCCGAGTTCCAAAGAACAAGGGCATTTGAATTTCAAAGGCGGCGTTGTACCGTGGTCCAGTGGTGCGCCATGTGATTTGGGCTTTTGCGGTGTAGTGAAGCCCGTGACTTTGACCGTTGATTTGGTAGTCGAGTTGGGTGTTGGGGTTGAACTTGTAGGACCCGAACTGGATCATGTTCGGGCTTGTCGCGGAGGGTTCAGCCAACACCTGCAAACTAATACAAAAGAAGAAAAGTCTCAAGAGTGTCCAAAGGGGGGATTTCTTGGGACACCCAAGTCTTTCGTCTTGGCTTTTCAAATGAAACATCTGCATCGCTTTCACGTGAGGTCGGGTTGAAAAACTTGCAGCAGCGATTTCAAACCCTTTTAAAACTTCAATCCTAACATCTAAAAGCGCAGCCTTTGGTCATTAGAATGTGGACTGCGTGCAAGCCAGATGTAGATGTTTAGCGTGTGCAACCGATCAAGATGGATTTGAAACAATGAAATTTGCAAGTTATAAAGACGGCTCAAGAGATGGTCAACTGGTCGTCGTGTCCCAAGATTTGGAGACGGCGCATTTTGTGAGTGAGATTGTTCACACCATGCAAGAGCTCTTGGACGATTGGAATTTCCTCTCTCCTCAACTCCAAGACGTCTATGTCGCGTTGAATCAAGGCAAGCTCAGGCATGCGTTTGCCTTTAACCCACAGATGTGCATGGCGCCTTTGCCGCGTGCTTATCAATGGGCCGATGGTTCTGCCTATTTGAACCATGTCGAATTGGTCAGGTCGGCCAGGGGAGCCACTGTGCCAGAGAGCTTTTACCAAGATCCCTTGTTTTATCAGGGGGGGAGCGATGACTTTATCGGCCCATGCGACGATGTCGTCTGTGCAAGTGAAAGCTTTGGCATTGATTTTGAGGCCGAGTTGGCCGTGATCACGGGAGATGTGTCAATGGGCAGCTCTCCTGAGGAGGCCTTGGAGGGTGTGCGATTGCTCATGCTGGTCAATGATGTCTCCTTGAGAAACTTGATCCCAGAGGAACTCTCCAAGGGCTTTGGCTTTTATCAAAGCAAGCCTGCGACGGCCTTTGGACCGGTGGCCATCACCCCTGATGAGTTGGGCTCGGCATGGATGGGGGGTCGCGTTCATTTGACGCTTCAATCAAGCGTCAATCAAAGAAAGGTCGGCATGTGTGAGGCGGGTGAGGAGATGACGTTTCACTTTGGTGAGTTGATTGCGCACTTGTGTAAAACTCGAAATGTACGCGCCGGAAGCATTGTGGGCAGTGGCACGGTCAGCAACAAAGGGGTTGAAAAAAATGGAAGAACCGAATGGCCCAAGGGCTACAGTTGCATTGCCGAAAAGCGCGCCATGGAAACCCTTCAAGAGGGCAAACCCAGCACGGAGTACTTGAAATACGCAGACCGTGTTCGCATTGAGATGAAACTGGCCAATGGGCAGCCGCTTTTTGGAGCCATTGATCAACAAATAGCACCTCTTGTGAAATGAGGGGACGGCAAGGCACATTGCGTGCGCAAAAGCCGCATTGAAGACCTTGCGCTTTAAAAAATTAGACGCAAGTCTTGAAAGCCTTTGATTTCAATGGGGTTGCCAAAGGGATCGCAAAAGAACATGGTCCACTGCTCGCCGACTTGTCCAGCAAAGCGACAGTGCGGCTCAATGATGAAAGCCATGCCCTGAGCTTGCAGACGCTTAGAGAGTGCATGCCAATCTTCAAAACTTAAAATCAAGCCGAAATGTGGCATCGGTACCCACGTATCCCCCACCCGTCCGCTCAAGCTTGTTTGAAGGGGTTCACCCAAATGCAAAGAGAGTTGATGGCCAAAAAAATCAAAGTCCACCCAAGTTGGCGCGGATCTTCCCTCGGTGCAGCCGAGTTGCCGAACATAAAAGTCGCGTGCCAAAGAGAGGTCGGTGACGTGAAAGGAGTAATGAAAAAGAGCCTGCATGGTGGAGGGAAGGGTGCTAAAGTGAATGGTCGTAGAAAAGGGGCGAGAGAGGCGTTTCTAAAAAGAGCATTTTAAAATGGGATCAACCGTTTTAAACGGCCAAGCCCATTGACGGGTCTGGCAAGCGATTGGGGTACAAATGCTCGCAAGGGCAGAAAAATGATCTGAACAGATCTTGTTCACAGTGAAAAAATCGGGGAAATTCCACATGAGTGAATCATCACAATTTGATTTTACAAAGTTTGTACCAGGCTTTGATTTCTTAAAGCAACTCTCTCAAACAAGTGCGGCCTTGCCTCAAGCGCACCATTGGGTTGCCCCGACAGTGGATCCCAAAGAGATTGAAAAAAGAATACAAGAGCTTAAAACGGTGCATTTTTGGTTAGAGCAGAACACAAGAGCTGTTTTGGCAACCGTTCAGGCGCTTGAGGTGCAGTTGATGACCATCAACACCTTAAAGGGCATGAACATGAGCATGAGTGAGATGGCCAAGGGCCTTCAGATCAAACCGAAAGACAGCGCTGACACGCAGGCGCCCAAAAAAGACTATTTCTCTCAAAACGCCAAGACGGATGTTTCAAGCGCATCTGGCGAGCAAGTCGAACAAGGCAAAGCGACCGAGCAAGCCTCGGGCAAGGGCGGTGACAGCCCGCAAGCGGTCGACCCAATGGCCTGGTGGGGCTCATTGAGTCAGCAGTTCTCACACATCGCCGAACAAACGTTTGCAGAAATAAAAAAGACCTCTGAGCAAGTTGCGCGTGCGCAAGGCGAGAGCCAAGCGCCGCTTAAAAAAGCTTCACCTGTCGCAAAAAAGACGACACAAAAAGAACTCAAGGCCGCCAAGCCACCCAAGTCTGCCCCCCTCAAGAGGGTTCCGCCCAAGGCGGTCAAAAAAGCAACGCCTGCAAAAAAGGGCTTGAAAAAAACAAGCCCAAGCGTCGCGCGCAAACAAAGCCCCGTCAAGGCGAGTTCTGAGACAAAGGCCGCACCCAGTCAAAAAGTGAAGTCATGGTTCTCTACACCTCCAGTGTTGACCCGCAGCTCCCGTGCATCCAAGAAAGGCACCTGAGTTGATGGTTTTGATCTTGAAGGCAAGCAGCGATCCCTCGCGCCCTGCGGTGAGGGTGACCTCAGCATGAAGTTGTTTCCCTTTGCCCATGCGACCCACCCCAGCGCGGAAATGGCCACGCAGTTGGTCCTCGCGCAACTGCGCGCGCTCATGCAGCAAGCGCAGTATGCAAAGTCACCCAATTTAGGCGTGCTCTACATCACCGATCATTACGTTGCACAGGCGCAAGATATTTTGGATCATTTGAGTGCCGAGTTGCCTTGGGTTGCAGATTGGACTGGCACGGTGGGTGTGGGTATTTGCGCCAACAATGTGGAGTATTTTGATGAGCCCGCTCTGGCTGTGATGCTGTGCGAGTTGCCGTTTGATCAGTTTGAGGTGTTCAGCGGCGTGGCACCTTTGAGCGTGAGCGTTCAAAATGGGTTTGAGCCCAATTGTGCGCTACTTCATGCCGACGGCAATACGCTGGACTTGTCTGAATTGATCAAGGAATTTGCCCAAGACATGCAAAGCGGCTTTGTTTTTGGTGGCTTGTCTTCCAGTCGTGCTCAGAGCATTCAATTTGCTTTAAGTTCTCGTGGCAACGTGAGCGGGCAGTCCACCAGCAGAGGGGTCCTTTTGGGCGGGATGAGTGGCGTGGCATTCAGTGACGGTGTGCCCATGCTCACGCGCGTGACGCAAGGCTGTGTGCCCGTATCTGGCGAATATGAAATCACTCGATTCGATCAGCATGTCATTTTAGAGTTGAACGATCGACCAGCCCTTGAAGTTTTGTTGGAGGTGTTGGGGGTGACGCTGCTAGAGCGCCAGATGGCCTTGTCCAAAGTCAAGCAAACCTTGGTGGCCTTGGTGGACGTCCAAGAAAAGGGTTCGGCCAAGACGGGACATTTTCAAGAGCAAGTCATGGTGCGCCACATCATCGGGCTCGACCCGGCTCGAAAAGCGATCGCGGTCGCACAAATTTTGAGTCCAGGAATGCGTTTAAGTTTTTGTGAAAGAAATGCACAGGCGGCCAAGGCCGATTTGATGCGCATCGCAACCGAGGTCCGGGCCTCTTTAGAGCCTGAGGAGCTGAGCCTTGAAATGGCCCAATCCTTGACCGTGGGTGAATTCAGTGAGCCTCATCCAGCCAGGCGCATTTTGGGGGCCATCTACATCAGCTGTGCAGGCAGAGGGGGCCCACACTTTGGCAGTGCAAGCGCGGAGTTGCAGGTGCTCAGGCGATCATTGGATGATGTGCCCTTGGTTGGTTTCTTTGCCGGTGGAGAGATCGCCCATCAAAATTTGTACGGCTACACGGGCGTGTTGACCGTGTTCATTGATGATGGGCGCAATGGCTAGACGCCACGTTGGCGGTCAAGGGCGAAAGTTTTGACGAACGTTGCGAAGGCATTGTTTTCAAGTGAGAGACGCACCTCGCTCATGAGTTGTAAATAATAGTGCAGGTTGTGAATCGTGTTGAGCACAGATCCGAGCATTTCGCCACACCGGTCTAAATGGTGCAAATAGGCGCGGCTGAATCCTCCGCTCACGCTGCCATCATCTCGCCTAAAACCTTTGCACGTATAGCAAGTACAGGTTTCATCAAGCGGAGAGGGGTCTTGTTTGTGCCTTGCATTTCGAATTTTTAAGTCCCCAAAACGTGTGAAGAGATGACCATTTCTGGCGTTGCGTGTGGGCATCACACAGTCAAACATGTCCACACCGTCTTGCACACCTTGCACCAAGTCTTCAGGCGTGCCAACACCCATTAAATAACGTGGCTTGTGGCTTGGAAGTCTGTGGGGCGTGTGAGCCATGATGCGAAGCATTTCTTCCTTGGGTTCGCCTACGGAGACGCCTCCAATGGCATATCCGGGAAGGTTCAACTCGAGCAATTGATCCAAGGACGCTTGCCTGAGGTTTTCATACATGCCGCCTTGAACAATACCAAACAAGGCGTTTGGGTTTTGGAGTTTTTCAAATTCGACCAAACACCGCTTGGCCCATCGAAGACTGAGCTCCATGGAGGCTTTTGCATCTTTCTCGCTGGTCAAAATGCCAGCACTTTCATAAGGCGTGCATTCATCAAACTGCATGACAATGTCGCTGTTAAGAACCGTTTGGATTTGCATGCTCACTTCTGGGGTGAGCATGAGTTTGTCCCCATTGATGGGAGAGGAAAATTTAACGCCTTCTTCGGAAATTTTCCTCATCTCACCCAAAGACCAGACTTGAAAGCCACCGCTGTCGGTCAAAATGGGTTTGTTCCAGCGCTCAAAATCGTGCAAGCCTTTGAATTGTTGGATGACATCCAAGCCGGGTCTGAGCCAGAGGTGAAAGGTGTTGCCCAAAATGATTTGAGCCCCCATTTCTTCTAAATTTTTGGGCATCACCCCTTTGACGGTGCCATAGGTGCCAACGGGCATAAAAATAGGTGTTTCAACCACGCCATGGTTCAAATGAAGGCGACCTCTGCGAGCCAGTCCTTCGGTTTTGAGCAGTTCAAATTCAAGCATCTTTATAGACTTTCTAAAGGGTTAACGCGTTCCAACAACATGGCATCTCCGTAACTGAAAAAGCGGTATTGTTTTTCAATGGCCTGTTGGTAGATGTTTTTCATGTGATCAAAGCCACAAAAGGCGCTCACCAACATCAAAAGGGAGCTTTTGGGAAGGTGAAAATTGGTCAATAAAAGATCAACCACTTGAAATTGAAAACCAGGTGTGATGAAGATGTTGGTGTCTGCGCATTGAAGGCCAGTTTGCGCCCAAGACTCCAAGCTTCGAACGCTGGTTGTGCCCACGGCCAAGACCCTTGAGCCCCGTGCTTTGCAGCGTTCAATCGCTCGAAGGGTTTCATCTGGAATGTTGTACCACTCGGCGTGCATTTGGTGGTCTGCAATCCGTTGGGTTTTAACGGGTTGGAAGGTGCCTGCGCCAACGTGCAAGGTGACGTTGGCTGTTTCAACACCTTTTTGACGCAAGCCGTCCAGCACCGACTGATCAAAGTGCAGCGCCGCAGTGGGCGCTGCCACAGCACCCGGTTGTTTAGCAAAAATGGTTTGGTAGTCGACGGCATCCTTTTCGTCGTCTGTGTGATGTATGTAGGGCGGCAAAGGTAAATGCCCGTGTTGTTGCATCAGTGCAAAGGGGTCCTCCGACAAGGACAATAAAAACAAAGGGCCATCGGCTGTGGGCCAACGAGACAAGAGCTTTGCTGTAAAGTTCCCGTGCATGGTGAGTGTTGCACCCAGGGGTGGTTTTTTGCTGACCCGCATGTGCGCAACAACGCAATTGGGTGCAGAAGATGGGTTTGAGGCATCGTTGGGCAACACGCGCTCAATCAACAACTCGACTTGACCGCCGGTGGACTTTTCACCAAACAGGCGAGCTTTGACCACTTGTGTGTCGTTGAAAATCAGCAAGTCCCCCGCTTGAAGCAAGTCGGGCAGTTGAAAAAATTGACAGTCCTGCGCAGGATCTGATCGGGCATCGAGGAGCTTGGAGGCGCTTCTTGGTGAACTTGGGTGTTGAGCAATGAGGTGCTCATCAAGTTCGAAATCAAAATCTTCAAGTTGCCACTCGTGATGCAATTGCGCAGAGGTATCAGGAGGGATCAAAGGATGGATGGTCATGAGGCTTGAGGGTTTAACCGACCCGTTCCAAGTTAGAGGAGAAACATCACAGGCATGAAAGCCCCCTTCAGAGACTTCTTTGGTGTGATCGAAATAGAGACAGCAGGTATTTTAATTCAAACCCAAAGAAGCATGACCCGGTTCATCTGTAACAGTGACAAATCGAGTTTAAAAGGGGGTGGCGCCACGACAAAACAGCAAAGTTCAGTACACTCAAGCCTTGCAAAGCCCCTTTTCAGTGTTTGCTTTGCGTTTAATTTTGACCATGGATTCTCCAAAAACTTTATCGGCACCGCAAAAAGCACTGCACAAACTGGGATTGGAGTCCCCCTTGTCATTGGCGTTGCATTTGCCGTTTCGCTACGAGGATGATACGCAGTTGACGCCGCTGCGTGATGCGCAAAACGGTGAATCAATACAGTTTGAGGCGGTGGTGTTGAGCCACGAGGTGGTTTACCGACCCAAGCGGCAATTAAAAGTGGACGTGTTGAGTGATGGGCTGACTTGTACGTTGCGATTTTTTAATTTTTACCCCTCTCAACTCAAACAGTTTCAAGTGGGCGCGACACTCAGACTCAAAGGGGAGGTGAAAGGGGGCATGTTTGGTTTAAGCATGATGCACCCGACGGTGCAAATTGCAGGATCTGCTTTGCCCGATACGTTGACGCCTATTTATGCAAGCACGGCTGGTTTGGCTCAAAGCTATTTGAGAAAGGCGGTACTTTCTGGTCTAAAAAAGGCAACCGAGCTTGGGTTGTTTGAGACAACGATTCCCCCGTCCTTGGAGCCACCAGCGGTTTGGCCTTTGGTGGAAGCCTTGCAGTTTTTGCATCTCCCCAAGCGAGGCACGCAACTCCATACCTTGCAAGACCCCACCCACCCCGCTTGGAGACGACTCAAGGCCGAGGAGTTGCTTGCACAACAATTGTCGCAAATGAAAGCGCGGCTTGCCAGGTCCAAAGTAGCAGCACCCGCCTTAAAAAGCAGTCTAAGCGTTGAGCCCCCTCTCACATCACGCCCTTTGACGCAAGCACTCAGAGCCCAATTGCCATTTGAACTCACTGGTGCGCAAGAGCGAGTGCTTGGCGAAATTGCAAAAGACTTGAGTTGCGCAACCCCGATGCATCGATTGCTTCAAGGCGACGTGGGTTCAGGCAAGACCGTGGTGGCCGCTTTGGCCGCGGCACAATGCATTGATGCGGGCTGGCAGTGCGCATTGATGGCGCCAACAGAAATTTTGGCGCACCAGCATTTTGAAAAGCTCTCAAGTTGGTTGGAGCCACTCTTGAGCGCACGGGGTTTGAAGGTGGCTTGGTTGACGGGGAGTCAAAAGAAAAAAGAAAAAACACTCTCCTTGTCTGAGATTGAATCAGGACAAGCCGCCTTGGTCATTGGAACGCATGCGATGATTCAAGAGCAAGTGAGGTTCAAGAATTTGGCCTTGGCCATCATTGATGAGCAACACCGTTTTGGCGTTGAGCAGCGCCTCACGCTTAGAAAGAAGAGTCAAGTGGGGGGCGAGGCAAGCCAAGATGAGCTTGAGCCGCACCTTTTGATGATGAGTGCCACGCCAATTCCTAGAACCTTGGCCATGAGTTATTTTGCGGATTTGGATGTATCAACCCTTGATGAGTTGCCGCCTGGGCGAACGCCCGTGGTGACCAAATTGTTTGCTGAGCACAAAAGAGCGGAGCTGATCGAGCGCGTCAAACACCAAATTCGTGAAGGCTTTCAAGTGTATTGGGTGTGCCCGCTCATTGAGGAAAGCGAGTCCATGGATTTAACAAATGCGACGCAAACGCATCTTGAGCTGAGCTTGGCGCTGAAAGACTTGACAGCGTTGGGTGAGCAGGCCGGCGTTTCTCGTCTAGACGCACAAGTGGGTTTGCTGCACTCACGCATGCCAGACGCTGAAAAGAAAGCGGTCATGCATGCGTTCAAGGAGGGTCACTTGCATGTCTTGGTCAGTACAACCGTGATTGAGGTGGGGGTTGATGTGCCCAATGCATCTTTGATGGTGATCGAGCACGCAGAGCGCTTTGGCTTGAGTCAGTTGCATCAGTTAAGAGGCCGCGTTGGTCGAGGCAGTGCGGCCTCGACGTGCGTCTTGTTGTATGCTTTGGGCGAACATGGCCGCTTGAGCGAGACAGCCAGTCAAAGGCTCAAAGCCATGCTACAAACGCAAGATGGTTTTGAGATTGCAAAAAGAGATTTGGACATCAGGGGGCCTGGGGAGTTTTTGGGGGCTCGTCAGTCCGGTGCGTCTTTGCTCAGATATGCCGATCCTTTGCTGGATATGGATTTGATGACTTGGGCACAAGCGTTGGCGCCAAAGATGTGGGCAGAGCATGCGCAAATGGCTTTGGCGCATTTAGAGCGATGGCAAACCCTCAGAAGTGAGTATTTAAAAGCGTAAGTTCACACAGTCAAGCTGTGTGTGAACCAAAGAAAATGTTTTAAACTCAAGACACTGATTTTTCTAGGACCTCCATGACCCTCACCGAGTTAAAGTACATTGTTGCCGTGGCGCGAGAGAGGCATTTCGGAAGAGCCGCGGATGCTTGCTTTGTCTCCCAACCCACGTTGTCGGTGGCGATCAAGAAATTGGAGGAAGAGCTGGATGTGAAGATTTTTGAACGCAGTGCCAACGAGGTGAGTTTGACGGCCCTTGGCGAAGAGATCACACGCCAAGCACAAAGTGTTCTAGAGCAAGCTCAAAATATCAAAGACATCGCCAAGCGAGGCAAAGACCCATTGGCGGGACCTTTAAAACTAGGCATCATCTACACCATTGGCCCGTATTTGCTGCCTGAGTTGGTCAAAAATACCATTTCCATGTCGCCCCAAATGCCGTTGATGCTTCAGGAAAATTTCACTGTGAAATTGCTGGAGATGTTGCGAACGGGCGAGATCGATTGTGCCATCATGGCCGAGCCCTTTCAAGATGCGGGGCTGGCCGTGGCCAATTTGTACGATGAACCTTTCATGGCGGCCTTGCCAAGTTCGCACCCATTGGCGTTGCATGACAGCATCGGAGCGCATGAATTGAAAGCCGAGACCCTGTTGTTGCTGGGCAATGGCCATTGTTTTAGAGATCATGTGCTGGAAGTGTGTCCAGAGTTTGCAAGATTTTCAAGCAATGCCGAAGGCATTCAAAAAAGTTTTGAGGGCTCGTCTTTGGAGACCATCAAACACATGGTGGCCGCGGGCATGGGTGTGACACTGGTGCCTAGATTGAGTGTGCCCAAAGAGGCCTTGTCTTTCAAGCCCAAGAAGAACAAAAAGGTGCAAGATCAGTTCGTTCGTTACTTGCCCATTGTGGACGGCACGGATGCACCACCCACGCGTCGGGTGGTCTTGGCATGGCGAAAGAGCTTCACGCGTTACGAGGCGATTGCAGCCTTGCGAAATGCGGTCTATGCCTGTGATTTGCCCGGCGTGACACTGCTCACCTAAAGCGCTAGATATGCCAATTCAAAGTGACCAAGAGGACGAAGGCGTGCAAGCCCATGGATCTAACCCGCACACGGCGAGAACTCGCGCCGAGCTCTATTTGGATTTGATCCGTTGGGACAGACCTGCGGGTTGGCTCTTGCTGCTTTGGCCCTCTTTGTCGGCGTTGTGGGTGGCCCAAAGGGGTTGGCCTGGATGGCATTTGGTGGTGGTCTTCGTGCTGGGGACCATTTTGATGCGTTGTGCGGGTTGTTGCTTGAACGATGTGGCCGATCGTGAGTTTGATCGATACGTCAAAAGAACGGCCGCCAGACCAGTGACCAGTGGATTGGTGAGTGTCAAAGAGGCCTTGTGGCTGGGGTTGCTGTTTGCTTTGATGTCTTTTGTTTTGGTCTTGACCCTCAATGCCGTCACTGTCGTTTGGTCCTTTGTGGCGCTAGGGGTGACGATTTTGTACCCTTATGCAAAAAGATTCATTGCGATGCCACAGGCCGTATTGGGGGTGGCGTTTAGCTTTGGCATCCCCATGGCCTTTTCTGCGGTGCTGGGAGAGGGGGAGGTGTTGGAAAATGCGCTCGCTGTCATGCCAAGCATTGCCTACTATTTGCTCTTGGGCAATTTGGCGTGGGTCATGGCCTATGACACCGAGTACGCCATGGTCGATCGAGACGACGATCTGAAAATTGGTATGAAAACTTCAGCCATCACTTTGGGTCCATTTGATGTATGGGCCGTGATGTTTTTCTATGTGGTGTATTTGCTGAGTTGGACGATGTTGCTCCTGCCTTATCGATTGTCTTGGCCTTTTTATTTGTGCATGCTGGCGGCATCCATGCAAGCAGCAGTGCATTATTTTTGGATCAAGGACAGAAGCAGAGAAGGATGTTTCAAAGCGTTTAGAGCAAACCATTGGCTAGGGGCCACTGTTTTTTTGGGCATCGTTTTAGGCTTTTGCTTGCAATAAAAAAGCGAAGCGTTGTCTCAAACGCTTCGCTAGAACCATCGGCTAGAAGTAGCCCAAGCAAGGGATTTGTAGCCTGGCGCGGATTGACCCAACACAGGAAACAAACCCATCAAGGCATTAAGCGGCCTTGTGCTTTTTCTTTTTGCCGTGTTTCTTTTTCTTGGACTTTTTATCTTTTTTAGTTGCTGGAGCGGGTGTTTCAGACTGCGCTTGAGGCGCGGGGCTGGCGGCGGGAGTTGCAACCGTACTGATGGCTTGCGTGGCTGCGGGCGAGGCCGTTGGGCTTGTGGGGGCGGGTGCGCCAGCAGCAGGTGCGGCAGCAACAGGTGCTTTTTGCGCCACGATGGGCATGCTAGGAGTGGTCTGCGTGGTTTGGGCTGCTGCATTGAGCTGAGCACCAAGAGACATGCAAACCAAAGACAAGGCGAAGAGTTGTTTCATGAAGACACCAAAAATTAAATCAGTGCCTATTTTCGCACTTTTGGTTGGCCCAATCGCGGCAGGGGTTTATTTTCTTTTTTGAGTTGTGTAAATCCAAGTCAGGAAGACTTCAACGCCCAAACTCTTCACCCAATTCTCGTGCGCGGGACTGGGCTGCAAAAAGAGCGCCTTGGATGTGCTCGGCAACGTGTTGCGCTCGCATGTGCTCAAGGGCTGCAAACGTGGTGCCACCTTTTGACGTCACGCGCTCTCTAAGGGTGGCTGGGCTTTCAGTGCTTTGACTGGCCAAAGCGCTGGCACCACTGAAGGTGCCGATGGCCAACTGTTTGGCTTCTTGGGCAGACAGACCCATTTGCTCACCCGCTTGGCAGAGCGCCTCAATGAAATAAAAAACATAAGCAGGGCCGGAGCCAGAAAGGGCCGTCACGGCATCGAGCAAGGATTCTTGGCCAACCCAAATGAATTGCCCCGTTGGCTCAAAAAGCTGGGCAACAAGGGCTCGATCGTTTGCGGTAACAGCGGGTGTGGCATAAAGACCTGTTTGTCCAAGGCCCACCAGAGCAGGGGTGTTGGGCATGGCGCGCACAATGCGATCAACGCCAAGCCAAGTTGAGATGCTTGGTGTGGTGATGCCGGCGGCCACACTCAAGTGCAATTGCCCTGTACAAAATTTTGCCATCTGTTGGGATGCGTCTTTGAAGATCTGCGGTTTGATGGCCCAAACGATCAGCTCGCATTGATTTAAAAAGTCCCCGGCGGCTTGCCATGTATTGACTGCAAAAACCTCTTGCAGTCGATCTCTGGCCGATGCATCGGGTTCAATCACGTGGATGCGCTTGGCAGGTGCGCCAACTTTCAGCAAGCCGCCGATCAAGGCGCTGGCCATGTTGCCGCCGCCTACAAAGGCGATAGAGGGGGTGGTGATTGGGCTGGTCATGGTTTGATTCAAATGAAAGAAGTCGATGAAGGGCGGTGGCCTAGGTGTTAAGGCCTGGGCCGTTGATTTCGAGGTGCTCTATTATTATGCGTTGCGCGGTTGATGGGCGCACGCCCGCGCTGGGATGGGGTGCTGGGTCATTAAGAGATGCGAGTACACAGCCCGCACGGCCCTGCGCTGGGCGAAGCAATGTCGCAAAAAATCCACAAACAAGCACAATTGGATCCTTTGAGGCAAAGTGTTGACAAGAGCAAATAGTTGTGACACAATAGCTGGCTCTGCTTTGAAAAAAGCAAGAACTCTCCCCTAACAGAGTTGTTTTGAATGGTCAAAGCAATGATGGCGGGTCCAAGACTGATCAGGTAATCCTAAGCAATGGTGCTTAATAACCCCTGGTACAAGTTGGGAATTAAAAGAAATGATCCAGACAGAATCTCGATTAGAGGTTGCCGACAACACGGGCGCTAAGTCCGTTCTTTGCATCAAGGTGCTTGGTGGTTCCAAGCGTCGTTATGCCAGCGTTGGTGACGTAATTAAAGTAAGTATCAAAGAAGCTGCTCCTCGTGGACGCGTCAAAAAAGGCGAAGTCTACAGTGCCGTGGTGGTTCGTACCGCCAAGGGCATTCGTCGGGGTGACGGCTCTTTGGTCAAATTCGATGGCAACGCAGCAGTGTTGTTGAACAACAAATTAGAGCCCATTGGCACACGTATCTTTGGCCCCGTGACGCGCGAATTGCGCAACGAGCGCTTCATGAAGATCGTGTCATTGGCGCCTGAAGTTTTATAAGGGGGGTGACCATGAACAAGATTCGCAAAGGCGATGAAGTGGTTGTACTCGCGGGACGCGATAAGGGCAAGCGCGGCAAAGTGGTTTTGAGAAAAGACGAAGATCACTTGGTTGTGGATGGGGTCAATTTGGTGAAAAAACACACCAAGCCAAACCCAATGGCCGGCACCACTGGCGGTATCGTTGAAAAATCGATGCCTATTCACCAATCCAATGTGGCTATTTTTAATGGGCAAACTGGCAAAGCTGATCGCGTGGGCATTAAGTTGCTTGCCGATGGCAAAAAAGTTCGCGTATTTAAATCTAGCGGCGAAGAGATCAAGGCGGCATGAGCATGGCACGTTTACAACAACATTATCGTGAAAAGCTCGTTCCTGAGTTGATCGCAAAGTTTGGCTACAAGTCGCCAATGCAGGTGCCTCGCTTGACAAAAATCACCTTGAACATGGGTGTGAGCGAAGCGGTTGCAGACAAAAAAGTGATGGATCACGCCGTCAGTGATTTGACAAAGATTGCGGGTCAAAAACCTGTGGTCACGATTGCTAAAAAGGCGATCGCTGGATTTAAGATCCGTGAAGGTCAAGCCATTGGTTGCATGGTCACATTGCGTGGCGTACAGATGTTTGAGTTTTTAGACCGTTTTGTAACGGTTGCTCTTCCAAGGGTGCGTGACTTCCGGGGTATCTCTGGTCGTGCATTTGATGGTCGCGGCAATTACAACATCGGTGTTAAAGAGCAGATCATTTTCCCTGAGATCGAGTATGACAAGGTAGATGCCTTGCGCGGTCTCAATATCAGTATCACAACAACGGCTAAATCAGACGAAGAGTGCAAAGCGCTTTTGACTGGTTTCCGTTTCCCGTTTAAGAACTGAGGTGTCACGTGGCTAAAGTAGCTTTGATCGAGCGAGAGCTCAAGCGTGAAAGATTGGTCGCGAAGTTTGCAAAAAAATATGCCGACTTGAAGGCCATTGTAAACAACGCTAAAAATTCCGACGAAGAACGTATGGCTGCAAGATTGGAACTTCAGAAGTTTCCTCGCAATGCATACCCTACTCGTCAGCGCAACCGTTGCGAAATCACGGGTCGTCCTCGCGGAACATTCCGCCAGTTTGGTTTAGGTCGCGCTAAGGTGCGGGAGATGGCTTTCCAAGGAAACATCCCCGGTATCACCAAAGCGAGTTGGTAACAAGGCAGGAGTAATTCAACATGAGCATGAGTGATCCTATCGCCGACCTTTTGACTCGCATTCGCAATGCGCAAATGGTTGCTAAGCCCTTGGTATCGGTGCCTTCTTCAAAAGTGAAGGTTGCCATTGCACAGGTTTTAAAAGAAGAGGGCTACATTGATAGCTTTCAAATCAAAACTGTAGACGGTAAGTCTGAGCTCGTGATTGAGCTCAAATATTACGCAGGTCGTCCAGTGATTGAGCGTATCGAACGTGTAAGCCGTCCAGGCTTGCGTGTTTATAAAGGACGTGACGCCATTCCTCAGGTAATGAATGGATTGGGTGTCGCGATTGTGACCACGCCTAAGGGCGTGATGACTGATCGCAAAGCGCGTGCTACCGGTGTCGGTGGTGAAGTGCTTTGTTACGTTGCATAAGGGCGGGAGAATAAGATGTCTCGAGTAGCAAAAATGCCCGTCGCCATACCTCAAGGTGTGGATGTGACGATTCAGGCAGAACAAATTAGCGTCAAAGGCGCTGGCGGCACTTTAACCATTGCCAACAGCTCCGTGGTGAACATCACCAACGACAAAGGGCAATTGAACTTTGCGCCGGCCAATGAGTCGCGTGAAGCCAATGCCATGAGTGGAACCATGCGCCAATTGGTGAACAACATGGTGGTTGGTGTGACAAAGGGCTTTGAGAAAAAGCTGAGCTTGGTGGGTGTGGGTTACAAAGCCGCAGCCACTGGCAATAAACTCAACCTCGCGGTTGGTTTTTCTCATCCAGTGAACATTGATATGCCTGCTGGTATCAAGGTGGAAACACCTGCGCCAACAGAGATTTTGATCAAGGGCGCAGATCGCCAAAGAGTAGGCCAAATTGCGGCTGAAATTCGTGCAATACGTCCACCTGAGCCATACAAAGGCAAGGGCATCCGCTATGTGGATGAAAAGATCACGATCAAAGAGACCAAGAAGAAATAAGGAGCTGCAACATGATGTCCAAAAAAGAGCAGCGTATTCGTCGATCACGTCAGACTCGCATTCGTATTGCGATCAAAGGCGTGGCACGTTTAACGGTCAATCGTACCAATCTTCATATTTATGCAAGCGTGATCTCCGGCGACGGAACTCACGTCTTGGCCACCGCTTCAACTGTGGAGGCCGACGTTCGCAAGAGTTTAGGTGCTACGGGTAAAGGTGGAAACCTCCATGCGGCCCAGCTCATCGGTACACGCATTGCTGAAAAAGCAAAAGCGGCTGGTGTTGAGAAGGTGGCCTTTGACCGTGCAGGTTTTGCCTATCACGGCCGAGTCAAGGCCTTGGCCGAAGCAGCCCGCGAAGCTGGCTTGCAGTTTTAAGCACAAGATCGGATAAATAACATGGCAAAAGTTCAAGCTAAAGTGCAAGACGACAGTCGTGACGACGGCATGCGCGAGAAGATGATTGCGGTCAACCGTGTCACCAAAGTGGTGAAGGGTGGACGTATTCTGGCTTTCGCAGCATTGACTGTGGTTGGTGATGGCGATGGTCGCGTTGGAATGGGCAAGGGTAAATCCAAAGAGGTTCCTGCTGCAGTTCAAAAGGCGATGGAAGAAGCACGTCGCAACATGCAAAAAGTATCATTGCGCAATGGATCCATTCACCACAATGTGACGGGTCACCATGGCGCTGCTGTCGTGATGATGGCGCCAGCACCCAAAGGAACCGGCATCATTGCTGGCGGACCTATGCGTGCGGTGTTTGAAGTCATGGGCATTACAGATATCGTGGCCAAAAGCCATGGCTCTTCTAACCCTTACAACATGGTTCGTGCGACCTTGGATGCGTTAGAGAAATCTACAACGCCTTCAGAAGTTGCGGCCAAGCGTGGTAAGAGTGTTGAAGACCTCTTCGTTTAAAGGTGGGAGATAAATCATGACAACGCCTGGAAAAGTTAAAGTGCAACTCGTGCGCAGTCCAATTGGAACCAAAGAGAGCCACCGTGCCACAGTCCGTGGTTTGGGTCTTCGTGGTGTCAATAGCGTCAAAGAGTTGGAAGACACGCCCGCTGTTCGCGGCATGATCAACAAGATCAGTTATCTCGTCAGAGTGCTCTAAAGGGTAGAACGATGGAACTCAATAACATTAAACCAGCCGATGGTGCGAAACACGCGAAAAGACGTGTTGGTCGTGGCATTGGTTCAGGATTAGGCAAAACAGCGGGTCGTGGCCACAAAGGTCAAAAGTCTCGTGCTGGTGGTTATCACAAGGTCGGTTTCGAGGGCGGTCAAATGCCTTTGCAGCGTCGCTTGCCCAAGCGTGGTTTCAAATCACATTTGCTCAAGTACAACGCAGAAATCACGTTGACCAACCTAGAGCGTTTGGGTTTGCCTGAAGTTGATATGTTGACGCTCAAGCAAGCTGGTTTGGTCAGTGAAATGATCAAGGTCGTTAAAGTGATCAAAACGGGCGAGTTGACAAAAGCTGTCAAATTGACCGGTATTGGTGCAACGGCTGGTGCACGCGCAGTGATTGAAGCTGCTGGCGGCTCCATCGCTTAATCGATACTTCAAATTAAATCAGGACGCATCAATTGGCTACCTCACCTACCTTAGCAAAGAACGATAAATATGGCGACTTGCGTCGTCGGCTTATCTTTTTGTTTCTGGGGTTGGTGGTGTATCGCATTGGAGCTCATATTCCTGTGCCGGGCATCGATCCGAACTCTTTGCAACAGCTCTTCAATGGGCAGCAAGGTGGCATATTGAATTTGTTCAATATGTTCTCTGGCGGTGCGCTGTCAAGGTTCACGGTTTTTGCGCTCGGTATCATGCCGTATATTTCTGCGTCAATCATCATGCAGCTCTTGACGTATGTCTTGCCGACATTGGAGCAGTTGAAAAAAGAGGGTGAGTCAGGTCGCAGAAAAATCACCCAGTACACGCGTTATGGCACCCTGGGATTGGCTCTTTTTCAGTCGATGGGCATTGCGCTCGCGCTGGAGTCTTCACAAGGCTTGGTCCTTGTACCGGGCATGGGTTTTAGAATCACGGCCA
>CAIOTD010000067.1 GCA_903861115.1 uncultured Burkholderiales bacterium
GACAGTTACGCCATCAAGGCGGAGGCACAGCCCACGGTTGAGTCTCATGCAAAATTTTTGAGCGCCGACAAGTCACGCAAAGTCTCACTTGAGGGTCACACCGATGATCGAGGCGGTCGCGAGTACAACTTGGCCTTGGGTCAAAAAAGATCTGAGGCGGTCAAAAAATCCTTGACCCTCTTGGGGGTTGCGGAGGGACAAATTGATGCGGTGAGCTTTGGCAAAGAAAAGCCTGCCGTTTCAGGCAATGACGAGTCGGCCTATGCCAAAAACCGTCGTGTTGAATTCAATTACAGATAAAGCCCAACATGATCAAACTCTCTAAAGCTGTTTTGTGCGTTAGCCTTTTGACTTTGTCCATGGGCTCTACCGTGCACGCAGGCATTTTTGACGATGACGAGGCGAGAAAAGCCATTTTGGATTTGAGGCAAAAAGTGGAAGTCCTCAAAAGCAATTTCGAAGGTCTGCAGACCAACCAAAATGCGTTCCAAGAGGAGAGCGTGCAGCTCAAGAAAAGCATTCTGAATCTTCAATCCATGATTGAGGGCTTGAAGCAAGAAATTCAGGTCCTGAGCGGAGACAAAGAGGTCTTGAGCAAGGCTTTGTCGGAGACGCAAAGACAGCTTAAAACGCAGGCGCAAAGTTTAGAAGACAGAATGGCGCGTGTAGAGCCTCAAAAGGTGAACTTGGATGGCCAGGAGTTTTTGGCCGATCAAGCAGAGATCAAAGATTTTGAAAACGCTTTGGCCCTCTTTAAAAAGGCCGATTACCAGCAAGCGGCTGGGGCCTTTGCTGAATTCACCAAGAGATTTCCCTCCAGTGGTTACTCTCCCTCTTCGGTGTACTTCATGGCAACAGCCCAGTACGCGGTGAGAGACTATAAGAATGCCATCATTGGTTTTAGAAATTTGGTCTCTATTGCGCCCAGTCATTTGCGCATTCCCGATGCCAAGTTGTCCATTGCCAGTTGTCAGATCGAACTCAAGGACACCAAAGGCGCGAGAAAAACACTTGAAGATTTGATCAAGGATCACCCGCAGTCTGAGGCGGCGCAATCGGCCAAAGAGAGAATTTTGAAATTGAAGTGATGACGCATTTGATTTTAAAATAAAGCATTTTTTTCACCACCTTGTCACTGAAGTGATGGGTATCTAAAGGGGGCACTCTCTCAGAGTGCCTTCATTTTTTTTAAGCTACCATGATCGATGAAGTCCAATACATTGCTTTAGCGCACACCGTTCTCTGGTGTTCGTTTGCGCTGACTTTTTTATTGGGATACCTTTCCCAATCAACTCATTTTTGCACCATGGGTGCTTTGGCCGACGTCTACAGTTTTGGCTCATGGGTTCGGGCCTCTCAAGTGCTGGCTGCCATGGCGGTGTCTATTTTGGGCTTTTCAATACTGGTCGCGGGGGGCTATTTGACGCCAGAGAAAACGCTTTACGCCACGACCAAATTCTTCTGGTTGTCCAATGCGATTGGCGGCACCCTGTTCGGGGTGGGGATGGTGTTGGCATCTGGATGCGGCAACAAAACACTCATTCGCATGGGAACTGGAAATTTAAAGTCTTGGGTGGTGTTTGTCTTTATGGGATTTGCTGCACTCGCTACGCTCAAAGGGGTGACGGCTGTGTTCCGGGTCAATGTTTTGGAGACCTTTTACCTCCTTGTGCCACAAGGCGCGGACTTGGGCCACTTGTTACCCGTGTTTTCTGAGGAGCCGGCACGAAACCAAAGTGCGCTGGGTTTTTTGCTAGGCCTGGCCTTGTTGGTGTTTTCTTGGTTCAGTTGGGGTTTTAATCAAACGCAACCAAGCGCATGGGCGACACGTTTCAAGGACTTGTGGCCGGGTGTTGCAGTCGGTCTGACGGTCAGTTCGGCCTGGTTTTTAAGTGCTCATGTGGGCCACGTTTTGGAAAACCCATTGACACTTGAAGAGGTCTATTTGGCCAGCTCCTCTGGAAAAATAGAAGCCTTGACCTTTGTCTCGCCCATGGCCTATTTGATCGAGTGGTTGATCTATTTTTCAGATCAAAGCAAAGTGTTGAACTATGCCTGTGTGTGTGCTCTGGGCGTTTTGTCGGGCGCATTTGCGTGCGCTTTGAAAAACAAAAAACTTCGTTGGGAGGGCTTCAGTGGTGTGCAAGATGTCGCCTTTCATTTGTCCGGTGCTTTGATGATGGGTGTTGGAGGTGTCGTTGCCATGGGGTGTACCTTCGGTCAAGGTTTGAGCTCGTTGTCTACCTTGAGTCTGAATGCTTTTGAGGTGATTGCTTTTATTGTCTTGGGTGCGCAAATGGCTTTTAGGTACCAAACGTATACTTTAGAGAAAGACCTTTGAAGGTGATATTGCCCCATTCAACGTGCAGATCAAAAGGCGAGGACAGGTATTTTGACCCAAGCAGAAGATTTTGACCTTGAGCGCCGCTTTGGTGGCGTTGGACGACTCTATGGTGCGTTGGGTGCTCAAAAGATTTTTCATGCGCATGTGGTGGTCGTGGGCATTGGGGGTGTTGGTTCTTGGGTGGTGGAAGCGCTTGCGCGAAGTGGTGTTGGTCGAATTACCCTGATCGATATGGATCATATTTCTGAGTCGAACATCAACCGTCAGATTCACTCTTTGAGTGACACCTTGGGCCAATCTAAATGCCAAGCCATGAAGGCGCGGGTACTCAATATTCATCCGATCTGTGAGGTGCAAATCATTGATGAGTTTGTGCAACCTGAAAATTGGCTGGACATGGTTCAAACGATTCCTCAACCCATTGATTTCTTGATCGATGCCTGTGATCAATTCAAAGCCAAAATGGCCTTGGCCTGCTGGTGTTTAGAGAAGAACGTCAGCACGGTGTGTGTAGGGGCTGCAGGAGGTAAAAAACGAGCTGAGCTGACGCAGGTCGATGATTTGCTGCGTGTTACCCATGACCCCATGCTTGCAAAACTGCGCTACAGCTTGAGAAAAAATGTCGAGATTGGGAAATATCAGAAAAAAAGCTCGATCCAGTGTGTCTTTAGCAAAGA
>CAIOTD010000068.1 GCA_903861115.1 uncultured Burkholderiales bacterium
GAACACGGAGAATATCGTGAACAACAAAGGTCAACTCCTTCAAGATCCATTTTTGAACTTGCTCAGAAAAGAGCATGTGCCCGTCTCCATTTATTTGGTCAATGGCATCAAGTTGCAAGGGCAAATAGAGTCGTTTGACCAATACGTGGTGCTGTTGAGAAACACGGTGACGCAAATGGTCTACAAGCATGCCATCTCCACCATTGTGCCCGGGCGTGCAGTGAATTTTTCAGGCAGTGAGTTGGCTGAACAAGTGGCCAGTCCTGACGCTTGAGGGACTTTTTTCGCAAAAAGTCGGGCCTCTGCTTCAGTCCTTCGTCGACCCTGTTGAGCCTGTCAACTGAAGGCTTGGGCGAGACTGAACGGTTGAAAGCCTCTGGTTCCCCGAAGTCCATCTGTCAACGTGGGTCGTCTTGATCCAACGCTTTATCTTGTCCAAATGCATCGCTTTGCATGCCTTTTAACTGTTCCCTTTTAGGCCTCATACACCCTTGATTGATACCGCACCCCCGTCCACTGCTCGTGTCCTTTTGGTGGGCGTCGATTTGGGGGTTTCCCATTTTGACGATCAACTCGAGGAGTTGGGTCTCTTGGCTCAAACCGCAGGCCTCATGCCTGTCAGGGCCTTTGTGTGCAAGCGCAAAGCGCCGGACGCGGCCCTGTTTGTGGGCTCTGGCAAGGCTCAAGAGATCAAAGAGTTGGCTCTCGCGCTTGGCGCGCAGGAAATCCTCTTTGATCAAGCCTTGAGTCCCGCTCAACAAAGAAATTTGGAGCGGCACATGGAGATGCCCGTCAACGATCGAACGATGTTGATTTTGGAGATCTTCGCGCAGCGTGCCAGGTCGCACGAAGGCAAGCTCCAAGTGGAGTTGGCGCGCTTGCAGTATTTGAGCACACGTTTGGTGAGGAGGTGGTCTCACCTTGAGCGCCAGCGTGGGGGTATTGGCAACCGTGGTGGCCCAGGGGAGACGCAGATTGAGTTGGATCGGCGCATGATTTCCCAGACCATCAAGCGCACCCGAGAGCGTTTGGAGCGCGTTAAAAAACAACGCTCAACCCAGCGTCGACAAAGAACGCGTGGCGCCCATTTGGGCGTGTCTTTGGTGGGCTACACCAATGCGGGCAAATCGACCTTGTTCAATGCCTTGGTCAAAGCGCGTGCTTACGCCGCCGATCAACTTTTTGCCACTTTAGATACAACGACAAGGCAGCTGTATTTGGGCGACGCGCAAGGCGCGGGGCGAACCGTCTCGTTGTCTGACACCGTGGGCTTTATCAGAGATCTGCCCCACACCTTGGTGGATGCGTTTGAGGCCACCCTTCAAGAAGCCGCGCAGGCGGATTTGTTGCTGCATGTGGTGGACGCCTCCAACGAGGCTTTTGAGGAGCAGCTCATCGAGGTGCAGCGTGTCCTTGAGGACATTGGCGCGGCCCATGTTCCTCAGTGGCTGATTTTTAATAAAGTCGATGCCTTGGCACCAGAGCGCTTGCCCATGAGGCGCATCGATACCTATGACTTTGAAGGGCGTGAATTGCCACGCATCTTTTTGAGTGCAAAAAGCACCGAGGGCTTGGATCTTTTAAGGGATCGTTTGGCCCACTGGGCTTTGAATGTGCAGGAGGGGCCTGAATGGTTTGAGCAGGGCGCAGGTGAAGGAGAACCCTTGGCCTTGGAGCCCATGCCTGAGCCCTTTGAGGCCAAAGATGCACAGAGCGATTAAACCCGTGGCCGCTTGACGCCATGCCAGGCAGCGGCCCTTTTGTAGGGGGCCGTGTCTGTTCAGTGCAGAAGTTTGATTTAAATTGTGAAAACCTGCACTTTTCACTCGTAAAATGGGTCTGCAATCAAGGCACAATGTGGGTCTTGTTAAAGAAAGATTTGGTCGACATGGATCTGAATTTAAAAACACAATTAAAAAAGCCTTTGTTGTGGGGCTCTCAAATGCTCAAGCGTTTGCTTGAGGCCCCCAAACGACTCGCTCGACCCACGGGCGCTGCAGCGGCGCAAGCCCCCCTCAACTTAGCGGTGATGCCCGCTTCTGTGGTGTTGTCTGTCGAGCCCCCGAAGGAGTCTGAACGAGACACGCCCACTGGGCAAAATCCCCAAGGCGGCGAACCCCAAGGTCCCAAAAACGAAGCCGGTCGTCCATCCCGTGGCCCTTCAAATGGGCCCCCAGACTTGGATGAATTGTGGAGAGATTTCAATCAACGAATTGGCGGGTTTTTTGGTGGCAAGGGTCCCAGTGAGCCAGGTCAAGCCGGTGGTGGCGCACCTGGCTCAGGTCAGTCGCCCTTTGGGCAGGATTTGAAGGCCGCAAAATTTGCAGCCAGCATTGCCGGTTTGGTGATTTTATTGATCTGGCTGGGTTCGGGTTTCTTCATTGTGCAAGAGGGCCAGCAAGCCGTGATCACCCAATTTGGCAAATACCACAGCACCTTGGGTGCGGGATTCAATTGGCGACTGCCGTATCCCATCCAACGCCATGAATTGGTGTTTGTGACCCAAATACGCTCAGTGGATGTGGGGCGCGACATGATCATCAAGGCCACGGGCCTTAGAGAGTCGGCCATGCTCACACAGGATGAGAATATTTTAGAAATGAAGTTTGCTGTGCAGTACCGATTAACGGATGCCAGGGCCTATCTCTTTGAGAGCAAAAATCCAACCGATGCGGTCATTCAAGCGGCCGAGACGGCGGCCCGTGAAGTGATCGGCAAGATGCGCATGGATGCGGCCTTGTCAGAAGACCGCGACCAGATTGCTCCTCGCATTCGAGAGATCATGCAATTGATTTTGGATCAATACAAGGTCGGTATCGAGGTGGTGGCCATCAATTTAGAGCAAGGGGGTGTCAGACCGCCTGAGCAAGTGCAGTCCGCTTTTGACGATGTCTTGAAGGCGGGTCAAGAGCGTGAGCGTGCGAAAAATGAAGCCGAGGCGTATGCCAACGATGTGGTGCCGCGTGCAGTCGGTGCGGCCTCTCGACTCAAGGAAGAGGCCGATGGTTACAAGGCACGAATTGTCGCTCAAGCCGAGGGCGATGCGCAGCGCTTTAAAGCCTTGTATGCCGAATACCAAAAGGCCCCACAAGTCACCAGGGACCGCATGTACATCGATGCCATGCAACAAATTTACAGCAACGTCTCTAAAGTGTTGGTCGACTCGCACCAGGGATCCAATTTGCTTTATTTGCCTTTGGACAAGATCATGCAAATGACCCAGTCCTCTGGCGCGCAAGGGGGTTCGGGTGGTTCTGGCAATGCCAACAATTCAAACGCGCTCAATTCAAATGCCAACACGTCCATGGGCTCAGTGGGCTCAGGCTCACAACCCTTTACGGACCCGAGTGGCTTTAATTCGTCTGTGCCCAGTGTGCCTGATATCAGGTCAAGAGATGGACGCGCAAGAGACAGAGATGGACGCTAAGGCGCCCAGGCACATGGATGCAAGCTTTAAAAGTGTGCCCTCACTTTGTTGGCTCGCCACTTGTTAAGAATTGAAGGAATTGGTCATGCACAAAATAGGTTTTTACATTACATCCGCCTTGGTGGCTTTGGCGATCTTTAGCTCCACCATTTTTGTGGTCGATCAGCGTCAGTTTGGCGTCGTGTATGCGCTTGGCCAAATCAAGGACGTGATCACACAGCCTGGGCTGAACTTTAAATTGCCGCCTCCCTTTCAAAATGTGACCTACATCGACAAGCGGTTGCTCACTTTGGACAATGCCGATACAGAACCCATGCTCACCGCAGAGAAGCAGCGCATGGTCATTGATTGGTTTGTTCGCTGGCGCATCACCGACCCGTCCAACTTCATTCGCCATGTGGGCTTGGATGAGCAAGCGGGTGCGGTCCAGCTCTCGCGCGTGGTGAGGAATGCTTTCCAAGAGGAAATCAACAAAGTGACGGTCAAAGAGCTTCTCGCGCTCAAGCGCGAAAGCGTCATGCAGTCGGTCAAAGCCGAAGTGATCAAGAAAGTTCAAGGCGCAAAGCCTTGGGGCATTGAGGTGGTCGACGTTCGCATGACACGTGCAGATTACGTGGACACCATCACCGAGTCGGTTTACCGCAGAATGGAGGCCGAGAGAAAACGCGTGGCCAATGAGTTGCGATCCACCGGTGCCGCAGAGGGAGAGAAGATCCGAGCCGACGCCGATCGACAACGCGAGGTGACCATTGCCAATGCATACCGCGAAGCCCAAAAAATCAAGGGCGAAGGGGATGCGCAGGCTGCGAAACTTTTTGGCGATGCCTTTGGTCGCGACCCACAGTTTGCACAGTTTTACCGCAGCCTTGAGGCTTACAAATCCACCTTCAATAAAAAGTCAGATGTGATGGTGGTGGATCCTTCCAGTGAGTTCTTTAAGGCCATGAGGGGTTCAGGCGCGTCGTCTTCTGCAGCGCCCAAGAAGTAGGACGCGGGGCGAACATGGTTTTTGCATGGGAGACCCTTTGGGTGGCTGTGGGTCTGGTCTTGATCTTCGAGGGCCTGTTTCCCATGATTTCCCCCGGCGCTTGGAGGCGCATGTTCGAACAAATTTTGCAGCTCGAAGACGGCCAAATTCGTTTCTTTGGTTTGACGGCCATTGCGCTTGGCGTGTTCTTGCTCCTATTGATTCTTTAAATGTCAGTGCTTGAGGTGCTTACACATGAAAAAACTACACTCCCCCTATTACGTTGAACCCAAGCCCGAGGTGCCTTTGCCGATTGATCCGTCTCTTAATTACAAGGGCTTGTTCAATCATTTGGAGCTTGAGCGTTTGTGGGATTTGGTTCAATCCCACATCGATGAAGGCCGTTACACGGGTTGCCAAATTGCCATGGCCCATGAGGGCGAGGTTTTGATGGTGAAGAATTTTGGCTGGTCAAGGCTCAACACCATGGATGCCAAAGAGAGTTGGACGGTGCACGATGACACGCTCTTTTTGCTCTACTCCAATACCAAGATCTTGATGGCGACGTTGCTTTGGAAACTGTTTGAAGAGGGTCGTTTGAGTTTTAACGACACCGTGTGCACGTACCTGCCTGATTTTGCTAGGCATGGGAAAGAGCACATCACGCTCTTTCAGTTGATCACCCATCAGGCGGGTTTTCCCAACCAAGAGGTGCCCCACGACACATGGCTCCAGCATGACCAGGTCTTGCAAGCGGTGTGCGATTTTCAACTGGAATGGGCGCCGGGCTCCAAGGTCTCTTACCATGGGTTGTCTGCCCATTGGGTGTTGGCCATGGTGGTTGAGAAGATCGCGGGCATGGATTTTAGAAAAGCAGTCCTGGAGATCGTGCTCAAGCCCTTGGGCCTTGAGCGGGACCTCTACATGGGCTTGCCCCAAGAGAGCTCCACGGTTTCTCAAAATGTGGCCTACTTGTACGAGCCCAAATCAACCGACCCCTTGCCCTTGGAGGCCACCGCGTCAAAGGACAGCGTCCAGGCCTGTGCCCGGCTCGTGGACACCATGAAGCTCAGGCAAGAGAGCAACGACATCGTTTGGCAAACGGCGGGTGTGCCTGGGGCCGGCGCCTACGGAACGGCCAAGGGCATGGCGCTCCTGTACCAAATGATGGTCCAAGGTGGGGTGTACAAAGGCGTGCGGTTTTTGTCCGATAAAACCCTGGCCTATGCCATTCAAAACTACACAGCCGACAAAGTGGACCTGATGATGGGCATGCCCATGCACCGAGGTTTGGGGCCCCATTTGAGGGGGCACAGTGTCAATATCAGAGGGCTCGGCACATTGGCCAGCCCCAACGTGTTTGGTCATGGTGGGGTGGGGACGTCCTATGTCTGGGCCGATCCAGCGCGCAAATTCTCATTTGCCTACATCACCAACACCCGACTCAACGATCCTTGGCATTCTCGCCGCCTTGAGATGGTCTCCAACCGAGTGCACTTGGCCTTTAAGTAAGGGCACCTGCTTTCTTCTTGGGGGCTGGCTTGGTGCATCCATATGGGCCAAGCACGGTGTATTTAAGTCTCGCCTGAGGCTAAAAAACACCCCCTCAAACGGGTAAAATACTTCCTTTAACTCTTACGGGTCCTCTCTTAATTATGTCTTCCGCTTGGGTGCTGCCCGATCACTTGGCCGATGTGTTGCCCTCAGAGGCTAGACAAATCGAGGAACTCAGGCGTTTGTTCCTGGATTGTGCTCGCTCTTATGGGTATGAGTTGGTCATCCCCCCACTGCTGGAGCACCTTGAGTCGCTGCTGAGCGGCACGGGTTCGCGCTTGGACTTGCAAACGTTCAAGTTGGTCGATCAACTCTCGGGACGCACATTGGGTGTGCGACCAGACACCACCCCTCAAGTGGCCAGAATTGATGCCCACTTGCTCAACCGAGCGGGCGTGTGCCGCTTGTGCTACTGTGGCCCCGTGCTTCATACACTGCCAGACAGGCCCTTTGCCACACGCGAGCCCTTGCAACTCGGGGCCGAGCTTTTTGGTCATGGGGGCTTGGAGGCCGATTTGGAAGTTTTGGAGTTGGCGCTCTCAGGGCTTGCGGCCGTTGCGTGCAGAGATGTTCAAGTGGACTTTGGGGACGCTCGGGTGCTCAGAGGTCTATTGGGGGGCTTGAACCTGACCCAGGACCAAACTTTTTCGATTCGACAAGCGCTTGCCAATAAAGACGAGCAAAAGGTGGTGTCTTTGGCCCATGCTTTTGCGCTGCCCGAGCAAACACGCGAGGCCTTGAAGGCCTTGGTTCATTTGTATGGGGATGCATCGGTGGTGCAAGAGGGCATTCGTGTCCTGGCCGCGTGGCCCGAAGTGGTGGAGGCGCTCAATGAATTGCTCTGGCTCTCAGCGCACTTGAGTGTCAAGGTCAGCTTTGATTTGGCCGACTCCAAAGGTTATTCATACTACAGCGGTGCTCGCTTTGCCATTTATGTTCAAGGCGGCTCCGATGCATTGGTGCGCGGTGGACGCTACGACGAAGTGGGTGCCGTCTTTGGTCGAGCCAGAGCGGCGGTGGGCTTCAGTTTGGATTTAAAAGCCTTGGTTGAAGTCTTGCCCAAGCACCCAAGAAAAGCGGCCATCAAAGCACCTTGGGGTGAGGACGCTGCATTGCGTGAGGCCATCTCTCAGTTAAGACTCAGCGGAGAGAGCGTCATCTGTGCCTTGCCTGCTCAGGTACAAATGCCCGATGAGTTTGAGTGTGACCGAGAATTGGTCCTTGAAAAGGGTGTGTGGTCTGTGGTCAAGTTAAGAGCGGCTTGAAGAGCGTCGGCGCTCTCTTAGGCGCGTTGCTGTGTGCGCAAATCTAGCTGATTGCGCGTTGTTTCAAGAGGGTTCATCGCTTTGATTTTTTGCAAAATGATGGATGTTTTTTTTAATTTTAACGTCGTTAGGTTTTTGTTTTTATGAAAAGCACCCCAGGAAGAAATGTTGTGGTCGTCGGCACTCAGTGGGGTGACGAAGGCAAGGGCAAATTGGTGGACTGGTTGACCGAGTCCGCCCAAGGCGCGATTCGCTTTCAAGGCGGACACAATGCTGGACACACCTTGGTCATCAATGGTGTTAAAACAGCGCTCCATTTGATCCCAAGCGGTGTCATGCGCGAGGGTGTGAAATGCTTCATTGGCAATGGTGTGGTGCTCTCCGTGCCCAAGTTGCTCGAGGAGATTGAGGGCCTTGAGCGCGCGGGTGTCAAAGTGCGCGACCGACTTCGCATCAGCGAGGCCTGTCCTTTGATTTTGCCCTACCACTCGGCCTTGGACATTGCACGCGAAGCCTACAAGGAGAAAACAGGCGGCAAGAAAATTGGCACCACCGGACGCGGCATTGGACCGGCCTACGAGGACAAGGTCGCAAGGCGTGCGCTCAGGGTGCAGGACTTGAAAGACCCTGTTCGCTTTAAGCAAAAATTACAAGACAATTTGCAACTGCACAACCACATCTTAAAGACCGTGTTGAATGCGCCTGAGATTGACTTGGAGAGCACCTATCAAGAAGCCATGGCGTATGCCAAGGAAGTGCTGCCCATGGTGGCCGATGTCTCCAAGGAGCTCAATGCACTGCACAAAGCTGGGGCCAACTTGTTGTTTGAAGGTGCACAGGGCACTTTCTTGGATGTCGATCACGGCACCTACCCCTTTGTGACTTCAAGCAACTGTGTGGCAGGCAACGCGGCCGCCGGCAGTGGTGTGGGGCCAGGTCTTTTGCACTACATCTTGGGCATCACCAAGGCCTATTGCACACGTGTGGGCTCTGGCCCATTCCCAACGGAGTTGGCTTGGGAAGAGCCTGGCACGCCGGGTTATCACATGGCCACGGTGGGTGCAGAAAAAGGCGTCACCACAGGGCGTTCAAGGCGCTGCGGTTGGTTTGACGCGGCACTTTTAAAACGCAGTGCACAGGTCAATGGCCTGAGCGGTTTGTGCATCACCAAATTGGATGTCCTGGATGGACTTGCTGAGATCAAGCTGTGCACGCACTACCTGATGGATGGACAAACGGTGGATCTTTTGCCCATGGGAGCGGATGAAATTTCAAAATGTGAGCCCGTTTACGAGACGATGCCCGGTTGGAGCAAACCCACCTCAGGGGTGACCCAGTACGAGTTGCTGCCCGTTGAGGCGCAAAACTATCTCAAACGCATCGAACAAGTGTGCGAGGTACCGATTCATATCGTCTCCACCAGCCCAGACCGTGCCCACACCATGGTGTTGAACGAGCCCTTTGTGGCGCCTTGATGCCACAACCCATGAATATGTTGCTGGGTTGTTGGGCGCAAGATTTTGCTTATTTAAAAAGATGAAGGAAATTTTTCTATGTTGACTGAAGACGGTAAACACTTGTATGTCTCCTACGATGAGTACCACAACTTGATCGAAAAGTTGGCCTTGAAAATTCACCACTCGGGTTGGGAGTTTGATAACATTTTGTGTTTGGCCAGGGGCGGCATGCGACCAGGCGATATTTTGTCCAGAATTTTCGATCGCCCTTTGGCCATCATGTCGACCAGTTCTTATCGCTCAGAGGCGGGCACGGTTCAAGGTCATTTGGACTTGGCGCGCTACATCACAACCCCCAAGGGCGAGATCGCGGGACGCGTTTTGTTGGTGGATGATTTGGCCGACTCAGGGCACACCTTGAAAGCCGTGGTGGACATGCTCAGGACCAACTACTCGCCCATCACGGAGCTCAAAACGGCGGTCATTTGGACCAAAGGACTCTCGACCTTCGAGGCCGATTATTCGGTGGAGTTTTTACCCACCAATCCTTGGATTCACCAACCCTTTGAGGGCTACGACTCGCTCAGGCCGGAGCAGTTGCTCTCCAAGTGGAAGCTCTAAGGAGCGCGTTCGAAAAAAATGGGAGCAGGGAGCCCACCCCGCATGAGGTCTTTGCTTTTGCGCTCAGGCTCACTTCTCCCAAAGGGCTCCCTCTCACGTGTGAAGGCCATTCGGTATGACTGAGATCAAATCCACCCATCTGATTCATCACCCCTATGTCGCGCCAAAGGAGTTCGAGTCCCCACAAGGTGCTCTGTACAAAGCCTCCACCGTTATCTTCCCCAATGTCCAAGCCATGAAGGACCGGAGATGGCAAGACAAAAGCGCCTACACCTATGGCCTGCACGGGACGCCCAGCACCTTCACTTTAGAAGAAAAGTTGGCCACCTTGGAGGGCGGCAGTTACTGCACGCTCGTGCCAAGCGGTTTGTCAGCCATTGCACATGTGAATCTGGCCTTTTTGCGCCATGGCGACCATGTCTTGGTGCCCGACAATGCCTACAGTCCCAACATCAGCATGCTCAAACACTTGTTGTCCAACTTTGGGGTGAGCTTTTCTCGCTACGATCCGATGTCCTTGGCCGACTTCAAGGCCAAGTTCAACGAGCGCACCCGTTTGGTCTGGCTAGAGGCGGCGGGTTCGGTCACCATGGAGTTCCCTGATTTGGTGGGCCTTTGTGCCGCAAGCCGCGAGCAAGATGCGCATTTCAAGCGCACGCCCGAGCACCGCGCGATCCTCGCCCTAGACAACACCTGGGGCGCAGGTTTGGCCTTCAACGCCTTTGAGCTGGGTGTTGATTTGACGGTGCACGCCCTCACCAAATACCCAAGCGGTGGGGGAGATGTTTTGATGGGCTCGATCGTCTCACGGGACGAAGAAACTGCCCGTGCCCTGTCCAATGCGCACATGTTTTTAGGCACCGGTGTGGGGCCCCACGATGTCGATGCAATTCTAAAGGGGCTGCAAAGCTTGGTGCTGCGCTACGAAGCGCAAGACGCTTCAGCGCGCTTCATCGCTGCGGCCCTGATGCAAGAGCTCGCCATTGCCGAGGTGTTGCACCCAGCCTTTGCGCATGCAAAGGGACACGCCCATTGGAAGTCGATGTGTGTCACCGCTGAGAGGCCCGAGGGTTTGGCGGCCGGCATCTTCAGTGTGGTCTTTGATTCAAAGTACAGCGCCCAAGAGGTGGCGTCGTTTTGTGATCGTTTAAAGCTCTTTAAGATTGGGTACAGTTGGGGTGGGCCCATGAGCTTGGTCCTGCCCTATGACATCCTAAGCATGCGAGAGCACCCGGGTGAGCACCTGGTGAACCGCCAAGTGGTGCGTTTTTGCATTGGACTGGAGCACTCCCAAGATCTCTTGGACGACCTCAAGCAAAGTTTAGCGCTTTTATGAAGGCTGGGTCATTGCGGCACGGCACACCTCTTGTGCCAAACCGAGGTCTTGGAGTTGCTCCAAGCTCTCAAGGCTGTGGTGCACGGCGTTTTCGATGTTTTTAAAATTGCGTTTCATCGAGGCGTCATAGGTGGGGTCGTAGTGCGTTTCCAACAGCGCTTGAACGACTTCGCGAATCCTGTTGTTTTCAATCATCTCTTGCCACCCCTCAATCACCGCTTTGCCCCTTAAGGGAATCAGTGCTTGAAGCTTATGGGCAAAGTGCTCGGGCGAGTTGGCCATGAACGCATAGTCTTGCATCAGCAACTCCACGCGTGAGGACATGCTCAACTCTAAATGGGTGCATGGGCTTTGACGCATTTTGAGAATCAAATCCTCTGGCACACTGAGGTTGCCGACTTTTTTGCTCTCTGACTCCAAGAAGATCACTTCCTCGGGGTTAAAAGCCCTGAGTTGCTCCCAAATGAGCGTGTCAAAATGTTTTTGAGAGGGTTGAGGCACACCAGGAATTTGTCCCAAAACGGAGCTCCTGTGGCAGGCCAAGTCTTCCAGGTCCAATATTTGCGCCCCGTGTTTTTTGAGGGTCTGCAAAAACCTGGTTTTACCAGAGCCGGTGCGTCCCGAGATCACGTGAAATTTCAGAGGCGCGATGAGCTGCGGGATTTCTTGAATCACGTGCTGACGGTAGCCCTTGTAGCCGCCTTCAAGCAAATGCACCTTGAAACCGATTTGGGACAGAACGCCAGAAATGGAGCCGCTGCGCTTGCCGCCTCGCCAGCAATAAATAAGGGGTTGCCAATCTTTGGGCAAGTCCAAGACATGTGCTTCAATGTGGGCGGCAATGTTTCTCGCAACCAATGCGGCTCCGCGTTTTTGTGCCTCAAAAGCACTCACTTGTTTGTACAAAGTACCGATCAAGATGCGCTCTTCGTTGTTGAGCACGGGCCAGTTGATCGCGCCAGGCCAGTGATCCAAGGCGTACTCTGCCTCGCTCCTGACATCAATGATCGCGCTCAAACCAGGGGATTTTTTTGGACTTTGTGCACGGGTGTTGGCCCAAAGTGAAATGGCCTCGTGAGGAGGGATGAGGTTCAGGGCCATGGCTCAGTCCTTCAATGATTTTTTAAGCGTGGGCCACACCCCTTGGAGCAAAAAGGGGTGTGCTTTGGCCAGGGGATGAATTCTGTCAGATTGAAACCAGGCGTCGATTTGGCGCTCAGGCTCAGGCAGCTTGTTGATGTGATCGACGAGGCCTTGAAAGAAAAAGGGCACGATCGCGGCTTGCTGTTGCTTGGCAACGAGCACAAAGGCGGCTTTCAGATCCTCGTTGTATTGATGCCCATAGTTGGGGGGCACTTGCATGCCGATCAACAAGAGTTTGGCCTGAGACGCTTTGCAAAGGCGTGCCATGCTTTGAAGGTTCGATTGTGTCATCTTCAAGTCAAGCCCCCTTAAGGCATCGTTGGCGCCGAGCTCCAACACCACAAGCTGCGGGCGGTGGGTGGCAAGAAGTGCAGGCAATCTGGCCAAGCCCCCGGAGGTCGTGTCACCACTGATGCTGGCATTGATCACGCTCCATTGAAAGCGCTCGCCCGCCAATTGCTGCTCCAGCAAAGCCACCCAGCCTTGACCTTTGATCAGGCCGTATTCAGCGCTCAACGAGTCTCCAACCACCAAAATTTTTTTACTGGAGGCGGTGTGCTGTGCGACTTGGGCCAAAGAGGGGTCATCTGAAACGCTGCTTTGTGCGCTCAGGCTCATTTGAGGGACCATCAGGCCCAAAAGTTCGATCAGAAGAAAGAAGCAAAAGCCCAAAAAGCGCATCCCCTTAGAGCGCTGAACAAAGAGCGCGTTGGGAAGGGTTTTTTGGGGTGAAGTTGAGAGACAATACAAAGGACAGTGACTCCGGGGGAGGTGGGCGAAAAGACCATTGAGTATAAATCACCCCCGCGCTGAGGTGCTCTTTTATCAGGTGTTGATGCGCCTTTAAAAGGGGCATGCCTTGTTTCCTTTATTTCACACATCCACATCCATGAGCTCACCCATCCTCCGTGTTCAAAATTTAAGCAAAGTGGTGCCCGATGCGCAGGGTGAATTGCGCATCCTAAGCGACATCAGTTTTGCCTTGCAGGCCAAGGAGACCGCAGCCATTGTGGGCGCTTCAGGCTCAGGCAAAAGCACCTTGCTCTCGATCATGGCAGGACTCGATCGACCCAGCCACGGCACGGTTTTCTTGGAGGAGCAAGACCTCTTTGCGCTCAATGAGGACCAAAGGGCCCATTTGCGTGCGCAAAGAATTGGATTTGTGTTTCAAAGTTTTCAACTCCTTGGGCATTTGAGCGCACTCGAAAATGTCATGCTTCCTTTGGAGTTGATGGGCAAGCCCAATCCCCGCGTGGCCGCGCAAGAGATGCTCACGCGTGTAGGTCTGGGGGAAAGATTAAGTCACTTTCCAAAAGTCCTGAGCGGGGGTGAACAGCAACGCGTGGCCCTGGCAAGAGCTTTTGTGGTGCAACCGGCCTTGCTCTTGGCCGACGAGCCCACGGGAAGTTTGGACCATGCCACAGGAGCTCGCATTTTGTCCTTGATGCTTGAACTCAATGAGGAACTCGGTACCACACTGGTCTTGGTCACGCATGACAACGCCTTGGCCAATCAACTCGGTAGACGATTGGAGTTGCAAGCGGGTCGATTGTTGACGGCTTGAACGCCATCCCTCATGCCTGAGCCGGTGCGGTTTTTGATGTTCCCGATATTCATGGCGAGCACAATCTCTAGGTATATATTTTGCATGGGAGTGTGGTGGACGCTTAAAGCGCAACAAACCCTAAAATTTTGACCTCAAGACGCGCCCATGATGAATAACCACAACCCCGCTCAAACGCATTCAGGTCCCTCTGGGATGGTCACCAGCCCCAGTTCAATGGCCAGTGAAATTGGGGCCACTCTGTTGCGTTCAGGTGGCAACGCCGTAGAGGC
>CAIOTD010000069.1 GCA_903861115.1 uncultured Burkholderiales bacterium
GAGTCGGCAGCCCCCTTGCTGTCCACACCCGCCGAGGGCAGTCTTGCGAGCAAGGCCGCACTTGCTGCGGGAGCGCGGGTGATCAAAGCGAGCGTCAAGGGGCAAGCCCCACAAGAGATCGAGACTTACGCGCAATTTGAAAAATTCATACTCAGTGCCGTGTCCACGCACCAAGCGGTTGAGTTGGTCCTTCACAATGCGCAGAGCGCTCCAAAGGGTCTCTCCACGGTGGCGCTGGATGTGTCGACATGGACATGGCCCAGGCCAAGTGGAGCAAATGCCGCATCGGGCATTGACTCTCAAGTGGATCAGGAGGCCGCTTTGCAAAAGGCCATCGTTGAAGATCCGAGAGGGGTGATGGCGCACTTGGGCTTCGTGGGCCCCTTCAGCCAGGCCGTCATTGGACGGGTCAGCCCGGGCGGTGCAGCTGAACTGGCCGGCCTTCAAGAAGGGGACCGAGTGATCGCCATCGACGAGCTGCCCATGGCGGACGCCGTCGCCTTGCGGACCCACATCGCCAACAGTGCTCAAATCGATCCCATTGCGCCTCAATCGTGGTTGATTGAGCGCCAAGGGCCAGCGCAATCTCAGGCGCAGACCCTCAAAATAGAGGTCACGCCGCAAAGAAAACTGCAAGGTGCCACTTGGGTGGGCAAAATTGAAGCATATGTGGGCACCCCCCCACAACGCGTCTGGGTTCAAGAGGGGCCGGTGGATGCACTTGGGACGGGCTTTTTGACGGTTTGTGATTGGACACGCAAAACGATCGAGTCCATTTATCAGCTGTTTGCTGGACAGACGCAGTTGTCGCAACTCGGTGGCCCCATTGCATTGGCGAAATATGCCGGTGAGTCGGTTCATATGGGCTTTGCTGCATTTTTGAGTTATTTGGCCTTGGTGAGCATCAATCTAGGGGTCTTTAACTTGTTGCCTGTTCCCGCTTTGGATGGGGGGCATTTGCTGTGCTACGGTGTGGAATGGATCAGTGGGCGCAAGTTGTCGGAGCGTTTTACCCAAGGTTTTCAAAAGTTGGGCTTCTTTTTCGTGCTCGCTTTGAGTATTTTTGCGCTAAGAAATGACTTGATGCGGCTTTGGGGCTTGAACCCTTGAGCGTCAGGGTCTTTTTAATTTGCAAATATTGCGTTTTATTGGCGAGGATCGATTTTTTGTGCGTGAAGTGATCGATAATCAGCCATCAATTTTGAGTCCCCACCATTGAGTGATTTTGACAATGCACGTATTATTCAATCGATTCTTCAGCGTCCTTTTGTTGACCTTGAGCTTGTTTGCTTGGAGCTCGAATGCGTTGGCTGGCGAGCCCTTTGTCATGAGCGATATTCGCCTGGAGGGTTTGCAACGCGTTGAACCTGGGACGGTGTTTGCGTCTTTGCCATTCAAAGTGGGTGAGACTTACACCGATGAGCAAGGCACGGCAGCCATTCGCTCCTTGTTTGGATTGGGTCTTTTTAAAGATGTTCGCATCGAGACCCGCCAAGGCATGGTGATCGTGATCGTTGAGGAACGTCCCATCATCTCTAGCGTTGAATTCGTGGGCACCAAAGAGTTTGACAAAGACACGTTAAAGAAAGCTTTGCGGGACATCGGTTTGGCCGATGGTCGCCCCTTTGACAAGGCTTTGGCCGATCGTGCCGAGCAAGAGCTCAAGCGCCAATACATCAACCGCTCCTTGTATGGCGCGGAGATCACCACCACCATCACACCGATTGAGCGCAACCGTGTCAACCTGACCTTCAGTGTGATCGAAGGCGATGTGGCCAAGATCAAAGAAATCAAATTGGTGGGCAACCACTTTTTTAGTCAATCTGACCTTCGCAATCAATTGGACTTGAACACGGGAAACTGGTTGAGTTGGTACACCAAATCGGATCGATATTCTCGTGCAAAGCTCAATGCAGACCTTGAGACCTTGAAGTCGTTTTATCTCTCTAGAGGGTTTTTAGAGTTCAGAATTGATTCCACCCAAGTGGCCATCTCTCCCGATCGACAAGACATTGTGATCACGGTCAATGTCTATGAAGGTGAGCGCTTTGTCGTCTCGGGCATTCAATTGGAGGGCTATTACTTGGGCCGCGAAGACGAGTTCAAGGCCCTGATCGGTATCAAAGTAGGACAAACCTACAATGCCAACGATGTGGCTCTGACCCTGAAGGCTTTCACCGATTATTTTGGTAATTTTGGCTTTGCCTTTGCTCGCGTTGAGCCAAGAACAGAAGTGGACCATGAAAAGAACTTGGTCAATTTGGTGCTGCAAGCCGATCCCTCTAGGCGTGCCTATGTGAGACGGATCAACTTGGCCGGCAACTCCCGCACGCGCGATGAGATCATTCGTCGCGAATTCAGGCAAATGGAGTCGGCTTGGTACGATGGCGACCGCATTCGTTTGTCCAGAGACCGAGTTGAGCGGCTGGGCTATTTCAAGGATGTGTCCATTGAGACGCAAGATGTGCCAGGCAGCTTGGATCAGGTGGATTTGACCGTGACCGTGTCAGAAAAACCCACAGGCTCGTTGCAGTTGGGTGCAGGATTTTCATCCTATGAAAAGCTTTTTGTGACCTTTGGGATTCAGCAAGACAATATTTTTGGAACCGGTAACTTCCTGGGCACCCAGGTGAGCACCAGCAAGTACAACCAAGTCTTCACGATGAACACCACCAATCCTTATTTCACCGAGGATGGTATTTCAAGAACATTTGACTTCACGCACCGCTCTATGCGTCCTTACAACGACCAGGCCGGCAACTATCGATTGGTTTCTTCCGGTTTAGGGATGCGCTTTGGGATTCCCATCACGGAGATTGACCGCATCTCAATGGGTTTGTCGGTTGAGCAAACCACCATTGTGCCGGGCACCAGCATTCCAGCGTCTTATTTGGATTATGCCGATAAGTTTGGCTACACCAGCACGTCTTTGCCGCTCAATGTGGGCTGGTTAAGAGACTCCAGGGACTCGGTGATGGCGCCAACGCGTGGTGTTTTGGCGCGTGCTTATTCGGATTACTCTATTGCTGGTGTGGCGCATTACGTCAGAGCGGGCGGACAATACCAGTACTACTACCCCTTGTCCAAGCAATACAGTCTGGCCTTGAACAGTGAACTGGGCGTTGGGCGAGGACTCAATGGCCAGCCCTATCCCATCTTCAAGAGCTTCTTTGTGGGTGGACTGGGGTCGGTCAGAGGTTTTGACCAAGGCTCCTTGGGCCCCAGGGACATCACCGGTTTGGTGATCGGTGGCGCCAAGAAACTGGTGGTGAATGCAGAGTTTTTCATTCCTTTCCCAGGTGCGGGCAATGATAAATCGCTGCGTTTGTATGGGTTTTATGACATGGGCAACGTTTTTGGGGAAAACGAAGCCATTCGTTTGGCTCAATTGAGGAGCTCATACGGCATGGGCATCAGTTGGGTTTCACCCATGGGGCCTTTAAGATTTGCCATCGCAAATCCCATAAGGCACCTCGAAGGCGATAGAATCCAGAAATTGCAATTTCAAATTGGGACCTCGTTTTGATGAAACATATTCTTCGCAGTACTTTTTTAATTGGCCTGCTTGGTGTGACAGCACTGGCTGTTCATGCCCAGGAGTTTCGGGTGGGATTCGTTAACACGGACCGAATCTTCCGTGAGGCCAACACGGCCAAGGCCGCTCAAGCCAAATTGGAGCAAGAGTTCTCCAAACGTGAGCGTGAATTGGTGGACATTGGCAACGGTTTAAAGTCTGCCAGTGAAAAACTCGAGCGCGATGCGCCCACCTTGTCTGAGACGCAGAGGTCGTCGCGTCAAAAATCTTTGGTCGATCAAGACCGTGATTTTCAAAGAAAGCGCCGTGAGTTCCAAGAAGACTTGAATGCACGCAAGAACGAAGAGTTCCAACAAGTGTTGGAAAAAGCCAATCGCGTTGTCAGACAAGTGGCCGAGACTGAGAAATACGACTTGGTCTTGCAAGAGGCGGTCTACATCAACCCAAAACACGACATCACTGACAAAGTGATCAAGACCATCAACGCTGCCAGTCCTGCGACGGGCTCGCCCAGCGCTAAATAAGGCGGGTGTGTTACTGCGACTAGGAGATATCGTTGACGCGTTGGGTGGTACCCTGGTGGGGTCCCCCGACACGCAGCTCTCCCGACTGTCGCCCTTGGACGTGGCCCAAGCGGGGTCACTTAGTTTTTTAAGTCATCCCAAATATGCCTCTCAGTTGCTCCACACCAGGGCTTCTGTGGTCATTGTCTCTGAAGACGGACGTGTGCATGCAAGACCTGATCAGGTCTTGGTGGTGACCCCTCAGCCGTATTTGTATTTTGCCAAGCTCACGCAGTGGTGGCGCAAGGCCCAAATGGGGCAGGATGCACCATCAAGCGCTGCGCGCGAGCCTTTGATCCACCCCAGCGCTGTGATTCATCCTGAGGCCCGCGT
Source organism: uncultured Burkholderiales bacterium (assembly GCA_903861115.1). Taxonomy (GTDB): domain Bacteria; phylum Pseudomonadota; class Gammaproteobacteria; order Burkholderiales; family Burkholderiaceae_C; genus Limnohabitans. The sequence goes on from CAIOTD010000069.1 coordinate 4,432, forward strand.
TCACGCCAGTGCCAAGGTGGGGCCCTTTTGTGTGATTGAGAGGGGCGCGAGCGTTGAGGAAGGCTCTTGGCTCAAGTCCCGAGTCACTTTGTCTGAGAACTGCCAAGTGGGTCGCGGTTGTATCGTGCACTCGGGTGTGGTGATTGGGGCCGATGGATTCGGTTTTGCAAAGGATCCAAGTGTGGCGCAATCGTTGAGCGGCTCCTCCATGGACGGCGGGACTTTGTGGGTCAAGATCGAGCAACTGGGTGCGGTCCAAATCGGTGACGAGGTTGAAATTGGTGCCAACACCTGCATTGACCGAGGCGCGTTGGAGGACACGGTCATTGGACACGGGGTCAAATTGGACAACCTCATTCAAATCGCACACAACGTGCACATTGGCGCCCATACCGCGATGGCGGCATGTGTGGGCGTTGCCGGCAGCGCCAAAATTGGTCAGTTTTGCACCGTGGGTGGTGGCGCCATCGTTTTGGGGCATTTGGAGTTGACCGACCATGTGCACATCTCGGCCGCCACGGTGGTCACGCGCTCCATCACCAAGCCTGGGCACTACAGTGGTATTTATCCCCTGCAAGACAACGCCCTGTGGGAAAAAAATGCGGTGACCCTTAAGCAAGCCTACAAATTGCGAGAGAGAATCATGGCTCTTGAAAAAGGCCTTCAAACTTCATCTGGAACATAAATGGACATCCATCAAATACTCAAACAGTTGCCCCACCGTTATCCCATTTTATTGGTGGATCGGGTCTTGGAGCTTGAAAAGGGTGTGCGCATCAAAGCTTTGAAAAATGTCTCGATCAATGAGCCTCATTTTATGGGGCACTTTCCGCACCATCCTGTGATGCCAGGGGTGTTGATCTTGGAGGCCTTGGCACAAGCAGCGGCTTTGCTCGCCTTTGATGCACTGGGCACCGCCCCCGATGATCAATCGGTCTATTACTTTGCGGGCATTGATGGCGCTCGCTTTAAGCGGCCCGTGGAGCCAGGCGACCAGTTGATTTTAGATGTTGAACTCGAGCGCATGAAAGCCGGCATCTTTAAATTCAACGCCAAAGCATTTGTCGGAGATGAGTTGGCCACCGAGGCGCAGTTGATGTGCGCGGTCAAAGCCATTTCAAAATACTCGTTCAATGGTTGAGGTCTTCTTTATTTTATCCACCCACATTTTGACGCCATGAGCCTGATTCATCCCACCGCATTGA
>CAIOTD010000070.1 GCA_903861115.1 uncultured Burkholderiales bacterium
CCTGAAGAGACGCGCCTTATCTGGAGAAACCACCGCCACGGTTGCCGCCACCAGAGCTTCTTTTGCCAGCGTAAGAGCCAGCGGGTTTAGGGCCGCCTCTGGATCGATTGGCGCCGCCATTGGAGCCTCTGCGTTCGCTCATCAAGTCCACACTGGTGAGGGTTGGGTCGGGCGTGCGGCTGGTTTTGTTTTGATTTTTGTGCCCAAAAGCATTCACGCCATTGTGTGTCCCCAGGTGGGCATTTTCCCTGGGCTGATAATCCTCATCGTGAAGTGAGTTCGCTCTGGGTGTTTGAGGTGATCCATCGGCTTGTGGCGCTCTTGGAGGTCTTTGGCCGCCTTGAGGTCTGGGTCTAAAGCCTGAAGCATCAGGTCGGTCACCCCGGCCCTCAGGGCGTGGTCCTCTGTTCCTGTTGTTGGGGCCCGCCCCTTGGCCAGGGCCTCTGGGATGGGCTTGTCGATCATCACGAGGCGCTTGGGATCTCGGTGCTCTTGGTGAGCCAAAACCATCGTTGGACTCACCAGCGCTGAACGTGCGCTCGGTGTTGACGTCACCGTTGGGCCTGGCAGGTCTTGCGGATCTGTTGGTCGAGGCATTTTGATTGGGTCTGGCTCGACCTGGATTGGTGACCTTCTTTTCTCTGATTCTTTCCATCATTTCGCTGCGAGCGGCTTTTGCCGCTGCGGCCATCACATCTCTTGAAGGTGCACGACCCAGGCCACCCCAAATCGTTTGACGACCCATGGCAATGGGTTCTGCCTTCTCTCCAGGTTCTGGGGCAAAGCCTTCAATGATAGAGACTTCAATTTGTTGGTGCGTGAAATGCTCAATGTCTTTCATGAAGCCTTCCTCATCCAAAGACACCAAGCTCACCGCATGGCCATCGGAGCCCGCTCGGCCTGTGCGGCCAATGCGGTGCACGTAATCTTCGCTCACATTGGGGATCTCGTAGTTGACCACGTGCGGCAATTCATCAATGTCAATGCCTCGAGCTGCAATATCGGTTGCAACCAAAGCGCGGATATCACCACTCTTGAATCCGGCCAACGCTTGTGTGCGAGCCGTTTGACTTTTGTTGCCGTGCAAAGCCATGGCTGAAATGCCTTGCTTGTTTAAGAAGTCCGCAACTGAGTTGGCACCGAATTTGGTTCGCGTAAAGACCAGCACTTGGCTCCAATCGTTGGACTGGATGATGTGTGCGAGCAAAGCCTTTTTCTTACCGCGACCCACAGGATGGATCAATTGGCTGATGCGTTGAACGGTCGTATTGGGTGGCGTGACTTGAATGCTTTGCGGGTTTTTCAATAAATTTTCAGCAAGCTCTTTGATCTCATTGCTGAACGTTGCTGAGAAAAGCAAACTTTGCTTGTCTTTGGGGACCAAGGCCAAGATTTTTTTAACGTCTTGGATAAAACCCATGTCGAGCATCCGATCTGCCTCGTCGAGGACGAGAATTTGAACGGTGCTCAAATCGACAAAGCCTTGCTGTTGAAGATCCAAGAGTCTTCCCGGTGTGGCCACCAAGATGTCAATGCCGCGTTTGAGCTTGTCAATTTGAGGCTTCATGCCCACGCCGCCAAAGATCACACACGAGGAGAGTTGGAGGTATTTGCCGTAATTTCTCACCGACTCTTCAACTTGCGCGGCCAACTCTCTTGTGGGCGTCAAGACCAAAGCGCGGATGCCATACACACCAAACTTATTGGGTGTGCTTCGACTCATGGTCAATTTGTGAAGCATGGGCAGGGTAAAGGCGGCTGTTTTGCCCGTACCGGTTTGTGCACCTGCTAATAAATCGTGACCACTCAAAACAATGGGGATTGCTTGAGATTGCACGGGTGTGGGGTTTTCGTAGCCTTGCTCTTGCACGGCTTTTAAGATGGCAGGAGCCAAATTGAGTTCTTCAAAGTTCATAGTGGAGCGCCATATCCGGCGCATGGATCGGCCTTCATTGCTTGAATGCAAGCAACCAGTAAGAGACCGGGAAACAGGAAAAAGGGCTATTGGGACTCAAAGAAGTCTAAAAAAAGTGCCCCAGCAGAAGTGCTGATGTTTAGGCGACTGGTTGCCTAAACTGATGACATTGTCTCACATTTCCTTGTGCCTATGTGAAAATTAGTCCACTTTAGACCACAAAATGAATCCGCAGCCCTGCAGTGACTTCTTGATCAGTGCTCTATATTGCGCGTTCATGCGCCTACAGACTGGTCAAAAGTGTTAGAGTACTCGGTTAAATTTGTTTTTATAAAAAAAGGAAAGCAGTCATCATGGCTCAATATGTATTCACGATGAATCGCGTTGGAAAAATTGTTCCTCCCAAACGCCAAATCTTGAAGGACATCTCTTTAAGCTTTTTCCCAGGCGCCAAAATTGGTGTGCTGGGCACCAACGGCTCAGGCAAGTCCACGTTGCTCAAAATCATGGCTGGCGTTGACAAGGAAATTGAAGGTGAAGCCACGCCCATGCCGGGCATCAAAATTGGCTACCTGCCCCAAGAGCCTGAATTGAATCCTCAAGAAACTGTCAGACAAGCTGTCGAGGGCGGTATGGGTGAAGTTCTCGCGGCCAAGAGTCGATTGGAGGAGATCTACGCGGCCTACGCCGAGCCCGATGCAGACTTTGATGTGCTCGCTCAAGAGCAGGGTAAGTTGGAGGAAATCATTGCATCCGCGGGCACGGACAGTGAGCACCAATTGGAGATCGCTGCTGATGCATTGAGACTGCCCCCTTGGGAGGCGACGATCGATAACTTGTCAGGGGGTGAGAAAAGGCGCGTGGCACTTTGCCGACTGCTTTTGTCCAAGCCCGATATGCTTTTGCTCGATGAGCCGACCAATCACTTGGATGCTGAATCGGTGGATTGGTTGGAACAGTTTCTTGCACGCTTTGGTGGCACGGTCGTGGCCATCACCCACGACCGTTATTTCCTAGACAATGCGGCCGAATGGATTTTAGAGCTCGACCGTGGGCATGGTATTCCTTGGAAGGGCAATTACAGCACTTGGCTGAGTCAGAAACAAGATCGATTAGAAAAGGAGCAAAAGGGCGAAGAAGCCAGGGCCAAAGCGCTTAAAAAGGAGCTGGAATGGGTCAGACAAAACCCCAAAGGTCGACAAGCCAAGAGCAAGGCCAGGATTGCAAGATTTGAAGAACTCTCGAGTTTTGAATACCAGCAACGCAATGAGACCCATGAGATCTTCATCCCAGTCGCGGAGCGCTTGGGCAACGAAGCCATTGAGTTTGTCAACGTCAGCAAGTCCTTTGGCGACCGTTTGTTGATCGATAACTTGAGCTTTAAGGTGCCACCCGGGGCCATTGTTGGGATCATCGGTCCCAACGGCGCAGGTAAGTCAACCCTCTTTAGGATGATCTCTGGTCAACACCAACCCGATCAGGGTGAGGTGAAGATTGGCAGCACGGTCAAAATGGCCTTTGTCGATCAGACCCGAGATGATTTGAGCAATGAAAAAACCGTTTGGGAAGACGTCTCCGGTGGGCTTGATATCTTGACCGTTGGGAAGTTTGAAATGGCCAGTCGAGCTTACTGTGGTCGCTTCAACTTTAACGGTGGAGACCAGCAAAAGAGGGTGGGGACACTTTCTGGTGGTGAGAGGGGACGACTGCATTTGGCAAAAACCTTGATCGCGGGTGCCAATGTGTTGCTGCTCGATGAGCCCTCGAACGATTTGGATGTCGAAACTCTGCGCGCTTTAGAAGATGCGCTCCTAGAATTTGCCGGTTGTGTCATGGTCATCAGCCACGATCGTTGGTTCTTGGACAGAATTGCAACCCATATTTTGGCGTGGGAAGGGGATTCACAATGGCAGTTCTTTGACGGCAATTACCAAGAGTACGAGGCCGACAAGAGAAAACGTTTGGGCGAGGAAGGTGCAAAACCCAAACGCGTGAGGTTCAAAGCCTTGAAGTGATGCTTCAATCGGGGGGGGCACCATGTTGTCAAGCTTGAGCGAAACGACCACAAACCCTCCCGTGAGCAATCTTTTCTTTTTTGTAGCAAAATGATTTGCTATGAAACTTAAATTATCTGTTCTAGATCAGTCGGTTGGTGTGGTGGGCCGAGCCCAAGACCAAATCATTCGGCAAACCGTAGAGCTTGCACAAAGTTGCGAGGCCATGGGTTACAACCGTTTTTGGGTCAGTGAGCACCACAGCCATCCAGGTATTTTGGGCACTGCGCCTGAGATATTGATGGCCGCCATAGCCATGAAGACCACTCGCATTCGAATTGGTAGTGCTGGGGTGATGTTGCCTCATTATGCCGCCCTCAAAGTGGCGGAGCAATTTCGAGTGCTTGACGCCTTGGCACCAGGGCGCATTGACATCGGCTTGGGCCGTGCACCGGGCAGCGACAGGAAGACGGCGCAATTGCTCAATCCCAATCAATTTGCCTCGGATCAATTTCCACAACAAATTTTAGAGTTGAAGGCCTGGTTGTCTGGAACGCCTTTGCCTGCTGGACACCCTGGTCACGGTGTATTTGCATACCCACAATCTGAAACTTGCCCACAGATTTGGGTTTTAGGCAGCTCAGACTATGGTGCTCAATTGGCCGCACATTTCGGTTTGCCCTATGCTTTTGCCCACTTCATCACCGATGGTCAAGGTGCGGATCAAGCCATGGGTTTGTATCACGATGGTTTTAAACCCAGCGGCACACTGGCTAAGCCGCACGCCACACTTTGTGTTTGGGCTTTGGTCGCAGAGACGCAACAAGAAGCGCTCAAGCAATTCAGCAGTAGAGCGCGCTTTAAGATGGACCGCAATTACGGCACCATTTCACCTTTGATGACGGCTCAAGCGGCACACGAGTCTTTCAGGCCTGAGGAGATGGGCGCATTGCAGCAGTTGCAGCAAAAGGCCATCGTTGGAGACCCCAAGGAAGTGGGCGATCGCCTTAGGGGATTGGCCGAGCGTTTTGGCTTGGATGAGATCGTGGTCATCACGTGGGCCCATGAGCCTGAGGTCCAACAAAGGTCTTACGCTTTATTGGCTCAGGAGTTGGGACTGAGCCCACTCAGCGCTGAGAGCCCTCTCGCTGCGAAGGGCGAGTCCCAAGAAGCGGTCGCAGTGGCTTGATCAGCGCGCCTCTCTTTGAGTTTGTTATTTCAAAGACGCTCAAAGATGGCTGCAATGCCTTGACCGCCACCAATGCACATGGTCACGAGCGCGTAACGCCCTTGGATGCGTTCGAGTTCATGAAGGGCTTTCACAGTGATCAGTGCGCCAGTTGCACCAATGGGGTGTCCCAAAGAGATGCCTGAGCCGTTGGGGTTGACCTTTTTTTCATCCAATCCCAAATCTTTGATGACTGCACAGGCCTGGGCTGCAAAGGCTTCATTCGCCTCAATCACATCCAAGTCTTGAACCGTGAGGCCCGCCTTCTTGAGCGCGGCTTGTGTTGCAGGGACGGGGCCGATGCCCATGTACTTGGGCTCCACACCACTGTGCGCGTAACTGACCAAACGAGCCATGGGTTGGAGGTGGCGCTCTTTGGCACTTTGTCCATCCATCAGCACCAAGGCTGCCGCTGCATCGTTGATGCCAGAGGCATTGCCAGCGGTCACACTGCCATTTTCTTTGATGAAGACGGGTTTGAGTTTTGAGAAGTCCTCCAATTTCGCGTTCACTCTGAAGTGCTCATCGCTTGCCCAAGCCACCGGGCCTTGTCTTGATTTGAGCATCACGGGGGTGATCTGATCTTTGAAGAGGCCAGCGGAGATGGCTCTTTCAGCCCTGAGGTGGCTCTCCAGTGCCAACGCATCTTGAGTCTCTCGGCTGATGCCCCATTTGGCGGCAATGTTCTCAGCGGTCACGCCCATGTGAATTTTGTCAAACGGGTCGTGCAAGGCGCCGACCATCATGTCGATCAAAGTTGCATCTCCCATGCGTTGGCCAAATCGCTGTGTTGGATTTAAAAAGGGACCACGAGACATGTTCTCTGCGCCACCGGCCACGGCGATGTGGGTGTCGCCCAGCATGATCGATTGCGCTGCACACACCAGGGCTTGAAGCCCAGAGCCGCACAAGCGGTTGACATTAAAGGCGGTGACCCTTTGATCACAACCCGCATTGAGCGCTGCAACTCTTGAGAGGTAGAGATCCTTGGGCTCTGTGTTGACCACGTGCCCCATGACCACTTGATCAACCTCGCTGCCTTTGATGTGTGCGCGTTCAAGGGCCGCTTTGACGGCGGTGGTGGCCAATTCTGTAACGGGTGTGTCCTTGAGGCTGCCCCCAAAGGTCCCGATGGCCGTTCTCATGCCACTGACGATGACGACTTCACGCATGCTGTTCTCCTGAGGTTGGATGGTTTGAATAGACAGTTTTACAGATCATATCCAAAAAATGGTTTAAGCCGTTTGACCCAGCTCAATTGGGATCGTTCACTTCGGTGCTGGGCCGCTTTGGCTGTCATTTGGGTAGAAGTCAAGCGGGCAGGCCGAGTCGAGCTCAAACGGTTCAAGCGTCAAGGGGTGCACAAAACGCAAAGATTGCGCATGCAGCAAAAGTCGTGTTGATTCATTCGCGACATCCTCCGGGGCGTAGAGCTGATCCCCAAGGATGGGGTGTCCAATGTGCGACAAATGGACTCGAATTTGATGGGTGCGCCCACTGAGGGGTTCAATTTCAAGCAAAGAGTGTTTGTTGTCGGACTGCAGGCACCGGTATCGGGTTTGGCTCGCCTTGCCTTTGGCGTCCACCACTCTCAAGGGGCGCAAAGGCCAATCGGCATAAATGGGTGCATCGATCAGTTGCCAAGATGAAGAAACAGGCAAGGCACCCTGTACTTTTGCCATGTAGCGCTTGTGGACTTGACCCGTGGAGAACATCTGATTCAAGCCCTTTTGAGCCTCTGGACCCAAGGCCATCAATAGCAGACCAGAAGTGGCTTGGTCCAATCGGTGAACGATGAGCGCGGTGGGAAATTTATGTTGGACTCGGCTGGACAAGCAGTCACTTTTTAGGGGGCCTCGACCAGGAACGGACAGCAAGCCACTGGGCTTGTTCAAGACCAAAAAGCTCGGATCTTGAGCGACCAGATGAAAAGCCTGTGCATACACCTCTGGAGAAAAATGCTGGTCTTCAATGCAGACATCTTCTTTAGGGAGTGCGACACAGCAAAGTGTATCGCCTTGGCGTTTCTCCTCGAGGCTCAAACCTGGCCACGCCAACGAGTAGGCGTGCTCAGTGCTTTGGGTGTGCACCAGACAGGTTCGGCACGTGCCGTTTCTGCAACTGCTGGGCAGCGCAAGGCCTTGGCGCTCTGCGCTTTGCAAAAGCGTTTCATTCGAGGCGCAGCGCCACTGGACGTTTGAGGTCTGTAGCGTGATGGTGAAGGCTTCAGGCTTGTTCAAGGGCCCATCTCACATGTTCTTTGACCAAGTCACTGGGGTGTTCGAGTCGCATTTGCAATGCACTTCTCACCTCTGCTTGGTGTGTTGGGTCGTTCGATTTGGCCAAGCTGTTGCCAAGCGCAATGGCCAAGTTTCTGAGCCACTTCTCATGGCCGATTCGTCGAATGGCACTGCCTTGTGTGTGGTTCAAAAAATCAGCCTCGCTCCAAGCGAAGAGTTGCAAAAGGGATTGATGGGTCAAAATCTCTCGGCTTTGAAAATCTGTCAGCGCCGTTGGTTTCGCAAATTTATTCCACGGGCAAATCAATTGACAATCATCACAGCCATATATTCGGTTGCCCATGAGGGGTCTGAGAGAGACGTCAATGGAGCCAGGATGTTCAATGGTGAGGTAGGAGATGCATCGCCTTGCATCCAGTTGATAAGGCGCCACAATGGCCCGCGTTGGACAGATGTCTATGCACGCGGTGCACGATCCGCAGTGTTCTTGGGCGGGCGCATCAGGCGCGAATTCATGCAAATCAAAATTGACAAATATTTCACCCAAGAAGAACATGGAGCCTGCATCGCGATTGAGCAGCAAGGTGTGCTTGCCTCTCCATCCAATCTGTGAGCGCGCAGCAAGTTCAACTTCCATCACAGGAGCGGAGTCACAAAAAACACGGTGCTTCATGTCCGATAGATCTGATTGGATGAGTTTTGCGAGCTGCTCGAGGCGAAGTTTAACGCTCTTGTGGTAGTCTTTGCCCCTGGCATACAAGGAGACATAGGCTTGCTCGGGGGTGTGGATTTGTGCCCACTCATCGGCGACCCAATGGCTTGCCTGCTCGGCATTCGCAACAGGGGTTGCTGGGGTTGATGGGTTGTTACTAAAATGCAGTGTCTGGCCACGCGCGGCGGTTTGTTCAGGGGGGGGTGAAGCGGGGCTTAGATAGTTCATGCGAGCGGTGATCACGCTGAGGGTGCCGGGCAACAATTCCCCAGGTCTGGCTCTCATGAGCCCGTGGCGTTGCATGTAGCTCATTTCTCCATGAAACCCTTTCTCAAGCCAATCAAGCAGAGGTTGTTCTGCGTGGGACAGGTCAACGCGGGCCACACCGATTTGAGAAAAACCAAGGGACTGGCCCCAGGATTGAATTTTTTTGAACAAATGAGATGGATCTGACAAAACGAGATGCCTTTTGAATAATTCAACACCAACAAGCAATTTGCTTTGGCTCGATGAGCAGCAAACCATGGATTTTGCCCGCAAACTCTCCCTTCATCCGGGAGTGCTTGATGCAAAGATTGCCCTTCATGGCGATCTTGGCACGGGCAAAACAACCCTGAGCAGGCATTTGCTAAGAGATTTGGGGGTCGAAGGGACCATCAAAAGCCCCACTTACACGATTGTGGAATCATACGAGACTTTGTTTCAAGATCAGGCGCTGTCCATTTGGCACATGGATTTTTATCGATTCAATGATCCCTATGAGTGGGAGGATGCGGGATTCAGAGATATTTTTTCTGCCAAGGGGCTCAAAATATATGAATGGCCAGAAAAAGTCAGTACCCTGACGCCTGTGCCAGATTTGGAAATTCATTTGACGCTCAACCCCATGGGGCAAAGGGAGGTGAGTCTTTTTGTTCATCCCACTGGCGCATTGAGAACATTTTTTAAATAACTTGATTTTGTCTGTCTTTTAGAATGAAACGCATTCATTGGCCTGCTTCAAACCACTTGTTCAGTCGACGTGAGTGGTTGAGGGGCTCGACCCTTTTGTTGAGCTTGGGGCTTCAAGAACTGGCTTGGGGGGCCAGTGTCTTGGCGGTGAGAATTTGGCCCGCCAGAGAATACACGCGAGTGACCATCGAGTCGGATGTTCCACTTCGCAGTCAACCTCTTTTGATCTCAGATCCCCCACGCATAGCGATTGACATCGATGGCACCGAGTTGAACGCAGCCTTGAAAGACTTGGTCAGTCAAGTCAAGGGGGACGACCCCTTCATCAGTGGCGTCAGGGTGGGGCAATATGGCCCGGGCGTGGTGAGGTTGGTGTTTGACCTGAGGCAAATGGTGAGGCCACAACTCTTTAATTTGGCACCTGTTTTGGCCGCCCGCATGGACCAAGCGCGTTACAACCATCGTTTGGTGATGGATCTGTACCCGACGAAGGCCTTGGACCCCCTTGAGGCTTTGATTGCACAACATGTGAAACCGAGCCCGGACAGCGAGTCTGTCGCGCTCAAAGCACTCAGCTCGGCCCCACCCAGCCAACGCCCGTTTGACGCGCCATCCAAAGGGGCGGAGGATGTCTTGTCTACATGGATAGAGGAGCAAAGCAAAAAACCCAGCTTGAGGCCTGCCCCCCAAGCGCCCATCGCGCCCAAGGAGACCCCCAAAGACGCGCCCATGCAAGCCCCCATGAGCGAAGGCACGGCAGAGCTGATCGATCGGTGGATTGTGGTGGCCATCGATCCGGGGCATGGGGGCGAGGATCCAGGTGCCATTGGGCGCCAAGGCACAAAGGAAAAAGATGTGGTGTTGCAAATCGCCATGAAATTAAAGGCCTTGATCAACTCGAGCGTGATCAAGGGCCGTCATGGGGATTTGGCCATGAGAGCTTTTCTAACAAGGGATGCCGACTATTTTGTCCCTTTGCATGAGCGCGTAAAAAAAGCGCAAAGAGTTCAGGCCGATTTGTTTGTCAGTTTGCATGCCGATGCCTACATCACACCCGATGCCAAGGGTGCAAGTGTTTTTGCTTTGAGTCAAAGTGGCGCCTCAAGTGCAGCCGCCAGGTGGATGGCAAACCAGGAAAACAAGGCTGACTTGGTGGGTGGCATCAACTTAAAGGACAAAGATGCGCTTGTCCAAAAAACTTTGTTGGACATGAGCACGGACGCACAAATCAACTTCAGCTTGAAGTTGGGCTCGGAGTTTTTGGGGCAAATCAAGCGAGTCGGATCCCTTCACAAAGCATCCGTTGAGCAAGCGGGCTTTGCCGTTTTGAAGGCCCCTGATATTCCCAGTCTCTTGGTAGAAACTGCGTTCATCAGCAACCCTCAGGAGGAGGCGATGCTGGTCAAAGATAGCTTTCAAAACGACATGGCGGGCGCCATTGGTGCAGCCATTGTGAAGTACTTCACCCGCACGCCTCCAAGCATCCGTAGCCGCACACTTTGAGGTAAAACAATCGATGCGAGCGCGCCAGTTAAATGGGGTAGATCAGTGAATTTAAAATCATTTCTGAGTCGTAAATGCAATGCCTGGAGGCGATTTTTAAACCTTCAGGCGTTTGCACCCAATGGTCCATGTACTGCCCTACATTGAAGACCTCCGAGCTTTGACCTGGCTTGGTCCTGAAGACGCAGTAGTTGGTGGTGCTCACAAAAAAAGTCGATGGCTTCAAGCTCAATTGAAGCATTTGACCGAGCTCAGGCGCATCTTGTGCGCCCAGTACCAAGGTTTGACCGATCACGTGTCGCGTGTAGTAAGGAGCGTGAAAGATGGTTTGCGTGATGCCGTAAATGCGGTCTTTCATCATGCCTTGGCTCTCCAAGTCCACAATGCAAAGGGGCAATCCACGGGCGTGGTTTTCTCTGGCTTGAATTTTGTAGCGAGCGTTCTCGATGAAAAAATTGGGCCACGCATTGAAGTGGCCGTCGTTGAGCGTTTGAGCGTATCTGGCATTGGTGTGATTGATCTCAAACTGCAAATCCACCAAAGTCGCTTTGGCCACAATGGGCTTGATCTGCTCGAGGCTAAAGCGAGGGGTCGTTGTTGGTAAATTCATAGATCCATCACCTCTCTCCAGTAGCGGTACATGCCTCGAATGAGGGTCTCGGTGACCATGTGCTCTGTGCTGTGAACGTCGACGCCGTCCAACTCACAAAGTGTTTGGCCCTCCTGTTGTCCATCGCTGTTGAATTGCTTAAAACCGCTTTGGCTGAATTCGATCACTTCACCATCGTCGGCGCTGACATACCCAGCAGGGCCAAAGAGGTTGGACTGTCGCAGTCGCCTTTGGGTCATCTCTGGCGTATCGTCTTGAAAGCCAAAGTGAGTCCAGACAAAATCAAAGGTGCCCTGTCCGTTTGGGATGATTTGTCGGGTGGACAAGGAGTTGACTTGCTGCTGGATGATCAGGCTTGGAAACAAGGTGATCATGGTGACGCTGGGGGTGATGGTTTGACCAGGATGGCTGGGGTCTTCAACGCTCCACCAAGGCTCACTCACGATGTCTAGGAGACGGTCGTCGTGCAGTTTCATGTTGGCTTTAAAACTTGTGACCCCTTGGGTGACTTGCCCTTGGCCGCCTTCATTGCGCCTAGAAAGCATCACTGCATGGCGTCCTTTTTCATCCAAGACCATGCGACTGGTTTGATCTGCTCTCCAAAGTCCAAAGGTCACAAACCAGGTGTGCAAGAGTCCAGGGTGATAAGGATCTTTGATGTTTTCCATCATCAGTTTCCAGTTGCCGGGAATTCTTTGGCGGTTGTAGCCAAGCAGGGTCAATTCGCGCCCTTTAAAGATGCGATCCACCCAGGGCAGGATGTTGACGCCGAGATAGTTTTTCAAGTCCTGTGTGGTGTGATCAAAGCTTGCAAAAATGAGACCATGCAGAACTTCTACTTTCAGTTGGTTCAGGCCATGTGCTTTGAGATCAAAATCGGCAGGCATGCCGCCTTGAACGTGTTCGTCTTTCTTTACACCCTCTTTAAAGGGCAGTCCGCCAAGGTCACCATTGAGCTTGTAAGCCCATTGATGGTAAGGACAAACAAAGCTGCGCTTGTTGCCGTGGGACTCTTGAACAAACCTCACGCCTCGGTGGGCACATCTGTTTTCTACGACACGGATGCCGTGGTCGCTGTCTTTGTGATTTGGGTGAATGTGGTCTCTGACCACAATGACTTCGCGTTCGCCAATTTGGGTTTTTTTAAAGTCCCCCAACTTGGGTATTTCAGCCAGCAAGCCGACATAGCTCCAATGTGCGCCATAGAAAATTTTGTTCAGTTCTTGGGCGTGAATGGCTGGATCTGTGTAGACCCAAAATGGAATGCGACTGGTTTGTTCTCCTGGCCAGTTTGCCCGCCCATGGGGGTGTTGTGAGTGCTCAAGGTGTTTGGATTCACTTGCTGCGTTCATGATGGATGGGGCACTAAAAAAATCAATGGAGGGAGGTTTTTTTCTGCGTCTGGGATTTCAAGGTCCCCCAGATGGCCAACAGGCCAGGAACGATTATGAGGGCCAAAACCAAAGCTTGTACATGGGACTTCACCCAAGGGATTTCTCCAAGTGTGTACCCCAACAGGCCCACCCCCACCACCCAAATCAAAGCGCCCAGGGCATTGAAGGACGTGAAGGTGAGTCGATTCATTTTTGAAATGCCAGCCACAAAGGGCGCAAAGGTGCGGATAAAAGGCATGAAACGCGCCAAAATAATGGCCAAAGCCCCCCATTGGGCAAAAAACACTTCGCTCCTTGCAAGCCCCTCTTGTTTGATCCATTTTGAGAAAGGGGGACGCAGCAAATGCTTGCCAAAATGTCGTCCAATGGTGTAATTGACTTGGTCTCCAAGAATCGCAGCGCTCAGGCAGACCCATAGCGACAAGGTTGGTGACAGCAATTCAGCGCTGCAAAGTGCGCCAATCATAAAGAGGAGAGAGTCTCCAGGCAAAAAAGGCATGAAAACCAAGCCTGTTTCTATGAAGATGATTAAAAAGAACAGTCCATAGGTCAAGTCTGCATTGGTTTGAACCCAAGATTGAAGCACTTGGTCAACGTGAAAGATGAGATCTAAATAGTTACTAATGATGTCCATGTTGACATTATCCATTGATTTCGAAGGCGTGCTTGATCTGTCCTAAAATGCCTGTGTGAACAATCCATCCGTTTCCCCCGTCTCGCCCTTTGCCAAGCGCCCAATCGCTCAATTGGCACAAGAGTTGATCAGTCAAATCGCTGCAGGCGAGGTCATCGAGCGACCTGCTTCTGTCGTGCGAGAGTTGGTTGACAACGCCCTGGATGCGCAATCGACGGGAATCACGGTTCGCTTGCAAGCGGGTGGTGTGCGCTTGATCAGCGTGGAGGACGATGGGCTTGGGATTTCCAAAGAGGAGTTGTCCTTGGCCTTGAAGCGCCACGCGACCAGCAAAATCAGCAACTTGGATGACTTGGAGTGCGTTGCTTCAATGGGCTTTAGGGGGGAAGCATTGGCGGCCATCGCCTCGATCTCTGAGCTCACCCTTTCATCGCGGCCTGCCGAGCAAGCGCAGGCCATGTCTTTGCAAGCTCGATCAGGAGAGTTGAGCGTTGTGGCCAGAGGATTGGGGACAAGCGTTGAGGTCCGAGAGCTTTTTTTCAGCACGCCCGCCAGAAGAAAATTTCTTAAAACCGATGCGACTGAATTGGCCCATTGTGTCGAGGCGATCAGAAGACATGCCTTGGTGCGGCCTTTGGTCTCTTTTTCAATTTACTCAGAGGGCAAGCTCATTGAGCAGTGGCGTGCTGCTCAAGAGCATGATGGGGCCTTTGACAAAAGAGTGGCCGATGTTTTGGGCACAGAATTTTTGGACAACTCCGTGGCCATTGATCACACGGAGAACGCGATCCGAGTCTATGGCCGCGTGGGCTTGCCCGCGGCAGCGAGAGGCCGAGCAGATCAACAGTTCTCCTATGTCAATCAACGGTTTGTGAAAGACAAAGTGATCAGCCATGCGGTGAGGGTGGCCTACCAAGACGTCCTCCATGGTCAAAAGCAGCCGGTCTATGTGTTGTTCATTGAGATAGACCCTAAGCGAGTCGATGTGAATGTGCATCCGACGAAAATTGAGATTCGTTTTCGGGACTCAAGAGACATTCATCAATTGGTCTTGCATGCCATTGGGCGAGCGCTGGCTGCACCAAGAGTGGGTTTGCCGCTTGAGGCCTCTTCGCTCATTGATGTTCAACCGTCCCCCAACCCAAGTGCTTTGAGCGCCGAGCATTCAAGCATGGCGGCGCTTGGCCCAGGGGCGAGAGGGTTTGTGTCCCAGCCCAAAGCTTGGGGTCCTCCTGCACAGCGTTGGCAGCAATCCAAGATCGACTTGGCCGCCCATCAGTTCTCACAAGTTGAGCGCCTGTGGGCGCCGTCCGCTCGCCCTGAGGATGAAGTGGCACATCAAGTCGCGCAGCCCGCCTTGATGGAGAAGCCCTTGCCGGACTCAGAGCTTGTTGGTGCGCAGGAATTTAAAGCGAGCAAGGATCCATGGGTCTCTAGCCCGGGGCAAGATTGGCCCTTGGGTCGAGCTTTGGCCCAATTGCACGGCGTTTACTTGTTGGCAGAAAACGCGCAAGGCTTGATTTTGGTTGATATCCACGCCGCTCACGAAAGAATCGTGTACGAGCGTCTTAAAAATCAGCTTGATACGCAAACCATCAGCAGTCAATCCTTGCTGATTCCACAGAGTTTTTCTGCGACCGATCAAGAGATGGTGATTGCACAAGAAAATGCCGATACGTTAAAGACCCTGGGCTTTGATGTGTCGGCCTTGTCCACCAAAACGCTGGTGATCAGGGCTGTGCCAGCCCCCTTGGTGGATGGAGACTTGGTCGCCTTGGCTAGAAGTGTTTTGCATGAATTGACCTTGAACACGGGACAGTTCGTTGTGGAGCAAGCCCGCAATGAGCTTTTGGCGACCATGGCCTGTCATGGCGCAGTTCGGGCCAATCGACAATTGACTTTGCAAGAGATGAACGAGTTGTTGCGCCAAATGGAAGTGACTGAACGCTCGGATCAATGCAACCATGGTCGTCCGACTTGGCAGGCCTTGTCAATGAAGGCTTTGGATGCACTCTTTCTTAGAGGGCGGTGATGTGGGTCATGTGTTGTAGGGACATGCGCGCCGTTGTTTCAACGCGAGGGCCACGATGAGCAGCTTCGCCGCAGAACCGAGTGCTTGCAATTGGAACTTTTTGGCCCTGGTCGGACCCACGGCCAGTGGCAAAACCAATGCGGCCATGCGCCTGAGTGAGCGCTACAACATTGAGCTCATCAGCATGGACTCCGCCTTGGTGTATCAAGGCATGGACATTGGAACCGCAAAACCGAGTGCGCATGAGCTTCAAAGTGTGCCGCACCACCTGATTGATATTCGCCGGGCCCATGAGCCTTTTAGTGCGGCAGATTTTGCTGTGCAAGCCAAAGCCCTTGTGGCTGAAATTGGCAGTCGTGGTGCCATTCCCGTGGTCGTTGGCGGCACACTTTTGTATTTCAATGCGCTGGTGAAAGGCTTGGATGATTTGCCTGCTGCGAGTCAAGACATTCGGCAAACTATTTTGCTTGAAGCGCAAGCGTTGGGGTGGCCCAAGATGCACGAAAAACTCCATCGTGTTGACCCCACCACGGCCAAACGTTTGGCGCCGAAAGATTCCCAACGCATTGCCAGGGCGCTTGAAGTTTGGATGCTGACCGGTCAAAGCATATCTTCGTTTCAATCCAAATACTCAGAGCAAAAAAACGAATTGCACGATTCAAACCTGCTCACCTATCATGTGCTTTCCTTTGAACCCCGAGAGCGGGCTTGGTTGCATGCAAACATCGAGCGGCGCTTTGATCAAATGCTGAAGAATGGCTTTTTGAAGGAGTCCTTGTCTTTTTTCAAAGATCCTCAATTGAATGCCTCCATGCCTAGCATGCGCTGCGTGGGTTACAGACAAGCTTGGTTGTTTTGGCAAAGCATCGAGAGCATGAGAGGTGCTTTGCCAGATCCAAACGATTTGCAAGACTTGATCAAAACACCTCAGTACGAACTCTTCGTTCAAAGCAGTCTTGCTGCCACTCGGCAGTTGGCTAAGCGCCAGTTGACTTGGCTCAGGTCCATGAAAGATCGGCACGTGATTGAGTGCGATGCAAATGATTTTGAGCTTCAAGTGCAAACCCATCTTGATCAAGTCATTGATCGACATGTGCTTTTCAAGCGCTTTGTGAAGTGACGTGGTTCTGAGTTATTAAATCACCAAGGCCAAGACATGAACGAGTCCTTAGAGCTTGAGTTTTCTCAAATGCTTGAGCGCTATCAATCCCAAAAAATTCAAACGTTTGAATTCATCGCGTGGGCCAAAGCGTGGCTGCCAGTTTGTTTGGAGAATTGGCCACAAGAAAGCATCCCTTTACAAAAAAAATATGCGGATGTTTGGCTCGATTTGATGGATCGCTTGGAGAGCAGTGCCATGTTCACACAGGAGAGCTGTTCGTTTTCTCAAAACGAATTGCTGCTCTTGATGCATCAGTGGGTTAAAAAGGTCGGCAACTTGAGGGACTCCAACTAGGGCCCACCACGTTGCGACACCGTCTGATTACAGGGTACTTTTGTAAACCATGTAAATGGCCAGCAAATACAAAATACTTGCAAAGAAGCGTTTCAAACGTTTGACGGGCCATATTTGAGCCGTTCTTGCGCCATAAGGGGCCGTGAGCACACTCAAGCAGGCAATGACAATCAGGCCAGGCAGCCAAACGTAGCCAAATGAGTGGGGGGGCAAGTTGGGGGTGGACCATCCAGCAAACATATAGCCCAATGCGTTCGCTGTTGCAATGGGAAAGCCCAAGGCCGCGCTGGTGGCCACTGCATTCAAAATTGGAATGTTGCAAAACAACATGAATGGCACACTGATGAAGGCGCCACCTGCGCCGACCAAGCCAGAGATGAATCCGATCACAATGCCAGCAAAGAGTCCGCCCCATTTGGCAGGAAATTGACGCGAGGCAGGGGGTTTTTTGTCCAAAAACATCTGCGTGGCAGAAAACGTGATGAAGATGGCAAAGATGATGCCAAGGTATGCGCCGTGCAAATAATTAAAAACTCCCAAGCTTGTGATGGCGCTTCCTATGAGCAGTCCGGGGGTCAATTGTTTGACCAATCCCCATTTGACGTTGCCCTTTGCATTGTGAGCGCGCACGCTTGAGATGGATGTAAAAACGATCGTGGACATGGATGTCGCAATGGCCATTTTGACGCACAAGTCAGTCGAGACGCCGTGTAGACTGATGAAAAAAGTCAAAAACGGCACCATCACCATGCCGCCCCCAATGCCCAAGAGTCCAGCTAAAAAACCTGTGACCAAACCAAGCGAAGCCAATGCCAACAGTTCGGGAAGTGGGATGTCCATCATATTTGAATGTGAGTAGGGGGCCGATAGATTTTATGGGGGCTGAAGGAGCGATGAGTTGGCCGTGAAGGCGTGAACCCCTCTAAAAAAACAGCGAAATAAAATTGAAAAAAAGGTGTCTGCAAGGTCTTCTAGACCGTCATCCTGAACGTGGGGGTTCAGGTGGGCGAGGTCAAACCAACGTTGGGTTCATCTGACGCGAGACGATCACGCTCATTGGTTGATGTTCCAAGCCCTGGCTCTAGGAGCATTGGTTCAAGGAAATATAAAGTCTAAAAGACCTGCAGACGAGATCATTGTAAAAGAGATGTGAGCAAGAAGAGTGTAAAAGGTTAAAATTTTTGGAAACACGAAAATACAACAACCTTTTTAACTTTTATCATGCTTGAAATTTCTACGCCAACGTGGGTGATGGATGCTTTAAAACTTGCCAACGACGTGGCCAGACAAGCCAAGGCCAATGGACACCACCCCTTTGGTGCCGTTTTGCTGGCACCCGATTTGCGCACTGTTTTGGATCGGCAGGGCAATCTGGACACGGTCAATCATGCTGAGTCAACATTGGCTAGACGTGCTTTTGAGAAATTTGATCCGGATTATCTATGGCAATGCACGTTGGTCACGACCGTGGAGCCCTGTGCCATGTGTTCAGGCACGCAATACTGGGCAAACATTGGTCGATTGGTCTACGGCCTGAGTGAGCGCGAGTTGCTGGATTTAACGGGCAACCATGCTCAAAATCCGACCATGGATTTGTCCAGCAGAGCGGTGTTTGGCGCTGGACAAAAAAAGATCGAAGTCATCGGCCCCGTTGCTGCGTTGCAAGAGGCGCTCATCGATCTGCATTTGGGCTTTTGGTCCTGAGTCAATGGCGCTCGGGCAACCTTTTAAAGCAATTTGCCGTCATCGGCCAAAGCGTCGTCCAGTCGGGTGATCAAATGCTCCAGGTCCGATGCGTTCAAGGGCTGGGCAGGTTTGATCTCTTTGCTTGACTCGTTCAAATCGAAAGCAATGTTGATGGCGGCCAAGACGGCGATTCTCTCGCGTGCTTTGATTTTTCCCGCATCCCTGATTTTGCACATGGCCAAGTCCACCGCACTGACCGCTTGCTGAAGTCGCTCCTCAGCACCCTCGGGGCAACCCAGCGCATAACCTTGTCCCATGATCTGGGCTTCAATTTGACTCATTTCGCGTCCTTGACTGGCACTTCCTCAGGCAATCGATCCAGCAAGGCGTCTATGCGGTTTCTTGCGGTTTCAAGCCTGGATTTAAGCTGATCTCTCTCGTGTGTGAGTTGACCAACTTGTTGGCTGAGCAGGGCATTCGTGCGCTTGACCTCTTCGTGGCGAAGGATCAAACGCTCAATGCGATCAGTGAGTTGGTCTTGCAAGTTAAGAGATGACATTAAGTTATTTTAATGGGCATTGGGTGTATTCGGTGCGATCGGGTTGGACCCGGGGGGTAATTTTAGTCAATTCGTGCATTTTGGCCATTTAATGCGCATTTTCTGTAGAAAAGCAGCTAATTGTGAAAGAATAGTGCGCATGTTTGGGCCTCGTCAGATTTTTATTCTCCGTTTGTTGCTTTGTTGCCTGGGGTGGGCTTTTTCCCAATGCTCAAATGCCACCCGAGTGGTCATCGACGAGCGCGGCGTCGAGTTGGCCTTCAGCTCTCCAGCCAAAAGAATTGTTTCGCTTTATCCCTCGCTCACGGAGAGCATTTGCTTATTGAATGCGTGTGATCGCTTGGTGGGCGTGGATCGCTCCTCCAATTGGCCCGAATGGGTCCAATCCGTTCCCCATTTGGGCGGGCTGTGGGACACTTCTTTAGAGGAATTGGTTCGACTCAAGCCCGATGTGGTGCTCATGTCATTTTCCAACCCCAAGTTGACCCATCGATTGGAGGCCTTGGGCGTCTCGGTTTTGGTTTTTCAGCCCCAAACAGTCGAACAAATGAAGCACGCGTTGCGCGAGATCACAAAGCTTGTGGATCCAGTGGATGCCGATCTGAGGGGGGCGGGCCATGTGGAGCAATTGATACATCAAATGGATTTGGATCTCATGGCCTTGAAGGCGCAAATGCCAGCATGGGCCCAAGGCAGGCGGATTTATTTGGAAGTGGGTTCTGACGGTTATGCCGCCTCACAGAGCTCCTACATTGGGCAATTGTTGCAAGCCTATGCGTTGATCAATGTGGTGCCCAAAACGCTGGGGGATTTTCCTAAAATGAGCCGGGAATGGCTTGTAAGGCAGGCGCCCGATATCGTGGTGTTTGCACATGGGCAAAAAAGAGCCTCTTTTAAAAATGTCCCAGGTCTGAGGG
The DNA here is from genome assembly GCA_903861115.1 of uncultured Burkholderiales bacterium. Classification (GTDB taxonomy): domain Bacteria; phylum Pseudomonadota; class Gammaproteobacteria; order Burkholderiales; family Burkholderiaceae_C; genus Limnohabitans. The sequence continues at coordinate 19,832 of CAIOTD010000070.1, forward strand.
TCTTGAAGCCCGTGATCGAAAATCGCGTGTGTGTCTTGAACCAAGAGCAAGCCGATCGATTGTTGCGTTTGGGCCCAAGGCTTGCAAGTGGTGTGCGATCGGTTGTGGACTGCATCAATCAGATGAGGCCTTTGTGAAATTTATATTCAATCCTTCACACCATACGGTCCAGGGCGTGCGCGTGACTTTGGGCGTCTTGAGTGTTGTTCTCGTGCTTTTGGGCTTGGTGATTGGCACACAAGGCTGGTCTTGCTGTGAGGACCTCAAAAGTGACAATCCGATGATTTCGGAAATTGTTTGGCACCTAAGACTTCCTAGATCACTTGGGGCATGGCTGAGTGGTGCTTTGCTGGGCTTGGCAGGGATTTTGGCGCAAGGCCTCTTTAGAAACCCATTGGCCGACCCCTTTTTGCTGGGTTCAGCTTCTGGTGCCTCATTGGGCGTCACCTTGGCTTTGATGTTGGGGCTGCTTGGACAAATGGGTGGCGGGCAAAATGAATGGGTGCAACATGCGTTTGGTGCATTGCAGGGGGGGATGGCTTGGTTGATCAAACTGCTGGGGGTCTTTGTCCATGGTGAGGACCCTAGCTTGCTTTTTGGACTGGGGTTGACGGCCTTGGCTTTTGTGGGCGCTTTGCTGGCTGTACTTTTAACGCTTTCCTTGTCTAGGGGGGTCTTGCAAACGCAAAGGTTGTTGTTAAGCGGTGTCGTGGTCGGGGTGATTTTAGGATCTTTGAACAATTTAATTCTTCAGCGCTTTCCATCTCTTTTGGGGGCCTTGCAAAATTTCATGTTGGGCAGTGTTGCCAATGTCGACGAGGTGGGCTGTTGGTTGATGGCCTTCGTGTTGGTGCTTTGCCTGGTGGTGACTTGGTTTTACAGTCCCGTTCTAGATGCCCTGGGTCTTGGTGAACACACAGCAAAAAGCTTGGGCTTTTTCATTGGCAAAGAGCGCTGGGTGTTGATTGCTGTGCTGTCCTTGGCAACGGCCACGTCGGTTGCGCAAACGGGTCTGATCGCTTTTGTGGGGCTTGCCGCTCCTCACATGGTTCGGCAAGTCGTCAAAGCCAATTACAAGGCTTGGATTGAATTGTCTGTGTTGATGGGGGGGGCGTTGTTGGTGGGGTCTGATTTGATCGCGCGAACCATCTCTAGAACGCAAGAGTTGCCCATTGGTATTGTCACGGCTTTGCTGGGTGGTGGCTATTTGCTCAGGCTGTTGTCCAAAAGCAATCGATCCACTTCTTGGAATTAGGCCTCACTGTATGAGCGTTCATCTTTTGGATTCCACACCAACGGCGCCTCAAAAAAAGGCTTCAATTCAGAGCCATTTTGAGCCGATGCCCGTGTTGAGTTGCAAGGACTTGAGTGTGCATTTGGATGGCACACCCGTTTTAAATAACATTGATTTGTCGTTTCAAAGTGCTCAGTGGTTAAGCGTTGTGGGTCCAAATGGGGCCGGAAAATCAACCTTGTTAAAGGCGTTGGCGGGTCTGTTGAATTACCAAGGGGAGGTTCATTTGAAGGGGCGCGCTCTTGAACAATGGGCTCCAAAGATCAAAGCGCAGCAGTTGAGTTGGATGGGACAAATGAGCACCTATGTCGATGACTTACGGGTTCATGATGTCGTGCGATTGGGGCGCTTGCCGTTCCAAAAGTCTTGGTCTTCGCTGACTGCGCAGGATGACTTGGCTGTTGAGGAGTTCATGCGCTTGACGGGCACATGGGATTTGAGAGACCGGTTGATGGCGACTTTGTCCGGTGGGCAAGTGCAAAGGGTTTTGCTGGCTAGGGTCTTTTGTACAAAGAGCGAGGTGTTGTTGATGGACGAGCCTTTGTTGGCGTTGGATCCGCCCTTTCAGTCGCAATGGATCAATTGGGTGCGAGCACTGGTTGCCAAGGGCGTTACGGTGATTACGGTTTTGCACGATTTGAATGTGGCCATGTTGGCCCATCAAATGCTCATCTTGAACAAGGGGAAAGTTCAATTCTTGGGGGAGACGCAAAATCACGAATTGCACAAGGCGTTGGAGCAGGTCTTTGAGGGGCGTGTCAGCGTGGTTCAGGCCACGGGGGGGCATTCGGAATTTGACCGGCCCAGACATCACGTGATCCTGCAGCCATGAGGCTCAAGCAGCGCTGGGTTTTGAGCTCACTTTGATTTTTTGAGAAGATTTTTTGCTTTGTAATCGCAATAGCTTGAAACTTGGCAACTTTTGCAATCGGGTGAACGCGCCTTGCAAATATAGCGTCCATGCAAGATGAGCCAGTTGTGAGCGTGTTGCATGAAGCGGGCTGGAATGCGTTTCAGGAGTTGAAGCTCAACAGCCAAAGGCGTCTTGCCTTTGGCCAAGCCCACTCGGTTGCTGACCCTGAAGATGTGAGTGTCAACGGCCATGGTGGGTTCATTGAACGCCACATTGAGGATCACATTGGCGGTTTTTCTTCCAACGCCCGGCAAGGCCTCAAGGAGCTCTCGCGTTCTTGGCACGCAGCCGTTGTGCTCAGAGACCAAGATCTCACACGTTTGAAGCAAGTGGCGCGCCTTGCTTTTGTAAAGTCCAATGGTTTTAATGTGCTCTTCAAGTCCCTCAAGCCCCATGTCCAGCATCTTTTGGGGTGTATTGGCGACAGGAAATAAAATCTTGGTGGCTTTATTGACCCCAATATCAGTGGCTTGTGCGGAGAGCAAGACGGCGCATAAAAGTTCAAAGTCGCTGCTGTATTCAAGCTCGGTGCGGGGGTTGGGATTTGCTTGTTCGAGCGTTTCGAAAAAAAGTGTAATAAGATCGCGTTTCATCATTTACTTTAAAAGTGCTTTTAGCCTTCATTTTCACATGCAATTCTCTCATCGCTTGGACCGTGTAGAAACTTCTGCCATTCGTGAACTCTTTAAATTGCTGGGTCAGCCTGGCATCATCAGTTTTGCGGGTGGCTTTCCTGACAGTGCCATGTTTGATGTTCAAGGCATCAAGGATGCAAGCGAAAAAATCTTGAGCGATTCGCCAGGCAGTGCATTGCAATATGGGGCAACGGAAGGGTATCCGGCTTTAAAGGAAGAGTTGGCACTTTTCATGAAGTCCAAAGGCATCAAGGACGTCGATGCCTCTGGGTTGATTGTGACAACGGGCAGTCAGCAAGCTTTGGATTTGGTTGGTAAAACGATGCTTGATGAGGGGGATACGGCATTGGTGGAGGCGCCAACGTTTTTGGCAACCATTCAGTGCTTCAGACTCTACGGCCCGAAGGTCTTGGGTGTGCCCATGGATGAGCAGGGTGTGAGGGTGGACTTGCTCGAGGAGATGATTCAAACACATCGTCCCAAATTGATTTATTTGGTCCCCACTTTTGGAAACCCCAGTGGCGCGATGCTCAGTCTTGAAAGGCGCATCAAGGTGTTGGAGTTGGCCGTCAAGTATGAGACCTTGGTGGTGGAGGATGACCCTTATGGGGATTTGTATTTCGAGGGCGAACTTGCGCCCACGTTGCTGTCGCTGACACATTTGGTGCCCGGTTCAAGGGAGTGGCTCGTGTATTGCGGCAGTTTAAGCAAAGTCTTAAGTCCTGGTCTGAGGGTGGGCTGGATGGTGGCGCCTCAAGCCATGCTGCAAAGGGCAACCATGTGCAAACAGTTCAGCGACGCCCACACCTCAACCTTTGCGCAAGCCACTGCTGCGCAATACCTCAAAAGTGGCCGCATGCCAAACACCTTGGCCCATGTGCGACAGGTGTATGCTGAACGGGCACTGACCATGGGGGAGGCTTTGAAGGCACATTTTGGTGACGATTTGTCCTTCAATCAGCCCAAAGGGGGCTTGTTCTTTTGGGCCAAATTAACCGGTCGCAACGGTGGGCTGATCGATGGATCTGAATTTGCTAAAAAAGCCATACAGCATGGTGTTGCGTTTGTTCCTGGCGTGCCATTCTATGCTGATCAACCTGATCACAGCACGCTTAGATTGTCTTTTGCAACGTCAGGGACTGAGCTGATCAAAGAAGGCATTGAGCGACTCTCAAAAGCCTATTACGCAAAGTAATTTTTAATTTAAATTTTTGTCAATAGGGTTTTTTTTGAGCGTGCCGTATTTGGTGCGTGAGTGTTAGCGAGTACTCACCATCTTCTTGTGAAACATCTCACAAAAACACATCAAAGTTGTCCACAGAAATTGTGGGTAACTAGGTGCTTTGCTTAAAAAAAACCAAGTGTTTAAAGGCTCGCTTCGGGGTGCTCGTTATTTAAACGATTGCTAGAAAATCAAAGCATTTTGTACGCATGCCTGAAAAATGTTTCACGCTTGCAGGGCATTGAGAGATTAAAAAATTATTTTTTTAATGAAAATTATTTCCCGATTGATTTGTGGTAATGCTCAATCGTCATGAGGGCATCAAAGTCTGACTTTGAGTCCATTTTCATTTCAAAAAACCATCCTTCACCCAATGCATCTGTATTGATCAGGCCTGGATTGTCCAGAATCATTTGATTGACTTCTGTGACCACACCTGAAACAGGTGCAAATACATCGGATGCTGCTTTTACAGATTCGACTTGAGACACGACAGTGTTTTGTTTCAATGCTTCAGAGACTTTTGGCAAGGAGACAAACACCACATCGCCCAGTGTTTCTTGAGCGTGTTCGGTGATGCCAACCAAGGCCAAGAGAGTAGATTCGTCTAAAAGTCGAATCCATTGATGTTCAGGTGTGAATTTAGTGATCATTTTTTAAAAGACAAACGTCTGAGTGGTGGGGCTTGATTTTTAAGGTTTTACATAGAGGCGTAAACCGGGCCGCCTCCACCCTCTGGGGTGACCCAGACGATATTTTGCGTGGGGTCCTTGATGTCACACGTTTTGCAATGCACGCAGTTTTGAGCATTGATTTGAAAACGGGTGGGTTCCGATGCTTGCTCAATGTATTCGTAAACACCTGCGGGGCAATACCTGGCCTCCGGTCCAGCAAATCGAGCATAGTTGACACTCAAAGGCACACTGGCATCTTTGAGTGTTAAATGCGCGGGTTGATTTTCTTCGTGGTTGGTGTTGCTGATAAAGACACTGCTCAAGCGATCAAAGCTCAAACGACCATCCGGTTTGGGATATTCAATGCGAGGGCAATCTTTTGCATCTTTTAAAGACAAATGATCAGGTACTTTTTTATGCACCGTCCAAGGCATGCGGCCACCCAACAACTTTTGTTCGATCCCTGTCATGATGGAGCCGATGACAAACCCTTTTTTGAACCACTGTTTAAAGTTGCGGGCTTTTTTGAGCTCTTGGTACAACCAGCTTTGCTCAAACAGTTTGGGGTATTGTGTGAGTTCGTCCAGAGATCTTCCCATGGATACGGCCTCAAAGGCCGCCTGAGCCGCTAGCATGCCGGATTTGATGGCGGCGTGTGAGCCCTTGATGCGGCTTGCGTTGAGATAGCCAGCGTCGCAGCCAATGAGTGCGCCGCCAGGGAAGATGGTTTTTGGCAGACTCAAGAGGCCTCCAGCTGTGATGGCTCTTGCGCCATAGGCAATTCGTTTTCCTGCTTTGATGCCTTGGGTCTCATCGCCTTCAAAATACCATTTGATATTGGGGTGCGTTTTAAAGCGCTGAAATTCTTCAAAGGGACTCAGCCAAGGGTTTTGATAGTCAAGGCCGACGATGAAACCCACGGCCACCTTGTTGTCGGGCAAATGGTACAAAAAGGAGCCGCCATAGGTGTCGTTTTCAAGTGGCCAGCCCGCGCTGTGAAGCGCAAGCCCAGCTTGGTGGCGGGCCGGGTCAATTTCCCAAAGCTCTTTGATGCCGATGCCGTAACTTTGAGGGTCACAGTGCTGGTCAAGTTTGAAGTGAGCAATCAGTTGTTTGCCTAAATGTCCGCGTGAACCTTCAGCAAACAAAGTGTATTTGGCATTGATTTCCATGCCGAGTTGGAATTGGGGTCCTGCGGAGCCATCTTTCAGCAGCCCCATGTTGCCTGTGGCAACGCCTCGAATTGCACCGCTCTCGTTAAAGAGCAAGTGCGCACCGCTAAAGCCGGGAAAGATCTCCACGCCCAAGTGCTCAGCTTGCTCGGACAGCCAACGCGTGACCTCGCCAAGGCTCACGATGAAGTTGCCATGGTTTTGAAAACACTTGGGTAGCATCCAATTGGGCGTTCTAAACCCACTGTTTCGGGATAAGAACAAGAAGGCATCATCGGTCACTTCTTGGTGCAGGGGCGCGCCCAATTCTTTCCAATTGGGAAAGAGTTCGCTTAGAGCGACAGGGTCCATGATGGCGCCAGACAAAATGTGTGCCCCGGGTTCAGCGCCTTTTTCCAACACGGCAACTGAAAGCTCCTGTCCATTTTTTTGGGCAAGTTGCTTTAAATGGATGGCACTTGCCAAGCCGGAAGGGCCCGCTCCAACGATCAAAATATCGTATTCCATGGACTCTCTGGGCCCAAATTGAGCAAGAATATCTGAATCAGTCATAGGTTTTATTCTTAATTTTTTTAAAAAGTACAAATCAAGGGTACAAATATACTTGTTGCGGTGTTTGAATCACCCAAGAAGACCATAATAATTGCATTTTATCCGCCAACTTAATCTTTCTGGGAGCGCTCGATCATGGCTTACACAATTGATTTATCTGGCCGAGTTGCACTCATCACGGGTGCCTCTGGTGGTTTGGGTGCTCAATTTGCCAGCACTTTGGCACATGCCGGGGCAACGGTGGTCTTGGCATCCCGGCGATTGGATCGTTTAAAGGACCTCAGAGCGAAGTTGGAGTCCGAGGGCTTTGAGGCCCACGTGGTGCAATTGGATGTGACGTCCATCTCAAGCATCTCTAAAGCGATTGAACACACAGAGGCTGAGGTGGGTCCCATCGATATTTTGATCAACAATTCGGGGGTCAGCACCACACAAAAAATTCAAGATGCCAAAGAGGTTGATTTTGATTTTGTGTTTGGCACCAATGTCAAGGGGGCTTTTTTCGTGGCCCAAGAGGTGGGCAAAAGAATGCTGGGGCGAGCCATGGGGGTTGAAAAAGAGAGTTTCCCCGGGGCTCGAATCATCAACATCGCCTCAGTCGCTGGGCTCAGGGTGTTGCCCCAAATTGGCATTTACGCCATGAGCAAAGCTGCTGTGATTCAAATGACCAAAGCCATGGCCCTTGAGTGGGGGCGCTTTGGCATCAATGTCAATGCCATTTGCCCGGGCTACATCGACACAGAAATTAACCATCACCATTGGTCGACAGACAAGGGACAAAAGCTCATTCAAATGTTGCCCCGAAAGAGAGTCGGAACCCCAGCCGATTTGGATGCTTTGATTGTTCTATTGAGTTCTGAACAGAGCCATTTTGTGAATGGTGCAGTGATCACGGCTGATGATGGTTTTGCACTATGAGACTGCCCATTCCTGAGGAAAAAAAGTTCCTCTTTGAAATGAGACTTTCCATGCGGTGGGGCGATATGGATGCTTTGGGACACATCAACAATGTGTCTTACTTTCGATTCATGGAGTCCATCCGAATGGATTGGCTCCACAGCTTGGGGCTGGATGAAAAGGGTTCAGGGGCGAGTCCCGTGATCTTGAACACTTTTTGTAACTTTCATCAGCAGTTGGTCTACCCCGGCGAATTGTGCTTGAGGCTTTTTGCGGGTCAAGCGGCTAGAACCACCTTTGAGTCATGGACGACCATTGAAAGAGTGGATCAGCCTGGAAAGATCTATGCAAGCGGGGGTGCGACAGTGGTTTGGGTGGATTGGGCAACGAATAGGGCGGCAGATCTACCCCTTTGGGTGCGTGAAATTGTCAGTCAATAGACATTCATCAAGGTTTTCTGGGTTTTTTCAGACGGTCGTTGATTTAGAATCAAACCCATTGAAAAAGTTTACATCGATGATTTTAGGAGTGTGTTTTGAATAAAGTATTTGACTCCGCTTTTGCGGCTTTAAAGGACATCGTTGCCGATGGTCAATTGATGGCTGTGGGTGGTTTTGGACTCTGTGGGATTCCAGAGGCATTGATTGAAGCACTCAAAGACATTGGTGTAAAAGACCTCACCGTTGTCTCAAACAATGCGGGTGTTGATGGATTTGGTTTAGGCAAGTTGCTTGAGACCCATCAAATTAAGAAGATGATTGCCTCTTATGTGGGCGAGAACAAGGAGTTTGAGCGTCAATTTCTGGCCGGTGAATTGGAGCTGGAGTTTACCCCTCAAGGCACTTTGGCTGAAAAGCTAAGAGCTGGCGGTGCAGGCATCCCTGCATTTTTCACCAAAACAGGTGTCGGTACCATGGTTGCAGAAGGCAAAGAGACGCGAGACTTTGATGGAGAGACCTATCTGATGGAGCGCTCTTTGGTGCCGGATGTGGCCTTGGTCAAAGCTCACCGCGCTGACCCTTCTGGCAATTTGCAGTTCAGATTGACAGCGAGAAACTTTAACCCTGCGGCTGCAATGGCTGGGAAAATTTGCGTTGTTGAGGTTGAAGAAATGGTCGCTCTAGGGGACATGGTGCCCGATCAGGTTCATTTGCCTGGCATTTATGTGCACAGAATTGTGGTCAACCCACATCCTGAGAAGCGCATTGAGAAGCGAACAATTACAGAAAAGTCGGGAGTTTAATCATGCCTTGGAATCAAGATCAAATGGCCGCTCGTGCCGCAAAAGAATTGGAAGATGGCTTTTATGTGAATTTGGGTATTGGGATACCCACTTTGGTTGCCAATCATGTGCCAGCCGATATTGAGGTTTGGCTTCAGTCTGAAAACGGCATGTTAGGCATTGGGCCGTTTCCTGTGGATGAGGAAGTGGATGCGGACTTGATCAATGCGGGCAAACAGACCGTGACCACCATCAAGGGCTCTTCCATTTTTGGCAGTCATGACAGTTTTGCCATGATCCGAGGGGGCAAGATCAATTTGTCCATTCTGGGCGCCATGCAAGTGAGTGCTCACGGTGATTTGGCCAACTGGATGATCCCTGGAAAGATGGTCAAGGGCATGGGGGGCGCCATGGATTTGGTGGCGGGTGTGAAGCGAGTCATTGTGCTCATGGAGCATGTGGCCAAGAAAAAAGATGGCACAGAGGATTTGAAGATTCTCAAAGCTTGCACCCTTCCCTTGACGGGTGTGGGTGTGGTGGACCGCATCATCACCGATCTTGGGGTCTTTGATGTGACCCCTCAAGGTCTCAAAGTGGCGGAACTCGCGCCAGACGTGACGTTTGAGTTTGTCCAAAGCAAAACAGGTGTTGAGCTCATAAAGTAGGTACGCTCATTTATATTCAAACACAGGGAGGCATTGCGCTTCATGTGTCACGAACTTGTCACCCTTATAGCGGCATAATCTATGCTTTGTACAAACTTAGCGTTATGCCACGTTCACCCATGTCACTCTTTAAGCGCACATCCAAGCCTGTGGTGCTCATGCAACTCATCCAAGGCGTGAACATGGGTTTTAAAGTGTTGGTGAGTGTTTGCGCGCTTGCAGGGTTGGGCGCCACTTTGGCTGACAATGCCAAGCAGCCAAGCCAAGGGTCTGAGCCTGCCTATGAGGAGTTCATGCTGAGAGGTCAAAGCACCTACATCAATCAGCACAAACCGGCTTTTTCCTCGGCTTTGCCAGACGGGCCCAACAGTTTATCAAAAAGCACAGAGAGCAGTTACACCTGGACCAATACTTTGTTTTTTGGCTGGCGTCCACAAGCCGATCTGGAGCTGTATTTTGTGCCCGAGATGAACACAGGCATTGCATTCTCAGCTTTGCAAGGCATGGGAGGCTTTACGAACGGAGAGGTGACAAGGTCCTCGGGTTCCAAGCCCAGTTTTTACCGACAAAAACTGTTCTTAAGAAAAACTTGGAATGAGGGGGATTTGACTGAGGTGGTGGAGGCCGACACGGATCAATTAAAGGGGCTTGTGTCGCGCAACCGCTGGGTCATGACGGCTGGAAACTTCTCTAACTTGGATGTTTTTGACGACAACGCATTCGCCAAAGATCCCAGAACTCAATTCATGAATTGGGGGAACATGAGCTATGCGGCTTACGATTACGCGGCAGATGCCAGGGGATACGGCTGGGGACTTGCCCTTGAGTGGTACAAAGAGAATTGGGCCTTGCGCTTGTCAAGAATGACGGGCCCTAAGTTGCCCAATGCCTTGCCGGTTGATTTTCAAATTGGCAAGCATTTTGGAGACCAATTCGAAGTCGAGAGAACGCATTATTTGATGAATCAAATGGGTAAAGCTCGCGTCATTGTTTGGCACGATCGAGCAAATCTGGCCAATTTCAACGATGCTTTGGCTTACGGTTTGGCCAACCCCAGTCAGACAAACCACCAGTGGATTGTTGATGTGCGAAATGGGGAGAAGGACAAGTACGGTCTGGGGCTTAACTTGGAGCAGTCGATCTCCAGCAATCTAGGGCTCTTTGCAAGAGCCATGCGAACAGATGGGAAAACCGAGACCTATGCTTTTACTGAGGTCGATGATTCCTTGTCTTTGGGGGCCGTGATGAACGGTTCTTCATGGGGAAGAGGCTTGGATGCGGTCGGCGTGTCATACATGCAAAACAGACTGTCCAAGGACAGACAAAGTTACCTGCGTGCGGGCGGCATCTCGTTTTTTATAGGGGATGGTTACTTGGTTTACAAGCCCGAGACGATCTTGGAAGCTTATTACAGTATTGGACTTAGTCAAAAAACCGCCTTGACCTTTGATGTCCAATCCATTCAAAACCCCGCATACAACGCACTGCGCGGTCCTGTCTTGGTCACGGGCTTTCGGTTGCACACCGAGTTCTAGTTGAGCTCATTTGAGCTCATTGATTTGATCATTAATTTGCCCACTTTTTCAAAATAACGCAAACTCAGCTTGGTTGGCGTGAGATATTTGGTGCGACGATTGCTTCCTTGGTGGGTGTTTTGAATAAGCCCTGATTCGCGCAGGTCATCCAATTTGCGATGGATGGTAGCTGCTGATGCAATGGTGTCGAGCTGCATGACTTGTGTCACCGTCAATGCGTTTCCCGATTGATGATGCCAGGTTATCGTTTCTAAAATCTTTTTAGACTGCAGGTCAATTTGTGGCATGAGCTCTTGAGCCAGTCTTTCCGTCAAGTTCAAAAAATGAAGGTAGGGGTTTCTTGATTTCATGGGCTCACCTTTGAGTAGCTAAATAGAATTCATTGTATATGAATTAATGCATAATTTTTCTTATATTAAGCTATAAAGCATTCATTTTCAGCTTTTTTTCAAATTCTTAGGCGCATTTTCTTGTCTCTTCATTTGAACGCAATCAATGCCGAGACCTCAATGCGCTTGGTCAGCAACTTTTAAAGTTCGAGCCTTTCTTCTTGGAATCGGTGGTGAACGCGGGAAGGGATACAAACCCAAAATATAATCAGCGCACCTCTGTGCAAAGAGGGTTCACCCGCGCGCACTTAACGTATTGTCAGCCATGCTGTTTTTTCATTCTTTTTCAATGGGTTCCCCTTCATGAGTACTGCTCAACTCTCGGTTGCTGAAATTCGCAAGACGTTTTTAGATTATTTTGCGGCGCGTGGTCATACGGTTGTGGAGTCCAGTGCGCTTGTGCCTGCCAATGATCCTACTTTGATGTTTACCAACTCCGGCATGGTTCAATTCAAGGATGTTTTTTTGGGGGCAGATCGGCGCTCCTACGTGCGAGCCACCTCTGTGCAGGCTTGTCTAAGAGCGGGTGGCAAGCACAACGACTTAGAGAATGTGGGCTACACAGCTAGGCACCATACGTTCTTTGAAATGCTGGGTAATTGGAGTTTTGGGGATTACTTTAAATCTGAAAGCTTGAAATGGGCCTGGGATCTTTTGACCAATGTTTACGCTTTGCCCAAAGAGCGTCTTTGGGCGACGGTGTATTTTGAAGATGATGAGGCTTATGACATTTGGACCAAGGAAATTGGTTTGCCGCCAGAGCGTGTCATTCGAATTGGTGACAACAAGGGAGCCCGATATCAGTCTGATAACTTTTGGATGATGGCCGATACCGGCCCGTGTGGCCCTTGTTCTGAAATTTTCTATGACCACGGTCCTGATGTGGCGGGTGGCCCACCAGGCAGTCCAGATGAAGATGGAGACCGCTACATTGAGATTTGGAACAATGTGTTTATGCAGTTTGACATGCAAGCCGATGGGAGTGTCAAAAAATTGCCCGCACCGTGTGTAGATACGGGCATGGGTTTAGAGCGCTTGGCGGCTATTTTGCAACATGTGCACAGCAATTACGAGATTGATTTGTTTGTCGAGTTGATCAAGGCGGCTTCTCGTGAGACGGGGTGTGATGATTTGAAAAACAACTCACTCAAAGTGATCGCCGATCACATTCGCGCCACCTCCTTCTTGGTCAGTGATGGGGTTGTTCCAAGCAACGAGGGGCGAGGCTATGTGCAACGACGCATCATTCGAAGAGCTATTCGGCATGGCTATAAGCTGGGTAAAAAATCCCCTTTCTTTCACAAGTTGGTGCCCGACTTGGTTCGCGTCATGGGGGATGCTTACCCGAGTTTGAGAAAAAATGAAGACAAGATCATTCAAACACTCAAGCACGAAGAAGAACGCTTCTTTGAGACACTTGACATTGGGATGGATATTTTGGAAACAGCCTTGGCCGATGGTGTCAAAGTGTTACCCGGTGAAGTGGCTTTTAAGCTGCATGATACCTATGGCTTTCCTTTGGATTTGAGTGCGGATGTTTGCCGAGAAAAAGGCATTGAGATTGATGAAAAAGGGTTTCATGAATCCATGGATCGTCAAAAATCTCAGGCCAGATCTGCGGGCAAATTCAAAATGGACAAGTCCTTGGACTACCAAGGCGTCTCCAATGCATTTGTGGGTTACAGCGAGCTTAAAGCAAGCGCACACATACTGGCGCTGTACGTGAATGGACAAGCAGTTGAGCACATCAATGAAAATCAAGAGGCGACCGTTGTCCTGGATGTGACACCGTTTTATGCTGAAAGTGGTGGTCAAGTCGGGGACCAAGGAACGCTTGTCAATGCGCAGGGCCAATTTCAAGTCTCTGACACACAAAAGATCAAGTCCGATGTGTTTGCGCATCTGGGGGTGTTGAGTCAAGGCCGACTTCAAGTGGGTGATCGCCTTGAAGCTTGTGTTGATGTTCATGCAAGGGCCGCCACAGCAAGACACCATTCGGCCACCCATTTGATGCACTTGGCACTTCGACATGTTTTGGGTGAACATGTCCAGCAAAAGGGCTCGATGGTGTCTGCGGAAAGAACCCGTTTTGACTTTGCTCACAATGCGCCTGTGACCGATCTGGAACTCAAAGCCATTGAATCCCATGTCAATGATGCCATATTGACCAATACCGATACCCAATCGAAAGAAATGGATCTGGAGTCTGCCAAGAAAACGGGTGCGATGATGCTTTTTGGTGAGAAATATTCTGATACTGTTCGAGTTTTGAGCATAGGGGAAAGCCGTGAACTTTGCGGTGGAACGCATGTCAGTGCAACAGGTGATATTGGACTCTTCAAAGTTCTGTCTGAAACTGGCGTCGCTGCCGGCGTGAGAAGAATTGAGGCTGTTTGCGGGGACATGGCGCTTGCTTATGTTTCAAGTTTGCAAAGCGGATTGAAAGAGGTGGCTGGTTTATTGAAGTCTTCGCCTGAAGACTTGACACTGAAGGTCAAGCAAACCCTTGAGCACCAAAAGGCGCTAGAGAAAGAAATTGCGCACCTTAAGAGTCAATTGGTCGCCTCGCAAAGCGATGAACTTTTGGCCAGCGCCATTGAACACAATGGCATCAAGATTCTCGTGAAAGAACTCCAAGGGCTTGACACCAAAGCCTTGAAAGACACGGTTGACTTATTGAAAGATAAGCTCAAAACGTGCATTGTGTTGCTCGCAAGCGTTCAAGATGGCAAGATTCAATTGGTTTGTGGCGTGAGCAAGGATTTGATCTCAAAGGCCAAAGCTGGAGAGATTGTTAACTTTGTGGCTCAACAAGTTGGCGGCAAAGGTGGTGGCAAGCCCGACATGGCCATGGCAGGCGGCACACAGCACCAAGACCTTCACAAGGCCTTGGTGTCTGTATTGCCTTGGCTAAAGTCAGGCCTTTGAGCCTTGTGCGCTAGGGAGGTGTGGTTCAGTTCTCTTTTGAGCGAAACACCAAGTCCCAAACGCCGTGTCCGAGTTTGACCCCTCGGGTTTCAAATTTTGTGATGGGCCGGTAACTGGGGCGAGTTGAATAGCCCTGCGCCAATTGACCTTGATTGATCAGACCTGGCATGGCCTTCAAGACATCTAGCATGTGTTGTGCGTAATTCTCCCAATCCGTCGCGCAGTGGATATAGCCGCCGGGCTTTAATCGGCTCAGCAAGAGCATCAAGAAGGGCGTTTGAATCAGTCGCCTTTTGTGGTGTCTTGACTTGTGCCATGGGTCGGGAAAGAAAATGTGCACGCCATCCAAGCTGTGTTCGGGAATCATTTTTTCTAGGACCTCGACCGCATCATGCGAAATGATGCGCAAATTTTGCAGGTCCAATTCTTCCACCTTCATGAGCAAGGCGCCAACGCCAGGTTGATGAACCTCACAGCCCAAGAAATGATGCTCTGGCATGGCATGAGCAATTTTTGCAGTTGCATCTCCCATGCCAAAACCAATTTCAAAAATGAAGGGTTTGGGTGTTTGACTCTCGCCGAACCATTCTTGCGGAGATAAAACGCGAGGGCTGAATGGAACGATGAATTTTGGGCCAAGGGTTTCGATGGCTTTGAGTTGACCTGTGGTTGTTCGACCGGCTCGCATCACAAAGGATTTGATCCTTTTAGGATGCTCGACGTCATGGAGCTTGTTCATGGAGGACGTGTTCATGGCTTGGAGGGTTTAAGAGGGTATTTCAACGACCATTGATGGGTCCAATCAATCAGGTGATCTTGTAGAGTGCCATTGTGAATGATTTGACATTGAAGCTCTAAAAATTGTGCGGCACTCTTCATGGTGGATAGGACGTTTTGGGGGGATGCTAGTTCAAGTGCTGGTGCAAAGGTCTGTTTTGATAATTTCTCGCCTTTTTCATTTCTGACCAAGGGGACATGCAAATAGATGGGAGGTGGGCATTGAAACTGTTCAAAAAGATACATTTGCCTGGGGGTATTATCCGCCAAGTCTTCGCCCCTGACGACATGCGTGATGGATTGATCGATATCATCCACCACCACACAGAGTTGGTAGCTGTAGGGACCATCGGCGCGCTTGATGACAAAGTCGCCGACCTCATTGAAGATGTTTTGCTGTGATGCGCCGCTGAGTCTGTCATGCCAGAGGATTGTTTGATCAACTGTTTTGATGCGAAGGGCAGGCTTTTTGTTGTGTGATTGATCGTTCGCATGCACAAAGGTGCCGTCCCACTTAAATGTCTTTTCGGTTTTGAGACGACAAGTGCCTGGGTAAATCAAAGGGGCAGAATTTGTCCGCGGCCCAGTTGCATTGACTGCATTTGCAATGTCTGTTCTTGAGCACCCACAGGGATACAGCAAATCCTTTTGCTTCAACGTTTGAACATGAGTCTCATAGAGTTGTGCTCTTTGGGACTGATAAACCACCTCTTGATCGCTGATCAAACCACATCGACGCAATTGATCCAAGATCACCTGGCTGAAGTCCGCATGACATCTCTCTTGGTCAATGTCTTCAATTCTGACCAACCACACGCCCTTGTTGGCTCTCGCATCCAGCCAACTGGCAAGTGCAGCAACCAATGAGCCCAAGTGCAACGGACCTGTCGGAGAGGGGGCAAATCGGCCAATGTACTTCAAAGTTCAAAAAATTCAATTGAAAAAAAGGGAGCATTGGCCACCATTTTCCCATGGATAAAAAGTCTCTAGATCGCCAAAGCGAGGGAGAGGCCGCTCACAAAGGCGTCTTCTACACGGTGGCCGATGTGCCAGTCACCACATGTTCCAACGCCCAGTTGAGCATCCCATAAATAGGGCTGGCCCAAAGGCTTGAGCGTTTTGGCATACAACCAACGATGCAACTCCGTGCGCCCAGGTTCGGCATAAATACCGGTTAACTCTGAAAAGCCCTTTAAAAGTTTGGCCGTGATGCGACTGGGGTCGTCATTCAAATGCTCGCTGGACCAGGTGGTGTTGGCTTGAATGGTCCAGCGTTCAATGGTGCCTCTTGCGGGTTTGGAGGACTCTCGGCTGAGCCAGGCAATGCGGTGATGCGTGCTTTTGGCTGCATTCCATTGCGGGCCTAAATGTGCAAGACCGGGTTGACTGGCTTGAGGAAAGGCAATCATCAGTGTCCAGCAAGGACCGATCTCAACGTCTTTTAAGGGTTTGATGAAGCCACTGTCTTGAATTTTTGGTGCGGAATTCATCAGCAGTTCAACGATTTGCGGGGCGGGAATTGCCATGATCACATGGTCAAAGCCAGGATGATTTTTAAGAGCCCCATTTTTAGACGACGTTTTAATCAACCAGCGATTTTTGTTCTTTGGATCCACTTGGATGGAGTTCACGAGCGCATCGAGCAACAGGTGTTTGCTTTTGATGGGGCTGCTCCAATGTTCGACCAATGAACTCATGCCAGGTTTGGCCACGAAGTGAGGCTCCCTTGGGGGGCGGGCAGCCTCTAAAACACTGCCCTGTGCATCAAGCACTCTGACGGAGGTGACACTCCATGGCTTGATCAACTCCTGTGTGCCAGGCACCGATTTGATGGCCAAAGCAAAACGTGGGTCTCTGACCGTGAAGTATTGTGTGCCATGGTCAAAGTTGCCAAGCAAGGTGGAGCGAGTGGCCATTCGGCCGCTTGTGGCCAAGCTTTTTTCAAAAACGGTGACTTGGTGACCTGCTTTGATCAGTGTTCTTGCAGCTGTTATGCCGGACATGCCAGCGCCAATGATTGCGATATTTTTCATATGAGTTCAGCCTTTGTGTTTTTTATTGAAACGATGAAGTGGGGTGTATCAGCAATGACTGTCTTGTTTTTGCGCTGGTCAATTGTTCGAGCCACCAACCCAGGGCGCGACCACGTTGAAGTTGTTGATTGGCAGAATCGTCTTTTCTCCAAGCGTAATCCACCTTCACCAAGCGCTTTTTTCTTTGAAGTTCGCAGGCCACGATTTCTCCTCTTTGGATGTATGGAGCAACGATGGGCTCAGGTAAAAATCCAACGCCCAAACCCAACAACTGAGCTTGTAGCTTAGCCTCCATTGAAGGAACAGTAAATACGTCTTGACCCGCAAGCAGTCCAATCGTCATGCCTTGTCCCATTTGCGTTGAATCTGCGATGGCCACTGCGCGGTATTTTTGAATTTGCGCATCAGTCAGTGGATTTTTAAGTTTGGCCAAGGGGTGCTTGGGATGGACACAAAATGCAAACCCGACTTCCCCGAGGGGGGCGTGCTCAATGCCAGCTACATTGCCAACATCCCACGAGATGCCTAGCGCCAAGTCCGCATGTCCAAGTGTCAGGGATTGAAGGGTTCCAGTGAGGGTTTCATCAATCAATTTGAGCTTTGTGGGCGGGGACAAGGCAAAAAACGACTGGCAAAGCTCTAGGACCGTCTTTCTGTCGATCAAGGAGTCGAGTGCAATGCTGAACTCGTTCTCCCAGCCTGTAGCGATTCTTTTGACTCGATTGGCGACGGCGTCGATTTCGGACAAGACCCGTTCGCCTTCGTGCAACAGGTATTGACCCGCAGTGGTCAGCTTGGCTTGTCGAGATTTGCGATCAAATAGGAGCACATCCAAGGCATCCTCGATGAGCCTGACCCTATAGGTCAAGGAACTGGGGACCAAATTCAAGGCCCTGGCCGCCCCAGCAAAACTGCCGCTTTGAGAGATGACTTTTAGCATGGCCAAGGCGTCTGGGGTCAAAACATTTCGCGCGTGACTGTTCATAGATGAGAAAATCGTTCAAATAATTTGAATGATGCCATCAAATTAACTCGCTGTCACGTCTGAGGCGGGCCTTTATAGTCAGGTCTTCTAAATATAAATGTAAACAAAGGAGAGGCGAATTGATCAAAATCAGGAAATCAGCAGATAGGGGTTTTGCCGATCACGGTTGGTTAAAGTCTTTTCATAGCTTTTCTTTTGCCGGGTATCACGATGCCAATCACATGAATTGGGGCAATTTGCGTGTGATCAATGAGGACCGAATTGAGCCAGGCACTGGCTTTGGGACGCATGGACATCGAGACATGGAGATCATCAGTTATGTCTTGACGGGTGAGTTGGCCCACAAAGACAACATGGGCAATGTGGTCTCTATCCCACCTGGTGACATTCAGCGCATGAGCGCTGGCTCAGGGGTCATGCACAGCGAATTCAATCATGCGCCAAAAGAGACGACCCATTTTTTCCAAATTTGGATTCAACCCAATGAATTCAATATTGAGCCCAGTTATGAGCAAAAAACCGTTCCACCCGCCTCAAAGCGTGGTCGTTTGGCTTTGCTGGCCTCTAATCAACCCGATGCACATTCGGTAAAGATTCATGCCGACGCGGCTTTGTATGCTGGACTTTTTGATGGCGATGAGCAGTTTGCGATGGAGCTGAGGGAAGATCGTCGTTTTTATGTTCACTTGGTCAAGGGCCAATTGACTGTTAACGCACAGACATTGTCGGCAGGGGATGCTTTACTGATAGAAAAAGAGTCAAGTTTGGTGTTGGCGCATGGCACCGAAGCTGAAGTCTTGGTCTTTGATTTGAGCTGACTCAAAGTGCAGGGCAGGTACATGCCCTTTTGTTTTTCGGTGTTTTTATTTTTATTGGAGTTTCAATGAGTTCTTTTTTTCAAAATAGTTTGACCCTTGTTGGTCGTATTTTAATTTCACTTTTGTTCATCCCTGCTGGTTTGATGAAGATCACTGGGTTTGCGGGCACTGTTGGTTATATTTCAGCCGTTGGCCTGCCCTTGCCAGAGTTAGGTGCTGTGATCGCTATTGTTGTTGAGGTGATTGTGGGCGTATCTTTCTTGCTGGGCTTTAGAACCAAAGAGGCTGCACTCATCTTGGCTGTATTTACGTTCTTTGCAACGATTTTCTTTCACAATTTCTGGGCTCTGCCAGCGGACCAACAAATGGTGCCTCAGTTGTTGTTCTTTAAAAATATGGCCGTCACAGGTGCCTTGTTGATGTTGACTGTTTTTGGCGGTGGACATTGGAGCTTGGATGAGAAACTTTCTCACGAAAATTCTTCGAATTGATTTTTTATTTTGTTTATCTTAGGAGCTTAAATGTCTAAAACAGTTGTTGTTTATCACTCAGGTTATGGTCACACAGAGCGTGTTGCACAATCGGTTGCCGCAGGTGCCAAGGCCACCTTGGTGGCAATCGATGCCGATGGCAATGTTGGCGAAACCGATTGGGCTTTGCTAGATGCAGCGGATGCCATCATTTTTGGCTCTCCAACCTACATGGGAACGGTTTCTTGGCAGTTCAAAAAATTTGCAGATGCCACATCCAGCAAATGGTTTACCAGAGCATGGGCCGATAAAGTATCAGGTGGCTTTACTATCTCCGCCAATTTAAGTGGTGACAAGTTCTCAACACTTCAGTATTTCATTACCTTGGCCATGCAAAACGGTATGATTTGGGTGGGACAGTCTGCACTGAACGATGGCAAGCTCAATCGTTTGGGCTCTCATTCTGGTGTCATGGCGCAAGTGGGGGCGACAGAAAGTGCCGCAGAAATTCCTCAGTCTGATTTGGACACCGCCAAAGCCTATGGAGAAAGAGTGGCTCAGGTTGCTCAAAAACTAAAAGCTTGAAGTCCCGCATTGAGCTGAGCCCATAGGGGGTCGGCATGTTGTAAGCCACTGATGTTTTGACCTGAGGACTTGTGCCTTGTGGGAGACAACTCAGTGGCTTATTTGTTGGCGGGCTCGAGGGCTGTTGTCACAGCTCTGCGGTCATCAAAGACAAAGCAGTTGCCCTCGTAGTGTTCTTCGCCCACTTCTTCAAAATATTTCAAGATGCCGCCCTCTAACTGGTAGACGTGCTCAAGGCCAATTTCTCGCAAGTAGATCGCAGCTTTTTCACATCGGATGCCCCCAGTGCAGTAGCTCACGATGGTTTTATCCTTGAGAGACTCAAGATCTTGTTTGACTTTCTCTGGAAATTGTCCGAAATGAGTGATGTTGTACTCAATGGCTCCTTTGAATCGACCGTCAAAGACCTCGTAATCGTTTCGAGTGTCCAGGGTCACGACTTCTCTTCCCTCGTCGTCCTTGCCAGTGCGCAGCCAAGATTGGAGTTGGCGTGCGGTAACACTTGGTGCTCTTGCATTCTCTGGTTTGATGGTTGGGTGGTTCATGCGAATGATTTCACGCTTGACCTTCACCAGCATCTTTTTAAATGGCTGAACCGAAGACCAGCTCTCTTTTGGATGCAGATCGCTCAATTTGGGATCGATTTTTAAAAAATCAACATAGGCCTTGACGTCTTTGGCGCTACCGGCCAGGAAAAAATTAATACCTTCTTCGGATAAAAGAATGGTCCCTTTCAGTGCCAATTCGATGGCTTTTTCAAGATAACTCGCTTGACGCGTGGACAGGTCATCCAAGGTAATGAATTTATAGCAAGATATGTTCAGTACAGTGTTCACGGTATCGATAAGATTCAAAAGTTACTTAAAAACAAAGGTGGCCTGTATCCATCGCCCTCATCCTAAGGGTAATTGAGGGCTTTATGGGCGCATTTGAGCGTTAAATTCGAAATCTCAAAGGCTTGAGTCTAATTTTCGCACTATTGAGCCCCTAGGGGTAAGCAGGCCAAAAATATTTTTTTGAAATGAATGGGATCCTGAAATAAAGCTGGCTTTTGCCTACAATCCAAGCATGTTTGTACACCTAAGACTCCATTCGGAATTCTCGATCGTTGACGGAACCAATCGCATTGAGACGATTGTTGAGTCTGCCCAAAAAGACCTGCAGCCTGCTTTGGCGGTGACGGATTTAAATAATTTATTTGGCGCGATCAAATTTTATAAAGAAGCCCGTGGTAAAGGCTTGAAGCCCATCATCGGTGCTGAGGTGATCCTTGAGTCTGCAAGTGTTGATGCTGCTTTTCAAACATCAAAAGTAATTTTGCTGGTTCAAAATAACAAAGGCTACTTAAACCTTTGTGAATTGATCTCTCGCGCTTGGACGCAAAATGTTCACAAAGATTTGGCGCTTGTGAAATGGACTTGGTTGAACGAGCTATCCGAAGGACTCATTCTCTTGTCGGGTACACAATCAGGTCCTCTTGGGCAAGCCTTGATTCAACAAGATTTAACCAAAGCCTCAGAGTTGGCCTTGCGTTTGGCGGGCCTGTTTCCACATCGTTTCTATATTGAGCTCCAAAGAGCGGGTCGCGTGGATGACGAGTTGTATGTGAGCTGTGCGGTAGAGCTGGCCCAAAGGTTGAAGTTGCCCGTGGTTGCAACACATCCTATTCAATTTACGCAAGAAGATGATTACGATGCACACGAAGCCAGGGTTTGCATCGCTGAGGGTGAAATTTTGGCAAACCCCAGGCGAATTAGAAAATTTACTCGCCAGCAGTATTTCCTCTCTCAACAAGAGATGGTTGCTAAATTCCATGATGTGCCCAGTGCTGTTTCGAACACCGAAGAGATTGCAAAGCGCTGCAATCTGACCTTGGTTTTGGGCAAGCCTCAGTTGCCAGATTATCCAA
This sequence comes from uncultured Burkholderiales bacterium, assembly GCA_903861115.1. GTDB lineage: Bacteria > Pseudomonadota > Gammaproteobacteria > Burkholderiales > Burkholderiaceae_C > Limnohabitans. The sequence continues at coordinate 41,507 of CAIOTD010000070.1, forward strand.
CGCCCGTGGTCAATGGCGCCAGGATGCCCATAGAAGAATACTTTAGGCACGCCTCTCATGAAGGGCTCAAGCAGCGGCTGGCGATGTTGTTTCCCGATCCCGTCCTATTAGAAGCCAATCAGAAAGAGTATGTGGAGCGCTTGGATTTTGAGATCAATACGATTTTAAAAATGGGTTTTCCTGGCTACTTTCTGATTGTGAGTGATTTTATTCAGTGGGCAAAAACAAACGGTTGTCCTGTGGGGCCCGGACGTGGCTCAGGTGCAGGCTCATTGGTTGCATACTCGCTCAAAATCACTGACTTGGATCCCCTGAGATACAAGCTGCTGTTTGAGCGATTTTTGAATCCAGAGCGGGTCTCCATGCCTGACTTTGACATTGACTTTTGCCAGACCAATCGCGAGCGGGTGATTGAATATGTCAAGCAAAAGTACGGCGTGAATGCTGTAAGTCAAATCGTAACGTTTGGTACGCTTGGTGCACGGGCTGCCATTCGAGACGTGGGTCGTGTCATGGACATGAGTTATGGTTTTTGTGATGGCATCTCAAATGCCATTCCCAATAAGCCTGGTCAACACATCACGATCGCTCAAGCCATGGAGCAAGTGCCGACCCTGGCTGAACGCTTTGAGCGAGAAGAGGACGTTAAAACCCTTCTAACGATGGCGCAGCGCTTAGAAGGGTTGTCTAGAAACGTTGGGATGCACGCTGGTGGCGTTTTGATTGCTCCGGGTAAATTAACCGATTTTTGCCCTCTCTATCAACAGCCCGGAAGTGTGGCGGCCGTTAGTCAGTTTGACAAGGACGATGTTGAAGCCGCTGGGTTGGTGAAATTTGACTTTTTGGGTTTGGCGACGCTTACGATATTGAACATCGCTAGGAACTTGATCATCAAGCGACATCCCACTCAAAGTGATTTCTCTTATGAGATGATTGCCTTGGATGACAAGGACACTTATCGCTTGTTTCAAGAGGGAAAAACAGAAGCGGTGTTTCAGTTCGAAAGTCGAGGCATGCAGGGCATGCTTCGTGATGCCAAGCCCACGCGGCTTGAAGACTTGATTGCTTTGAATGCGCTTTACCGCCCCGGCCCTATGGATTTGATCCCTAGTTTTGTGGCCAGAAAGCACGGTCGTGAGGAGGTGGCTTACCCGCACCCATTGGCTGAGGCCGTTTTGTCTGAGACTTACGGCATCATGGTCTACCAAGAGCAGGTGATGCAAGTCGCACAGTTACTGGGTGGGTATTCGCTTGGAGGTGCGGATTTACTTCGCCGCGCCATGGGTAAAAAGAAACCTGAGGAAATGGCCGAGCACCGCGTGATCTTTAGGGAAGGGGCCTCGAAGAAGGGGATCACAGAGGTCAAGGCGGACGAAGTATTTGATTTGATGGAGCGCTTTGCCGGCTATGGGTTTAACAAGTCCCATGCCGCTGCGTATTCCTTGCTCGCCTATCACACCGCTTGGCTAAAGGTGCACTTCACGGCAGAGTTCTTTTGCGCCAACATGACTGTGGAGATGGACAACACCGACAAGCTCAAGGTGCTCTTTGAGGATGCCAAGAAAATGGGCATAGCCTTTGAGGCGCCAGACGTCAACAGAGGCGAATATGTCTTTTTGCCCATCACCGACAAAGAAATTAGGTATGGCTTAGGGGCCATCAAAGGCACGGGACAACAAGCCATTGAGGCCATCGTTGCAGCCAGAAATGAGGGCGGGGCCTTTAAAAGCTTGTTTGATTTTTGTGTTCGTGTTGATAGAGCAAAATTCAATAAAAGAACGCTTGATGCATTGATCAAAGCGGGTGCTTTTGATTCAATTGATCGCAACCGAGCTTCTCTTTCAGCTTCCATTGATTTGGCTTTCCAATTCTCAGCCTCTCAAACAGCCAATGCACACCAAGCCGGGCTCTTTGATGCCCCCGATGAGCATGGTTCGAGCTCACAGGAGCCCAATTTGGTGCATCAAATACCTTGGGACGTTAGAGAGCGGTTGATGATGGAGAAGGCCGCCTTGGGATTTTATCTATCGGGTCATTTGTTCGATTCGGTTGAAAGTGAAGTCAGACTTTTTGTGAAGCGGAAAATTGAGGAGCTCATGGACGCCAGAGAACCCCAGGTTTTGTGTGGTGTGATCATGGACTTTAAGGTGATCAATGCTCAAAATGGCCGCATTGGCTTGTTCAAATTGGACGATAAGTCAGGGTTCATCGAGGCCAAGGTTGATGAAGGTTTGCTCAACAGTGCTCGTCATTTGTTGCGCGATGACGAAATCGTGGTCATCATGGGTAAAGTACAGCCAGATCGTTTTTCTGGGGGCTTGCGACTCAATGTTATGCAAGTTTGGGATTTGCCATCGGCAAGATGCAGATTTGGAAAATATTTAAAATTGACCGTCAACGGCAAGCCGCCAGAAATCGCAAGAATTCTTAAAGATCATCCCGCTCAAGTTGAGTTGACTGAGCAAGGAGAGCTGGTGCGTGGATTGCCCATCCGACTGAGCCTTTTGAGGGACAAAGTGACTGCTGAAGTTCAATTGGGAGCAAAAGCCAAGTTTTTCCCAACCGATGCTGCTTTAGCAAGTTGGATGGTTCAAGCCCATGAGGGACAAATTCAGATCGTTTACGATTAAACTCTTCCATTATGTTTTTCACCATTCCAACTCTTTTTACGTGGACAAGAATTATTGCCATTCCCTTGATCGTGGCCGTTTTTTACTTGCCCATTGAGATGGAACTTAAAAATCTAATTGCGACCAGCATGTTTGTTGTCTTTGCCTTGACAGATTGGCTGGATGGTTTTTTGGCTAGAAAGATGAACCAGACCTCCGCATTTGGTGCGTTTCTTGATCCAGTTGCTGATAAATTTTTGGTTTGCGCTTGTCTTTTGATATTGTTGCATTTGGGGCGCACAGATGTCTTTGTCGCATTGATCATCATTGGTAGAGAAATCGCTATCTCAGCTTTAAGAGAGTGGATGGCTCAGTTGGGTGCCACAAAGAGCGTGGCGGTTCATCTCTTGGGTAAGCTCAAAACCACCTCCCAGATGGTTGCGATTCCATTTCTTTTGTATGACGGGTTATTGTTTGATATCGTAAATACCAGACAAATGGGTGTGATACTTATTTGGATTTCTGCCGTATTAACTGTCTGGTCAATGGTTTATTACTTGAAAAAAGCTTTGCCGATTATTCGTCAACACGTCAAGTAACTTTACATAAAATTTTTGAAGCACGAACAATTCAATTTTTCAAGCAACTGGGTTGTGGTGATGCCCATTGTTTTTGTGCTGATTTGGAGCACAGGTTTTATCGTTGCCAAATTGGGTATGCCCAACTCTCCTCCTTTTACCTTCTTGTTTTTCCGCTATGTTTTTTCAATTGCGTTGTTCATTCCTTGGGTTTTCGTGGCCAAGGTGCCGTGGCCTTCAAGTCGGAAACAGATGCTCCATGTGGCAGTGACCGGTGTTTTTATGCATGCGGGATATTTGGGTGGGGTATGGGCTGCTGTCAAGTCAGGCATGGGCTCAGGCCTTGCTGCCTTGATTGTCGGACTTCAGCCCGTTTTGACTGCAATTTGGTTGAGTGCAAGAGGTGGGCAAATCAAACCCAAGCAGTGGCTTGGTTTGATGATTGGTTTTGTGGGTCTTGTCTTGGTTTTATGGAATAAATTACAAGTCACTTCAGAAATCAGTTCGGCAACATTGCCATTCATCGTATTCGCACTGTTTTCAATCACCACTGGGACGCTTTATCAAAAGTCCTTTGTTCAGTCTTGTGACGTGAGAACTGCCAATTCGGTTCAATTGATCGCCGCCGCTTTTGTGACCCTGCCTTTGGCAATCATGGAGCCCGAAGCTTTTATAATCAACATGCACTCTGTGGTTGCAATGTCTTGGTCGGTGGTTGGACTTACATTGGGGGGCAGCTCGCTTTTGTATCTGATGATTCAGCGTGGAGCGGCACAGTCGGTGACCAGTTTGATGTATTTGGTGCCACCCACGACAGCGATCATGGCTTGGCTTTTGTTTGATGAGCTCATTACATGGACCACAATCATTGGTGTATTCACAACGGCCTGGGGTGTCCATTTGGCCGTGGCTGTAGAAACGTTTGTTACCAAGGAAATCAAAAATGAGTAAAAAAAGAATCGCAGTCATTGCGGGTGACGGTATTGGCAAGGAAGTGATGCCTGAGGGTATCCGCGTGGTTCAAGCCGCAGCCGATCGATTTGGAATTGATTTGGCCTTCGATTATTTTGACTTTTCTTGTGTCGAATATTATGAGCGTCATGGAAAGATGTTGCCCGATGATTGGAAAGATCAAATTGGCGGACATGATGCAATATTTTTTGGGGCAGTAGGATGGCCTGATAAAGTGCCTGATCATATTTCTCTTTGGAACTCTCTACTTTTATTCCGGCGTGAGTTTGATCAGTATGTCAATTTGAGGCCGGCGCGCTTAATGCCAGGGATCATTGCACCTGTCGTGCGCAAGGACGGAAGCAGACGTTTGCCCGGTGAGATTGACATGTACATCGTGCGCGAAAATACGGAAGGGGAGTATTCAAGCGTAGGCGGACGGATGTATCCGGGAACTGAGCGTGAGATTGTCATGCAAGAAACGGTGATGTCTAGGGTGGGGGTCGATCGGGTGTTGAAGTTTGCATTTGAATTGGCGCAATCAAGGCCTAAAAAGCACCTCACCAGCGCAACCAAATCAAATGGCATTGCGATCACTATGCCTTTTTGGGATGAACGCGTTCAAGAAATGTCCAAGCAGTATCCCGATGTTTTATTGGATAAATTTCACATTGATATTTTGACTGCACATTTTGTTCAGCGCCCAGATTTTTTTGACGTGGTTGTTGCAAGCAATTTGTTTGGTGACATTTTGAGTGATCTAGGCCCTGCATGTACCGGGACCATTGGAATTGCGCCTTCTGCCAACTTGAACCCCACAAGGCAAATGCCATCCTTGTTTGAGCCTGTTCACGGTTCTGCGCCAGATATTGCTGGAAAAGGCATCGCCAACCCGATCGGCCAAATTTGGTGTGGTGCAATGATGCTGGATTTTTTGGGGTACAAAGATGCGCATGACGCCATTTTGAAATCGATCGAGTCTGCATTGCAACCCAAAAGTGGTGCGCCATTGACCCCTGATATTGGAGGCACGGCCAAAACCAATGAACTAGGGAAAGCGATAGCTAATTCAATCTGAAATCAATAAAAATTTCTCGATCAAAGTCATTCAAGCCTTATTAAATCGTCTAAAATCCGCATCTGCTCTGGTTTTTTATGGTTTTTGGCCAATTGTTTTGTGCGAAAAATGATAATAAATGACTTCAAGGAGCCTTAAGTATTTTGAATGGAATTCATTTACAATACTTGATTCTATTTATGGATAAACATCACGCCTTTAAGATAGGGGATTTTTTGTGAACAAATCTGAACTGATCGAACATATTGCTAAGCATGCGGATATCTCCAAGGCTGCTGCTTCAAGAGCGCTTGAAGCCACTGTTGGTGCTGTTAAAACAACCTTGAAAAAAGGCGGTACAGTTTCATTGGTGGGATTTGGTACATTTGCTGTGACCAAACGTGCTGCTCGCACGGGTCGTAACCCACGCACTGGTGCAGCGATTAAAATCAAATCAGCCAAGGTGCCAAAGTTTCGTCCAGGCAAGGCTTTAAAAGAAGCCTTGAATTGATCTGGTAAACGGTTAAAGGTTGGGTGATTAGCTCAGTTGGTAGAGCGGCGCCCTTACAAGGCGTAGGTCGGCGGTTCGAGCCCGTCATCACCCACCAACCAACCCTAGGCGAACTGAGTTCGCCTTTTTCTTTTTTTAATCTCTACTTTTTCGTGGGGTCGCATGTTTGATTTCGTCCGTCAGCACACCAAAATCATGCAGTTCTTGCTGTTTCTGCTGATTTTCCCTTCCTTTGTACTCTTCGGTATTGATGGCTACAACCGCTTTCTTGACAAAGGCGAAGCTGTTGCAAGCGTTGATGGCCAGAAAATCACGCAGGCCGAGTTGGACAATGCCCACCGCAACGAAGTAGAGCGCATGAGGGCTTCCATGCCCAACATTGACTCGAAAATGTTTGACTCTCCCATGGCAAAACTTGGGACTTTAGAGCGTCTTGTTCGCGATAAAGTGATGCGGGTTGCTGCTGAGCATTTGAACCTGCAGGTGAGTGATCAACGACTTGCAAATGCTTTGGCTCAAAATCCGGCGATTGCCTCGCTTAGGAAACCCGATGGCTCCTTGGATATCGATAAGTACAAGGATCTGTTGGCGGCCCAAGGTTTAACGCCTGAGTCGTTTGAGGCCCAAATGCGCAATGATTTGGCCTCGCAACAGGTGCTCTCCGGTGTCAGTAACTCCGTGATCAATTCGTCTTCATTGGTTGAGAGCACACTCAATGCCTATTACGAGAAGAGGGTCGTGCAGATTGCCAAGTTCTCACCCTCAGATTTTTTATCCTCGGTCAAGCCCACCAGTGAAGAATTGAATGCTTACTATCAATCGCATTCTGCTTTGTTTCAGTCCCCTGAGCAAGCATCCATCGAGTATGTGGTCCTTGATTTGCCTACAGTTCAAAAAAGCATCATCTTGTCTGAATCTGATGTCAAAACCTATTTTGAACAAAATCAAGCTAAGTTAGCGGGTTTGGAGCAAAGAAGAGCCAGTCATATTTTGTTCAATGCACCCAAAGACATGTCTTCGAGCGAAAAAGAGAAAGTCAAAGCCAAAGCGCTTGAAGTCTTGCTTCAGGTGAGGAAATCACCCGATCAATTCGCCGCCTTGGCCAAGCAGTATTCACAGGACCCAGGCTCCGCCAGCAAAGGTGGAGACTTGGAGTTCTTCTCTCGAGGCGCCATGGTCAAACCCTTTGAAGATGTTGCCTTCTCATTGAGCAAAGGTCAAATTGGTGACTTGGTGGAATCTGACTTTGGTTTTCATATTATTAAGCTGGTCGATATTAAACTTCCTCAAATGCCAAGTTTTGAGTCTACTAAAGCATCCATTGAAGCCGATTTAAAGAAGCAACAGTCTCAAAAGAAATTTGCTGAAGTGGCTGAACAATTTACGAACTTGGTTTATGAGCAGTCTGACTCGTTGAAACCTGTGGTCGAGAAATTCAAGCTTCCATTGGGTAGCATTGAAAGTTTAAATAAAACGCCTAGTTCAAATGGTGCAACTTCTCAATTGGCATGGATGCAAAATCCAAAATTCTTAAGTGCGGTTTTTTCCGTAGACTCTATAGAAAAAAAGCACAACACCGAAGCAATTGAAGTGGCTCCCAATACGTTGGTTGCAGCGCGTATTCGTGAGTACCGACCGGCCAAAACAAAAGACTTCGCTTTGGTTAAAGAGCAAGTCGAACAGTTTTATAAGCGCGAAAAGTCGCAGTCTTTGGCCAAGAAGCAAGGTGAGGAAAAGCTTGCCTCTTGGAAAGTCAACCCCGACTCGGCATCGTTGCCCTCGTCCATTGTGATCTCCAGAGAGAAAGCAAAAGACTGGCCGCAAAAGGTGGTTGAGGCCGCTCTCAGAGCACCCCTTAAGGAGTCTGCTGCGTTTGTGGGCGTGGATCTTGGGGCCGAGGGTTATGCTGTGATCAAGGTGATCAAAGTCGAGCCAAATGATGTTTTTTCCAGCGACAGAAGTCGTGAAAAAGCACAATTTGGACAATGGTTGGCTCAAACCGAAAGCTTGGCTTATTACGCCTATTTAAAGGACCAATACAAGGTCTCAACAAAGTCTCTTGCAGTGATGGAGAAATAAGCCCGTTGTTTGGGGGCGGATTAATTTATTCTGAGACTATATTTGATAATTTCTAAGTTCAAGTTATAATATTTGAACGGTGGTTGTAGCTCAGTTGGTAGAGTCCAGGATTGTGATTCCTGTTGTCGTGGGTTCGAGTCCCATCAGCCACCCCATATAAATCTAACATTTAGCCCGGTATAACCGGGCTTTTTGTTTTTTTAACTATACAAAATTTACTGAATCAACGCAACCTCCCCAGTCGTCAACATCTAAGGGCGCTAAAGTGTTTGTGTCAAGCGCGGTCATCTTTGCGCCCGCGTATAGCCGTTGCATGATCAGAGCCTTCCTCGTTTTGAGTAGGCTCAACCGACCGCTTGGTATCTTCTCTTATCGATGGTCTATAAAGACATAAATTGAGCTGACAGCGTTGAATAACTCAAGGGCGGCGGCGGATTTTATTAGAAACACGATCTGTCCTTTGTCTTGAGCTGCACCCATTCACCTTGGTGTCTCTTTTCTTACCCAGTAAGAATATTCTCGCATTGGTTTTAAGTTGCGTAAATCAATGCATTTCCATAAGACGGAGAATCAGCCTCTTGCATAGTCAATAGATATGAGGATGAAAGAAGCTGATTTTTTCCAATGAGATACCTGTAAAGTCGAATAAAAGGACTTGGATCGTACCGCACAGAACGCCCAACTGTTGAGCGTGGGGAGGTGATCATGAACACCGCCGCATGACAAGGCCATCGACTCACCATGCTTATTAGTAAAACTTAATTATTAATATATAAGACATGCGTAAATATACAGAGGAATTTATAAATAATTCGGACATATTAAAGGAAGCCATTATTGGATTCGAATTTGAGTTCTTTCTTAAAGAATTGTCTTTTTATAAAACATTAGAAGTTTTAAATAAAGATTTGGACCCAGTTGGTGTTTATGGGTTTAGAGAGTATCATCCTGATATGAAACCTTCGAGTAATAAATTTCTATTAACTCCCGATCTTTC
>CAIOTD010000071.1 GCA_903861115.1 uncultured Burkholderiales bacterium
CAATATTTCACTCAACTGTCTGAAGCACAAGCTGACTTGGCCGCTGTTGAGCAAGGGATTCAAGAAGGGCACGTCAAATTGGCTGGGCTCTCAAGTGAAATTGATCGTCTGCAACGAGAGATTCAACTCCTGGGCGCTGTGAATTTGGCCGCACTTGATGAGTTGACCCATTCCAAGGAAAGAAAGACCTTCCTAGACGCTCAAACGGCCGATCTGACCGAGGCCATGCTGACGCTTGAGGCGGCGATCAAGAAAATTGATGCAGAAACGCGTGAACTTTTGGGTTCAACATTTAACATCGTCAATGAGCACTTCGGGCGCATGTTCCCTGAGCTCTTTGGCGGTGGCAATGCAAAGTTGGTGATGACGGGCGAGGAGATCTTGGACTCTGGTGTTCAAGTTTACGCACAACCTCCGGGCAAGAAAAATCAAACCATTTACTTGCTCTCTGGCGGAGAAAAAGCCCTTACAGCGATTGCGCTCGTGTTTGCAATCTTCCAGCTCAACCCAGCACCTTTTTGTTTGCTCGATGAGGTGGATGCGCCTTTGGACGATGCCAACACGGAGCGGTATTGCAAATTGGTCGCCAGCATGTCAAAAGAAACACAGTTCTTGTTCATTTCGCACAACAAGATTGCGATGGAAATGGCCGAGCAATTGATTGGTGTGACCATGCAAGAGCAAGGCGTCTCCAGAATCGTGGCGGTCGATATGGTCTCAGCCATCTCGATGGTAGAGCCCAGCTGAGGCGATGCGATGCCACTTACCTCAAGCACACTTTAATCCATGAGCACCTTACAAGTTACTTTGGCAATCATCGGTGGTTTGGTCTTGGCCGCAGTGGTGGCCCAAGGGGCATGGGTTTCTAGGCAAAACAAACCAAGACAGGCCGATGCCAAGCCCAAAAGTGCTCAAGCGGCCTCGATGCAAAGAACGGAGCCCACTTTGGATGCGGGCTTTAAGCATTCGCCGAGCGAGGAGACGCACTCGCCGCATCACGGCTCTGACCCTGAGGCTGCGACTTTGAACGATTCCTCAAGCGCACAGTCAACCCATTCAGATCCCCAGACCTTGGCCCAGTCTCGCGAGAGCGGCTTGGAGGCGACCCAAGCTAGCGATGAGAGCTTGGATTTTGAGGTCAGCCAAAGCGTCGTGCAGTCTGAGCGTCGCTACACCTTGGATGCTCTGATTGATGTGATTGCCAACGTTGAGCTCGAGGGGGTGGTCTTTGGTGAAGCCGCGTTGGCCGCCATGCCTCCAAGCCGAAGAATTGGCAGCAAGCCCTTCATGGTCGAAGGCCTTCACGCCCACCGAGGAGAGTGGGAGGTCATCAAATCTGGACAGCGCTACAGTGCCTTTCAAGCGGGTATCCAATTGGCCAATCGATTGGGCCCCTTGAACGAGATTGAATTCTCTGAGTTCGTGATGAAGACGCAACGCTTTGCGGATGCCATGGCCGGTGAAGCGGAATTCACTGACATGATTGAGGAGGTGGCACGTGCACGCGAGTTGGATCAATTCGCAAGTGAGCACGATGCCCAATTGATTTTTCAAATTCACGCTCAACGACTCGCCTGGAGCCCAGGTTTTGTTCAACAACATGCCTCCCAGTTGGGTTTTGTGGCCGGTGTCATTCCTGGGCGGATGGTCATTCCGGCCAAAGCGATTGGCTTACCCCCCATTTTGGGATTGAGTTTTGATACCCAGGCGGCTTTGGCCGATGACCCTTCAAATTCAGCGATCAGGCTTTTGAGTTTAACCCTTGATGTGCCTCAAGTTGAACAAAGCGATGAACCTTTTAGGCGCATGTGGTACGTTGCTCAAGAGTTGTCCAAGGCCATGGAGGGCACCATCATGGACGATCAAGGGTATGTCCTCAGTTCAACGGCACTTGGCAACATCGAGCAAGACTTGCTGGCCTTGTACCAGGTGCTGGCCTCTAGAGACTTGGCCGCAGGCTCTGCACAGGCCAGAAGACTCTTTAGTTAAGGGGCTCTAGGCGCCCATTGCACTTGGCATCGCGTGCCACGTCAAGCTTTTTTGCAAACCACTTGTTTCCGTTTCCAGTTCTTTTTTGTACGCCATCATGACCCTTGAATCCTCTCGTTTGAGCCCTGAGATTGACGCGCAATACGCCGAGTTGAAGGCGCAACTCGCACAACACGCGCACCTCTATTACGTCTTGGATGAGCCAAGCATTGCCGATGTGCAATACGATGAGCTTTACCAACGCCTTGAACGGCTTGAAGCACAGTTTCCCCAACTCGTCACACTGGACTCGCCCACGCAAAGAGTGGGGGGAGGGGTTTTGGAGGCCTTTCGCTCAGTCGAACACGGTCAACCCATGTTGAGTATTCGAACCGAGACGGACACCTCTCCTCAAGGGGCGAAAGCGTTTGACGAGCGAATGCGCAAAGAGTTGTCGCTCAGTGGCTCGCCAGAGGAGATCGACTATGTGGCTGAGTTGAAATTCGACGGTTTGGCCATGAATTTGACTTACTTTCAAGGCGTTTTGGTGCGTGCTGCAACTCGGGGGGATGGGCTCTTTGGTGAGGAGGTGACGCAAAACATTCGTACCATTCGACAAATTCCTTTGAAGCTCAAACACGTCTCGTCCCTTCCCATCCCTCAATGGTTAGAGGTCAGGGGGGAGGTTTACATGGGGAGATCTGACTTTGAAGACTTGAACGAACGCCAGCGCAGCAAAATCGCACAAGGTCTTAAAAACGAAAAGACCTTTGTCAATCCAAGAAATGCCGCGGCCGGCGCGGTCAGGCAATTGGACTCGAAAATAGCCGCTCAACGTCCCTTGAGTTTTTTTGCCTATGGCGTGGGCGTGGTGTTGCCAAAGCCCTTGGAACCCCAAGGCGCTGAAAGCCCTTTGGCGCCAGAGTCGCAGCGCCTTATGGAGGATCCCGCCGTTAATTGGGTGACGCCTAAAGTGAGCAATTCAACACAAGCGCTCTTGAGTTTAGGCATTCAAGATCATTACAGCTTGCTGCAAGCGTTAAAAGCCTGGGGCTTTCCTGTTGCCAAGCAAGCTTCGGTTGTCAAGGGCGCAAAGGGCTTGGTCCAATACCACCAAGAGATGGGGTTGGCGCGAGAGCATTTGCCTTTTGATATCGATGGGGTGGTGTACAAAGTCAATCGGCTTGATTGGCAGATGCGTTTGGGTTTTGTCACGCGGGAGCCGCGATGGGCTGTTGCGCACAAGTATCCCGCTCAAGAACAAGTGACCACCGTCCTTGGCATTGATGTGCAGGTGGGTCGAACTGGTAAATTAACACCGGTGGCCAAATTAAAGCCTGTGTTTGTGGGGGGCGTGACGGTGACCAATGCCACTTTGCACAATGAGTTGGAGGCCACGCGAAAGGATGTTCGAGTGGGCGACACGGTGATCGTCAGACGCGCAGGTGATGTCATTCCTGAGGTCGTTGGGGTCGTGATGCAAGATCGGCAAATAGAGAGCTTGCCCTTTAAGATGCCAAGCCACTGTCCCGTGTGTGGGAGCTTGGCCATCAAGGAGGCACAAGAGGCCGATCATCGCTGTTCGGGCGGTTTGTTTTGCAGCGCACAAAGAAAGCAAGCGATTTGGCATTTCGCATCAAAGCGCGCAATGGACATCGAGGACTTGGGGGAGAAGCTCATTGATCAATTGGTCGACACCCAAACCATTCAAAGTGTGGCCGATTTGTACCGACTGGATCTGTCCGCTTTGGTGGGCTTGGAGCGAATGGCAGAAAAATCAGCGGCCAATGTGCTTGAAGCCATTGAGGCTTCAAAAAAGACAACGCTCTCGCGATTTTTGTACGCCTTGGGTATTCGACATGTGGGTGAGAGCACCGCAAAAGATTTGGCCAGTCATTTTGGAGACCTTGATCGAATCGTTCATGCTTCGCAGGAGGCGCTCTTGGACGTCAACGATGTGGGCCCCGTGGTTGCTCAAAGTGTGCGCACCTTTTTCTCTCAAAGCCATCACATGGAATTGATCGAGCAGTTGCAGGCCTTGGGCGTCCATTGGCCCCGCGTGCAAGCCCAAGCGGATATGGCCTTGCCCCTATCTGGGCAAACGTACGTGATCACTGGCACTTTGTCGCAATTCTCGCGTGATGAAGCAAAAGAGGCCTTGGAAAAATTGGGTGCCAAGGTGGCGGGAAGTGTGAGCAAAAAGACCACCGCTTTGCTCGCCGGTGCGGAAGCTGGGAGCAAGCTGGACAAGGCCATTGCGTTGGGTGTGAAGGTGCTCGATGAGCCAGCATTCACCCACTTGCTTAAATTGCATGCGAGTCCATCCAATTAAAAAGCGGTCTTTATTCATCAATCATTTTTTCGTCGAGTGAAGGTTTTGCATGGCTGTTCGTGATATTTTGAAAATGGGGGATCCCAGGCTGTTGAGAGTTGCCAAGGCGGTCAAGAAATTTGACACCGATGCTTTGCATGCCTTGGTGCTGGACATGGAGCAGACCATGCTGGCCGCCCATGGTGTGGGCATCGCGGCACCGCAAATTGGCGAGGATCTTCAGGTGGTGATTTTTGGAACAGGTCAGCCCAATGTTCGCTACCCCGATGCCGAAGTGATTCCAAAGACCGTGCTGATCAATCCTGTGCTTGTGCCCTTGTCGGAGCGGATGGAGGATGGTTGGGAGGGTTGCCTGTCGGTGCCCGGCATGAGGGGCTTGGTGCCCAGGTACACACGCCTGAAGTACGAGGGCTTTGATCTTCGTGGTCAACGCATTGAACGCGAGGTGTCAGGTTTCCATGCCAGGGTGGTACAACATGAGTGCGATCATTTGCTGGGCGTGCTTTATCCCATGAAAATCAAGGACATGACTCAATTTGGTTTTGTGGACGTCCTCTTTCCTGAGCTCGATCCGAGCTCAGATGACTGACTCTTTCCCCAAGAACGTTAAAAAAGCTTTCAAGGCATCCTCGGCGTTCTCTTCTTGAATCAGATGGCCTGTGTCTTTCAAGACCACTGTTTTTGCACTCGGCATGGTGTCCTTGAAGTATTGAAGACGGCCCAAAGGGATGATCCGGTCTTCCTCTCCCCAAAGGATGAGAGTTGGCGTGGTGATGGATTTCAATGAGACGCTCAGATCGAGGTCCACGCTTTGGGACATCCGGTCCAGCATGCTGGCTCTCACGCCTGGGGCCCTTAGCATGTCATGGTAACGGCTGAGTATTTGTTCGGTCATTAAGCTCTGATCAGCAAAAGCATTTTCTAAAATGGCTTTGACCGCCCACTTGGGGCAGGTAAAACGAATCAGTCCAAAATAAAATGGCGTGTCATAGGTGGGGGAAGAGACAACGTCCACCCCTTTTTCAGACCCTTTTGATGGCGCTGAAGGCGAGCCCTCGGGGCTCAATAGCACCAAGTGACTCACACGCTCAGGGTGCTTGGCCGTGTAAGACCCAGCCATGCGTGCTCCCATTGCGTGGCCTACCAACACAAAGGTGTTGAGTTTTTTGCGGTCAATAAACTGCTCTAATCGAAGCAAATCAGCGGCGCTCGAGTAGTCGTGTGAGACAGGTGCGCTGCTCAGTCCGAAGCCTGGAACATCAAAGCGAACGACTCGCATGCGAGGTTTGAGCATTCGCACCCACTCGTCCCATGTTTGCAGACTTGAACCGAATCCGTGGATTAAAACGACCGTGGGCGCAAGCTCATTGTTGGGATCCGTGTCTTCAGAGAAAACGAGAGATTCAGGCGTTTGAATGAGTTGACTTTGCGGCGTCTCGTAAAAAGATTTGAGCCGATCAAAAGATAAATCAGGTGTCCATAAAAGCAAACCCGAAAGGACCATGATCATGGAGAAAATGACGGGCATGTGTTCCCTTGTGCTTGAGTGCTCTGGTTGATTGAACGGGTCGTTGATCTGTTTTTAAATGGTCTTCATGGCCTTAACCGGCCAAGGTGTGCAAATTGTTTCTTTGATTTTGTAAGAAATGCAATTTATTTCTTCCGCCATACGCTCACACTTTAATTTTAAGGGGAAAAAGACAACTCTTGCAAAGCCCTTTTTTTGAAAAGTTTTCACCCAGCGAATGCACGGCCTAGGGCAGGTGGGACCTTTGCCGTCATGGCCACAAGACCCCGTGGCGGATCATTGAGATCAAAAGCCGCAAACCTTCGGACAATCCCTTGCGTCAAAGGGGGTCGGTGGTGCGATAATTAGGCGCTCCCATTTGAAGTCCATTCGCTAGAGAAGATTTTTCATTGGGGTGATCAAAATTTCATCTATTTCCTTCACATCTTTATGTCCGAAACCCTCAAGATTGTCCAAACCTTCAACCCCCACCCTTCGCAACCCAGTTTGAAGTTGCCAAAAGGTGCATGCGATGCACACGTGCATGTCTTTGGTCCAAGGGCGGTATTTCCCTTTGATCCTGAGCGTCAATCGACGCCACAAGACGCACCCAAAGAGTTGCTCTTTAAGTGGCACAAGCAAATGGGCATTGAGCGCTGTGTGATTGTCCAGTCCATGGTGCATGCTTTGGACAATCGCGTGGTCGAAGATGCCATCAAGGCTGGAGGGGGGAATTATTTGGGCGTGGCGCTTTTATCGCCTCATGTTTCAGATGCAGAGTTGCAGCGATTGGCTGCGATCGGTTTTAAGGGTGTTCGGTTTAACTTTATGAAGCACCTGGGAGGTGCACAAGGAGAGGCGGGTGTTCAGCGCTTAAAGGACATCATTGCGCTGACGCACCGGCTTAAAACAGTGGGGATGCACCTTCAAGTGCATTTTGAGAGCTCATTGATTCACGAGTTGTCCAAATCTTTTGAGCAAAGTGCAGTCCCGGTGGTGATTGACCATATGGCACGTGTAGACGCGAAATTGGGGGAGCACCATGAGGATTTTGCGGCCTTGATGAAGTTGCTGAGCAATCCACTCTTTCACGTCAAAGTCAGTGGCATCGACCGCATTGATCAAAGCGTACCTTTCGATGATCCAGCGCGCCCTTACTTCAGAGGCATTGCCCTGGCTCGACGTTTGGTCATGACCTATCCTGATCAGTGCGTTTGGGGCTCAGATTGGCCACACCCCAATCACACGCATATTCCAGACGATGGCGTGCTCGTTCAAGCCTTGGAGCAGATTGCCCCAGAGCCCGAGTTGATGCAAAAGATTTTGGTGGACAATCCTCAAAGACTTTATGGCTTCAAGTGATCAAGCCGTTTGCAAAGGAATGAGGCTGTGAGTACAGGAGTGGCCAAACAATTGGCCAGTTGAATTGAGATACTTTTTTTTACATGAGATGATTTGATGACGAGCACAACTGAAAACAATTTAAAAATGACCCCCCAAGAAAACAGAAGACTCAACGAGCGCGTGGTCTTCATCACGGGGGCGGGTTCTGTGGGGGCTGGCTGGGGCAATGGGCGGTCAATCGCCGTTCGGTTTGCGCAAGAGGGTGCCAAGGTGTACGGTGTGGATTTGCATGAAGAACGCATGCAAGAAACAAAAGCCTTGATTGAATCATTTGGAGGCACCTTTGTTGGTGGTTCCTGTGACGTCATGAGATCCAAGTCCATTGCACAGGCGGTACAAAATTGCATTGATACGTTTGGTCGAATCGATGTGCTTGTCAACAATGTTGGGGGCTCTGCTAAAGGGGGGCCTGTGGAGATGGAGGAAGACGTTTGGGACACACAAGTGGATTACAACCTCAAAAGTGTGTTCTTGACCTGTAAACACGTGTTGCCGCACATGATCAAACAGCAAAGTGGTGCGGTTGTGAGCATGGCGTCTACTTCAGGCACGCGTTGGACGGGGTCTGCACAAATTGCCTACGCAGCCACCAAGGCAGGCATCATTCAAATGTCCAAAGTGCTGGCTGTTCAATATGCCAA
>CAIOTD010000072.1 GCA_903861115.1 uncultured Burkholderiales bacterium
AGCGCTTCAATTTAGAGTGGTTTTTCTGAGAGTTTTTTTCTGTTGATTCGCAACTGCATAGACAAAAACAATTAGACTCAAGTGCTTTCAACGACGCATTTCTGCAAGCCCCATGAACGCCTTCCTCAAGACCACATCGGTATGCTTATCGCTTGTGTGCGCCATGTGCGCAGGACAAGCTCAAAACCTTTACCCCCAGAAGTCCATCTCTATTGTGGTGCCCTATGTCACGGGCGGGGTCTCTGATGGATTGGCCCGCGCTCTGGGCGTAAAACTCAGCAGCGCCTTGGGGCAACAAGTGCTGATCGAGAACAAGCCCGGCGGCAACACCCTGATTGGTGCCTCGCACGTGGCCAAGTCAGCGGCCGATGGGTACACCCTGCTTTTGACCGCCGAGTCCACATTGACGATGAACCCCATGCTCTATGCCAAATTGCCCTACGACGTGGAAAAGAATTTCGCCCCTGTCGTGGCCTTGGCCAGCATCCCACAAAGCTTTGTGATCTCGCCAAGTGTGCCTGCCAAGAGCCTGCAAGAGTTTGTGCAGCTGGCCAAAAAATCCCCCAAGAATTACTCCTTTGCCAACTTGGGGATCGGATCATCCGCACACTTGAATTTTGAACTTTTGCAGCGAGTGGCTGATATGCAATTGGTTGATATTGCCTACAAAGGAGCCTCGTCTGCCATCACCGACCTGATGGGTGGGCACGTCTCCGCCATGATCGTTTCGACTGGACTGGTGAGCGCGCAGGCCAAGGCCAATAATCTTCGGGTGCTGGCCGTGGCTGGCAACAAGAGATCCCCTCAACTGCCGGAAGTGCCCACCTTCAAGGAGGCAGGCTTTGAGAGCTTTACACCCTCGTCCTGGTTTGCCTTGATGGGCGTAGCGGGCACGCCCAAAGACACCCTTGAGAAGATCAACCTCGAGGTCAACAAAATACTCAAAGACCCCACATTCAAAGCGGATCAGTTGGACCGTTTTGCGCTTGAGCCCATTGGAGGTACGCCAGAACAATTGGCGTCCTTGATCAAAAGCGAGTCACAGCGCTGGTCTCACATCATCAAGGACATGAACATTCGACTCGATTGAGCCCATCAGGCTGGGCGTTCAGCGCAGCACAGGGCACAGACCTTTGAGACCGTGCCCTCGTGCATGCGCGCTCTAGCCCATCTTGTCTTTGACGGCCTTGTCAATCCAAGTGTTTTGGTAAACACCTGCCCTGATTTGTTCGAGCATGGCGGTCTCTTGCACCACACGCTCTTGCGTGGCCTTTAAAAGCGCAGGGGCTTGGTCAATGGGTACGCACAACACACCATCCTCATCTCCAAGCACCAAGTCGCCTGGATGGATCACCATCCCACCGAAGGCGACGGGTACATTGATCTCACCTGGACCGTCCTTGTAGGGACCCCGATGGGTCACGCCACATGCAAAGACACCGAAGTCTTGTGTTTTGAGGTATCCCGCGTCTCTGACCGATCCATAAATGACCATCCCTACAATGCCTTTGGCATGTGCTGCCGACGTCATGATCTCGCCAATCAGCGCATTGGTCAGGTCTCCCCCACCATCGACCACCAAGACGTCTCCGGGACCCGCGAGTTGAATCGCTTTGTGGATCATCAAATTGTCCCCTGGTCGGACTTTGACGGTGAAGGCGGCCCCGGCCATGGGCTGACCATTGTGCATGGGTCTTAAATCAGCACCGCCGGCAAACATTCTTTGCATGCAGTCGCTCACACAGGCAACAGGCAAGTCTTTGAAGGCATTGACCATTTGCGCGTCAATGACGCGTGTTCTCTCTAAAATCTGAAATCCAATCATCTCGTTCTCTTTTCTTTACTTGGTTTTGTTGAACCGGGGATGGTTCCCAAGTCGTTTGTAAACACCCAAGGCATTGGCGCTGTAAATTTTTGCTTTTTCTGCATCACTCACCACTTGGGTGGCTTTGATGTACTCGTGCGTATCGTCAAAATTACGACCTGTTTTAGGATCAACCGCTCTTACCGCCCCGATGGTCTCGGAGGCGAAAAGAATGTTGTCGCTCGGAATGACCTTGAGCAGCAAATCGATGCCTGGCTGGTGGTAGACACAGGTATCAAAATACAAATTCTTCATCACCTTTTGGTTCAAGTCCCCATAGTTCATATCGATGGCCATGCCCTGATAGCGACCCCAGTGGTAGGGTGCCGCACCACCGCCATGGGGCACGATGAATTTGAGGCTTGGAAAGTCCTTGAAGAGGTCTGACATCATGAACTGAACAAAGGCGGTGGTGTCTCCATTGATGTAGTGCGTGGCCACTGCATTGAAATGGGGGTTGCATGACCCACTCACGTGAATCATCACTGGAATGTCGTAGTGCACGAATTTTTCATAAAGGGGATACCACCAATCTTTGTCCCACAGGGGGGGGTCCGACCAGTTTCCGCCAGAAGGATCGGGATTTAAATTTGCACCAATGAAGCCCAAGTCTTCAATGCAACGCTTTAATTCATCAAAAACGACTTGCCCAGGCTTGCTGCCTGCAACTTGGGGCAACTGGCAAACGCCTGCAAAATGATCGGGGAACATCACGCAAGCTCGGTGGACCAAGTCGTTGCAATAAACCGCCCACGTCAAATTGGTTTGTTCATCGCCAAAATGGTGATCCATGCCTAAAGCCCGTGGCGAGAACACCGTTAAATCAATGCCACGTTCCTTCATGACCTTGAGTTGGTTGTCGTTGATGGCCGCAAAGATTTCCTCATCGCTGATGTGCGGAGGGGCCTCCTCGGTGTTTTTACCGGTTTTTTTAAGCGCCTCAACTTGGCGGGCCCTGTACTCCATGACTCGGGGCGGTGTGGTGGTGAAGTGGCCGTGGCAATCAATGATCATTTTTTTCTTTCACATCAAAATAAAAAGGGGGCTCGGTCAATCCGCGAGGACTGCAACAATTTCAATTTGCATCAGCATGCCGCCAGGCAGGTCAGACACCATGGTGTGCCTGGCGGGTCGGTCAAGCGGATCGGGAAAACACTTGAGCCACTCTTCGTTGAGTGCATCTCTGTAGGTGTTGTCTTTGATGTACGCTTTCACATGCACCACATGCTTGAGCTCTGCGCCGCCATTGGCCAAAAGTGTGCGCAGATTGGCAAACATGAACTTGGACTGACTGGGTGCGTCTGAGGGCAAGGTGTCGTTGGCAGGATTTTTCCCCATGATGCCAGATGAATAGATCATGTTGCCCACCCTAGACGCCATCGGGATGGGGGCATGACCATGGGTGATGCCCTCGACCTCGATCGAGCGGCCTGTGCGCTGTGTTGAAGAATTGCTCATTGGGGTTCCTTTTCGTGCGTGATAACTGGGCCCAGGACCTATAGATCCATGGTGGACGCGGCAAACACGTCCTCTATTTTAATCGGGGACGCGCTCAGGCCTTGTTCATGGATATAGGCCGCAATCGTCTCCAAGACCGGTCGAGAGTTTTTCATGCCGTATTTCTTGGCTTGTTCCTGCCATGCCTGTGCCTCAAAGCCTTGTCCAAGTTGAAGTGCGCCAGTCTCCATCATGGACTGGATGGCTTCACTGGCATCGGTGTCCGCTTGGCGCTTGGCCTCCACAAAGGCGTGATAGATGTTCAGGGCCAACCAGGGGTGTTTTTCGTAAAGTTCCCGCTTCATGACCACTGTGTGATTGATCGGGAAAAGCCCGGTTTTTTGAAAGAAACGTCGGGTCTCTACAAACGGATCCTTGAACAAAGGCTCGATATTGGGGTGGCCCAACACATCAATTTGCGACCGATCCACCAAATTCTTGCTGTTGAGGTACAAAAGTGTCGCGTCCAACTCACCGCTCACCAACATTTCCCCAATGTTGGTCTTGGGATCAATCTTGTTGAGCACAACGCCAGCGGGTGGCTCAAAGCCTGTTGAGCCGCCGTGACTTTTCTCGGGACTGCGCTCCATGAACCAGGTCATCTCTTTGGGCAAAACACCAAACTCGTGCTGCAAGATGCCTCGCGACCACAATGCAGCGGTTTGCTGGTACTCAGGCACCCCGACACGCTTGCCCTTCAAATCTGCGGGGGTGAGAATCCCTTTGTCATTGCGAATCAAAATCCACGTATGGAAAAAAGTTCTTGAGGTGTAAATCGGCAACGCAACAAAACGATGATCGCCTTTTGAGGCGGCGATCAACAGTGAGGACAAGGACATTTCAGAAACATCAAAGTCCCCGTACTTGAGCTGACGCCAAAACATTTCTGAGGGATGAACGGTGGTCGGTAAAAACCTTGCACCCTGTGGGTGCACACGCCCTTGCGTGATGGCACGGGTGTAATGGTTGTCTGATAGCGCAATGCTGATATCCATGTCGAGACTCTAAAGGTTTAAAAAAATGTTCACTTGTTGCGCTTATTGAGCATGTCCGAATACATCTTGAACCACCGGTCTTGTTGAGCGAGAGCCACTTGCGCGTCAATGACTTTAACATTCATCGTGGAGTAGATGGTTTCAATTTTCTTCGACGTTGCAGCGTACCCAGCGTCTGCGACCAAGCGTTGCCCCTCATTGAGCACATAATCATAAAAGAGCAAGGCCGAATAAGGATGCTGCGCTTTGTTCATGACGGCCACGCTTGAAGGCAAGGCGAGCAAGGGAGACAGGCCAAACACATCGATGGGTGCTCCTTTTTTCTTCAAAGCCTCTGGGTTCCAGTTGTACACCGTGATGGCCAAGGGCACTTCTCCCGAGGCCACCATTGTTGTCAAAAGGGAATGCCCCTTTCTTACTGAAAAACCATTGGTGGCCATGATTTGATCAAACAATTTTCTACCTTTGTCTTCACCCAACTCCGCCAACAATGCACCGTACCAGACGTGATCGTTGGCCTCAATGCCCAATTGTCCACGCCACTTCGGATTTAAAAGTTCTTCATAAGTTTTGGGCAAGTCTTCTCGCTTGTACAACTTGGTATTGAAGGCACCGCTGTAAATGTCCAAATTGAAGGCGGCCCATTGTTTGTGACTTGGAAGTGCTTTGTCGATCAACTGGGCAAAAACGGGTGAGTTCACTTCTTGAAGCAGCCGCTCTTTGTACAAGGCCTCGGTGTCAATGGCCGTGCTGGAGAGGACATCGATGTCGAATTTTCCCGCCCGTTGCTCACTGATGACCCGTTGCTGAATGGCTTCCGAGCCCGCACGCCACGTTTTGACCTTGATGCCGTAATTTTGTGAAAATGCATCCACAATCGTTTGAATGATCGGGTGCGCATAGTAAACACTCAACTCGCCCTCTCTTTTGGCGCCTGCAATCAATGTGCTTTGACGATCTGCACCTGATAGCTGAGACAACTCCATCAGGGTTTTGGTTTGCGCCAAACTGGCGCCCACAACGCCAGCCAAACTGATGCACAAACATAAACGGGAGAGTGAGCGTAAAAAATACTTCAATTTAAATTCGACGATCAGTTTTTAAATGGGGGGCACTCAATCCATTGAGTTCAGGCAAATATTTTGATGCATTTGGAGCCCTGCTCAAAGAGGAGATACCCTCAAGCACACCAACCATGAGCTCCATACCGCAGAAAATTTGAACCCGCGCAAGAAAAAACCCCTTGGATTTTTAGGCCAAGGGGCTGAGCTTTAAATCACAAACTGTGTTTTAAGGCAGGGTTGCAAAGTTGGGCTGCAAGGTTTGCATCACACCTCTGTTTTTATAGGCCGTCACGTCATCGGGCAACAAAAGACCCTTGGCCGCCAAGGCGTCAACCGCTGCATTCCATTGTGCAAGGTAGCCCGCTTTGTTGGTGTACAACTGCTGGACGCTCTGTCTTGGGTCGGCCGCATTTTTGGATGCGGTTAGCAAAGCAAATGCCAACTGTGAGCTGCTCAAACCATTTTGGTCTCCCGCTACAAATCCAGACTTGCGAACACTGTAGCCTTTGGATGTGGTAATGGGCACGGACAGATCAGGCATTCTTACGCCTCCCTTGTCATTGCCTTGTGCATCAGAGGTGGGCAACAACACGGTGTAAAACTGTGTCGATGTTTTTGAAGGAATCACCGACTCATCGTTCACACTCAAGGTGTTGTATACACCATTGAAGCTCAACCCTAAGCCAGATAAATCAGGCGCGCCCAAGCTTTTTGGATCGCTGGTAGGAACAGCCATGGTGCCGTCCGCCACTTTGGGGTAGGAGCTGTCCAAAGGAGCAGCCGTCCCTCTGACCCAGCCGTCCAAATTGGAGATCAAAGATCTGAACAACGCACTGCTCGCAATCAAAGCACCAGGTGCAGCCGAAACAGCCGTTGCAGCAACTGTTCTGTCCACAGAGTAGTCAGGTTGTGCCACAGCGTTGTTTGCCAACACGGTTGGACCGTGGGATGTACCCGCCGCATAGAACATGCGCACATTGGATGGGATTGGGATGTCTTTGCCTTGACCATCGGTCACAGTCAGAGAGGCCCTTGCACCACCAAACTCAATGGGACTGTCATACTGGAACACTTTGGGGCAGGTATTGAGTTGCGTACACTTTTGCAGCAAACCATCTGTTTTGCCTGTCAACGGATCGGTGATCGTTGCATAAGCAAAGGGGAACTGGTCGCCGGGTGTGTAATGGGTTTCGTGTTGACGAGAATAGTCACCTGGTTTGGCCCAACGGTAGTTGGTGTAGGTTTTGCGTGAACCGCCCACCAAAGGCAACATGCCGTCAAAGACTTGTCTCATGTTGGCATCGGTGTTGAAGCCTTGCCACAAGAAGTCTCTGAGGAAGCGGCCGGATTGGGAAATGCCCGTGGCCAAGGTGTATTTCACACGGCCTGCCAATGGGTTTGCATTGCCCTGTGAGTCTTTTGATTCATTTTTAAAGAAAGAAATCAAATCTCTCACGCTCAAGAAGCCAAGTCCCATGGGTCTTGGATCAACGGCTGTGTAATTGAAGTGGTAGATGGAGCCATTGTCACTGCCAGCGTCCAGGCCTGCTGCCAATGAAGCATCTGCAACCACTTTGGCGCGATTGATGGTGACGTAGCCATAACCCGTTGCAGTCGTGTTGCCCCCCTCAGCCACGCCTGTGCCTGCGGTGTAAGTCCAATAAGTGGGATCAACAACAACCGGCAGTGAGGTGGCGGTTTTTTGAATGGTGAGCGTTGCAGCCGTCCCGGGTGCACGGTTGTAATAGGTGCCCAATAGGTTGCTGGTTGCATTGTCGGCAATGAACTCGTCTTGAACGCCACCTGTGATCGTGGCACCACCATTGGCTGCATCTTTAGCGACCGGCAACGTCATGCCAGGCAAGTACCACTTGGACGTGCTGCTGATGGATGCAGTAGGGACATTCAAGGTCTGAGGACGATCGCCCTGCCAACCCGAGAAGACCACGGTCATGCCTTGCTTCATGAGGTAAGCACTGCCAGCCCCCACGCCTGCTGTTGCAGCTGCACCGGTGGTTGGGATCACTGGAGCGACGTTGCCAAAGAGGTCGTTTGAAGAACCATCGTTCAAGGCTTCAAAAGAGCTGGTGTTGGAGCGGTTGTTGACGATGTAGAGCAAACTGCCACTGGCTTTTGCTGCATCGGTGGGCATGAGCACAACCACGTCAAATTTATAGCGCACATTGCCACTGGCATCGGCCGCATTTTTGAGGTCAACAATGGTGGGCGCGCAGTTGTCATTGGCCGCCACTTTGCCAGTCGCCTCGGCCAAAACGTATGAATAAGTGCCAACTGTGCCAAAACTCGCACCATTGAAGGCCAAACCAGTGCCCTTGGTGACCAAGGACTCAATGCTTGAATTGGTGATGGGACAAGCCGCGCCCAACTCGGGTGCGACGATGGCTGATTTTGCAGCAGGAAAGAGTGGAATTGGAAACGGTGAGCTCGTTCCACTACAAGCCACCAGCATGGCTGCAGCACTGACTGCAGCAAGGGGCAATGCAACCGTGTACAGCGGCTTCTTTTGCGATAAAGATTTGAACATAGGGTCCTCAAAGGGTTAATTTCTGCGATCTCTGCATTCTGCAGAGTTCGATCGAGAGGATACTTTGAAACCCATCCACACCTGCACGGGGTATCTACTGATTTGCCTCAGAATTAACCCTTGAAACAGGCGCCCTTGCTGCACGCTAGCGACGAGCAAAAAAGCATCACGCCAAGTAAGCTCCGCCGTTTAAATGCACCGTCTGTCCCGTCATGTACCGCGATTGAGGGCCACAGAGAAACACCACCATTTGGGCCACCTCCTCGGGTTGACCCCTGCGCCCTAATAGGGTCTTGTTTCGACTGTGGTGCTCAGGCGCGCCAGAACCCGCAGACTCGCCTCTTTCGGTATCGATCAGTCCCGGCACCAAACAGTTCACGGTGATGCCATGCACGCTCAAGTCATGGGCCAAACCCCGAGTGAGCCCAATCAATCCCGATTTGGCCGCCAAGACATGGGCTCGATCTTTGGAACCGGTATGGGCCGACATTCCCCCCATGTTGAGAATGCTTGCCATATCGGATGACTTGAGCAATGGGATGGCTGCTTGGGCACAAAGAAAAGCGCCATCCAGGATCGTCCCTAGGACCTCGCGCCACTCTTGCCAAGAGAGCACCTCCACGTTGGAGTGGCGTCTGATGGCTGCATTGTTGACCAAGATGTCGAGTCGCCCAAATGTGCTTTGGGTCGCCTCGATCAAACCTTGAACGTCATCGGCTTGACTGATGTCACACAAATGGTAACTCGCCTGCCCGCCGTTTTGACGAATGTGTGCCACGACCTCCTCGCATTCGGCTTTTGCCGAGCGTGCGTTGATCATGACGTGTGCGCCTTGGCGCGCCAAATTCAACGCAATGGCTCGCCCAATGTTTTTAGCGGATCCTGTGACCAAGGCCACCCGCCCTTGAAGTTCTTGCGTACTCACTTGTTTAAACCCTCAAGGCCGTGACATTGACTAGGCCTTGTCCAGACAAGGAGGACAACAAATCCAGCGCCACGTTGGATTGCGTGGGACTCCACTGCCCATATTCGCAATTGGCCAGGAATTTTTTCTCTAAATCAACCCTCGCCATGGGCGCATCTCGCCCGCCTCTGAAAAACGATTGATGGGCCTCTATCACCTGTCCATTTTTAAGGGTCACCGCCAAATGGCCCGTGAACTGTTTGGGATAGGGATTGTGTGGATCAATCTCGTAACTGATCTTGGATGCCAAGGCCCTGACCGACGGGTCCATGACGACCGCTTGCTCATAATCGTTCAGGCCCGCATCGTCCCTGAGCATGCCCACCGCAATGGCATAAGGCACACTGAATTTGGCGGCATAACCGTTCGGGGGATTTTGTTTGTTGGCCAAAGGCTCCCAGAGTCGATGCACAATGCCCTCTGCCGTTTTGCAGCGAATGCTCACAATGTCTTGCACTTGGAGGCCATCGCGCATCAATTTTCTGGCGCAATCAATGTACGGGTGAGCCATGGTGCCACAGGCATATGGCTTAAAAGCCATCTCAGCGGAAATCCAGTCTTGTCCTACATTCGCAAGCATGCCGTCAAAATTGCAACCATCAGAATTGGCAAAGGCATGAAAAAATCCATGCTCACCTTCAAAAAGGGTCCTGGGTCCCGTGAAGCCCTCTTGCGCCATGCGGGCGGCTCTGTAGCCCGCTTGAGCAGCCCACCCCGGATGCATGCGCTTGGTCCAACTGCCTTCGGCCAAATACTCAATGATGCCTGAGGCCATGCTGCCAGCAATCCCCAGTGCGTTGACCCATTGAACGGCATTCAGTCCAAGCGCGGAGGACACACCTGCTGCGGCACCAATGGCGCCAAACACCGCGGTGGGATGAAAACCAGCTTTGTGCACCAATTTTGGAGCGACATCGCACATGCGGCACATCAGCTCGGCGCCGACGGCCATGCCCCAAAACATTTGCTTTGCGGACAATTGATGTCTTTCGGCGGTGGCCAACAAGGCGGGCACGACCACCGCTCCCGCGTGGATGGGCCCCCCCTCATAGGTGTCGTCATAATCTTCCCCGTGGGTCGCTGTGCCGTTGATCAAGGCGGCTGCAGCCACATTGGCGCCCCCAGCATGACCGATGACTGTGCATGCCCCCTCTTCCATGCTGGCCTTGTAAGTGGCGCGAACGTAATCGGTGTGCCTAGCAGCCACACACAGACCCGACACATCGATCATCAATGCATCGCACATGGTTTGCATAGAGGCATCCAAATCGTGCTTGTTGTCAACAAATGCGTGGGCTAATTTTTCTGAAACGGAATGAGACATTTTTAAGATTTCTTTGGGGTGTTATTCAACTTGTACTTTGCTGATTCGGGCTATTTCGGACCACCGATTGACCTCGTCCACGATGTAGTGCTCAACCTCTTGGGGCGACATGGGCATGGGTGTGAGGGCCTGTTCAGCAAAGGTTTTTTTAAGCTCCGCAGAGGCCAATATTTTATTGACTTCAAGATTCAACTTGTTTCGTATGGCTTCGGGCATTTTAGCTGGTCCCACCAAACCGTACCATGTCAAGCTGCTCACGCTCTCGAAACCCAGCTCCTTGAAGGTGGGTACATTGGGCACCATCGAGTGGCGCTTGTCGCCAGTCACGGCCATGGGCTTGAACAGGCCGCTTTTGATGTGTGGCATGGCTGCAGAAAGCCCGGGAAACACCACTTGAATTTGCCCACTCATAGAATCTGTGAACGCTTGACCGATGCTGCGGTAAGGAACGGCCATGCTTTTGATGCCCGTGATGTATTTGAGCTGCTCCATCAATAAATGGTTCAAGGTGCCCACACCCGATGTGCCGTAGTCCACTTTGGTGGGATTGGCTTTTGCATAGGTCAAAAATTCCTGCAAATTGCTCACGGGCATGTTCTTGTTGACCACCAAAATATTGGGTGTCCCCCCAAGCATGGCAACAGCTGTGAAATCCTTGATGGGGTCGTAGATGTTTTTCTTAACCGCTGGATTGGTGCCATGTGTTGCAACATAGCCAATCATCAAGGTGTAGCCGTCGGGTTTTGCACGAGCGGTCATTTTGGCTGCAATGGCACCCCCCGCACCAGCTTCGTTGTCAATCAAAAAAGACTGTCCCAATGCGACCCTTAAGTGATCGGCAATGATCCGCCCAACAATATCAACCCCGCCACCAGGCGCCTGGGGTGCAATGATTTTGACAGGTCGACTGGGATAGGGCTCCTCTTGCGCCTGTGCAAGTCCAAGGCTCAAAGAAATCAGCGCAATCGTTAATGTGGATCTCAAAGTAAACATAAGTAGATTTAATTGTTGGCGTCAAGTTTGATGCCGGTTAATTGGACGACGCGCTGCGCCGTTGAACGGTCTGCCTTGATGAAAGCAGCACTCTCTTCTTGAGAGGATCCGACTGGATCAAACGCTTGGAGAGACAAAAAACCATCGACCAAGGCGGGCTCTTTGATTTCTTTCGCAAACACAGCATTCAATCGATTCACAATGGCCATGGGCGTTTGAGCGGGCGCCACGATGCCGACCCAATTTTGAGTGCCTGTGTCCAAGCCCAATTCAAGCAAAGTGGGGGTGTTGGGCAATTGTGGCAAGCGCTTGGGGGTTGTGACCGCCAACGCTTTGAGCTTTCCGGACTTGAGCAGGGGCAACACAAACCCCAAAGCCACGTAGGTGACATCTGACTCACCTGAGAGGAGTGCTGGGATGGTTTGAGCAGAGCCCTTGTAGGGCACATGGGTGATATCGACCTTGGCCTTGTTGGCAATCCAATTCAAATAAATATGGGGATTGCTGCCTGTGCCAAAACTGGCCCAATTAATACTTGCAGGTTTTCTTTTGGCTTGCTCGATCAAACCAGTCATCGAGTCAAAAGGCGTTTGCGAAGACGCCACGATGACCCCAGAGATCCTCACCAAATCAATCACCGGTACAAAGTCCGTGCTGGGATCGTAGGGCAGTTTGGCAAACATGAAGGGATTGAAAGACAAGCCCTCCCCTGTGGCCAGGCAAAGATGGTAACCATCGGCTGGTGACTTGGCGCACGCCTCAAAAGCAATCAAACCACTTGCACCAGGTTTGTTTTCAACCACGATGGCTTGCCCCAAAGCCGTGGATGCTTTTTGCGCAACGTTTCTGGCAAGCACGTCAATGGCGCCACCTGCCGGGTACTGAACAATCAAGTGGATGGGCTTGTTGGGGTAAGGTTGCGCAAGCGCAGCACCCACCCCAAAACCACACATCGATATAAAAACACGCAGCAAGAAAGAGTGAACTTTTCTCATAAAAAACCTTTTTAAAACCTCAACCCAGTCAATAGTGCGTCTACTCAACAAGGGGCAAGAGAACATAACTGGGCCATTCTTTACCCGAATAGATTCGACACGTTGAATCAAACACATCTTTCGGTCTGTCCTTGGGATGGTTGTGTAAAAACCATCCCGAGCCTCTTTGTTCACCGGTCTCTTCAAGACGCTCGAAATCTCGACCCGAAACGGTCATGACCAAAGTACAACCTTCAGGCAAGGCCAAGCTCATCGGCCATATCTCGACATCGACTTCATAAATCTTACCGGGCTCCAGCGCTTGGGTCTCATCGTGCGTATGAAAGGGCCGGAACTCCCGCGTTTTTTGAGGATCAATTTTTCTTTGTGAGACCCTTAGCCAACCCATTGATACAGGAGATTTAGGCTCTGTCGCACCAAAGAACGTCACCTCTTCATGCTTCGAATTGAAAGCACGCAGTGTCACGAACAAGTCCATGTCTTGGGTGAGGCTAGAGACAAACAATTTCGCCACAGCGGGTCCAGCCATCTCGATATGGGTTTTCAAGTCGGGCAACGTAAAGTGCGCGCCCTCCCCCATCGCCTCATACTCGATGAAGGAGGACTCGGGACTTGGCGTTTTAAGCAAAACACCCGCCCCGACATCCAAGTAATACTTGGTCCATTTCGTTGCCTGCAAAGGCCAGGTTTGGTCATGCACCTGACGCACCACCTTGTCATCGATGCTTCTGATGGCCACTTCAACCTTGGGCTCTTGTGGCCAATCGTTGTCAAGCTTTTTGAGGTAGTGATCAAAAAATCTTTTTTGGATGGCAACATTTTGTGGCTGCAAAAAAGTTAAGAAGTAGGACCCCGATTGAACTTTTAACCACTTTTGCTCGGATGCAATTTGGTTAAAGCCTTCAATGGTACCTCGAAGGTGCAGTCCCAAGCCACCATAATTGGCAACGACCAAAGCCGGTAAATCGATGTTTTCAAATCGAGGACTGCGTTCCCGATAAAAAGGACCATCCAAGGGGTTGTCCAAAATATTGGCAATGTAGTCGACTCTGTTGCGCTCCAGCTCTTCTTTAGAAAGCTCAGTTGGGCCTGTATTTCGCGCTTGGGTCACAATGTCTTTAAAGGGACATTCAACATTACCGAATTGATTTCTCAAGACACTTCGGTTCCACCACCGAACAGCAAAGCCACTGCCAAAAATGCCACCTTGTCTTGATCGATCGCGGTAAAAATCTGAGGCCCCTTGCCATGGCAAGATTGCGCTCAAGTGTGGGGGCTTCATGGATGCGATCATCCATTGGCCTGCCGCATAATAAGAAATACCCAGCAATCCCACTCGCCCGTTGCACCAATTTTGAACACCGGCCCACTCAATGACATCGTACAAATCTTTGAATTCGGCGGGCGAATTGACATCTAAAAAACCCGCGGATTTGCCTGAACCACGCGAATCCACCTTTAACACAATGTAGTCGTCTTTGACCCATACCTCGGGATCCGCCGTCTCGAACACCAGGTGAGTACAACTGGAGTGCTCAAAAATTTCTGGACAACGCTTTTTCAACTCCTCCCAAGCGCCTGGCATGAACTCACTTAAGTGGACATCTTTGCCGTAAGGCCCGAGACTGAGCAAGACAGGAAATTGTCCAGTTTTATTGGGTTTAAACAAATTGCCTTTTAAAACGGTCCCGTCACGCACTGGAATATCAATGTCTTTGTCTAGGATCATTGAGCCGGTGGACTTCAGTTTGAATTCATGGGTCGTTGCAGCAATTGACATGTTCTTGTGTTTAAAAAAATTCGGCTCATTTCAACAGCAAATTGAGGCCTCTTATTGCGATTGATTCTACAACTCAAGAACTTTTAAAATCACAAACATTTCTAGGGACAAGCACACTGGACAAAGTGATTAAATCCGATTAGATTTAAGCGACTTATGGCAGAAATGGATTTCATCCAGTGTGCTCCAAGCCATTGCATGGCACTCCATTGCCTTACAAAATGTAGGGACTTATAAAAAAAAGCATGAAATTCCTTTTTTCATTTATTTTGGCAAGCTTGCTGGCGGCTCTTCAAGCGCATGCTCAACCCTACCCCAGTAAACCGATTCGTTTGATCAGTGGACCAGGGCCGGATATTGCTGCTCGAATCATTGCAAATCAATTAAGTCCCAGATGGGGCCAACAAATCATTGCAGAAACATTGCCAGCAGCGAGTGGCAAAGTCGCCGCAGAGACCGTCCTGAAAGCCAAAGCCGACGGCTACACGCTTTTAAACGCAACGTCGAGTTTTCAAATTTCTCATGCCCTGGGCATCAACACCATTGATGTGGTGGAAGATTTGACACCGGTTGTGATGACCAATGTACTCCCCTTTATTTTGGTGATCTCAAGCCAAGCCCCATTTAAAACCATTGCTGAATTGATTACAAAGGCGAAATCGTCACCCCATCATTTGAACTATGCATCTGGGGGCAATGGCACATTGCCCCATTTGGCTGCTGAAACATTCAAATCCGTGTCAAAAATTGATTTGGTGCATGTGCCGTTCAAAACAGCCGATCAAGCGGCACTCTCTGTCGCTTCAGGCCAAGTGGAGATGATGTTTACCTCTTATCCAGTGGTCAAGGGTTTGGTTGAGTCTGGAAAATTAAAAATACTCGCAACAACTGGTGCAAAACGCTTAGAGGCGTTGCCGGATGTCCCTAGCATGATGGAGTTGGGATTTTCTGATTTTAATTTTGTGAGTTGGACGTGTCTGTTCACCCCAAATGGGACTTCACCTTTGATCGTTTCTAAAATACAAGCCGATGTGAAAGAAGCACTCAAAACAGAGGAGCTCAAACGGCAGTACAGACAATTGGGCTTTGAGTTCCCAAGCGAAGAACACTTGGATGAAAAGTTAGGTCCGTTTTTAAAAAGAGACTCGATCAAATTGAACAACTTACTGAAGTCTAGCCAAATAAGAATTGACTGACGCTGCCTCTGAAAGAGAACGAAATTTTTCATGAACTCAAACCACAGCCCCAAAAGAATCGTCACCACACAAAACGAACTCGGTCGATCAACTGTTCTCTTCGAGGACCATGGCGCACCGCCGAAAATTTTGACCAAAGCCGGCGGATTGATCCTGACAGAACTTTGGGAAACCACCGCCAGTCCAGCGCTCAACACAGGACATGAAGACGACGCGAGAAAGGCTCAAAAAATTGAGCCAGAACCGGATGGCAGTCTTTTTCGCTTGATTGAGTATCCACCTGACGCGATCCGCCTAGCATCCATGGATGCACAAGCCCACTTTGACAGCATGGGTGTCGATACGCGTGGGGACCTTACAAAAAAACACCCCGGGATGCACAAGACCAACACCATTGACTATGCTGTGATTGTGAGAGGTGAGATTTACGCAGTCTTGGATGACCAAGAGGTCTTGATGAAGCAAGGTGACTGCATCGTTCAACGCGGCACACACCATGCTTGGAGCAACAAAAGCAATTCGCCCTGCTTGATCGCTTTTGTGCTTTTGCCCGCCGTGCCACTGAGCAGATGAAGCCTCTTGGGCAAGCGTTAAGCGAGCCCTAAGCCCATTGAAGACCCAAAGACTCAATTGCTGTCGTACAAATGAGCTCGTCCTCATCCCCTGATCCTCCACTGGCTCCCATTGAACCCAAGACTTGACCCTTGGCATCCTTGATGATCACCGCACCCGTTTGGGGCAAAAATTTACCTTCAGCGGTCGCTGCCAAGGACACAAAGAAATTGGGGTTGTCCTTTGCCCTTTGACCCAAGGCACGACTCGACACCCCCATACCGATGGCGCCCCAAGCTTTTGCACGGGCAATGTCAAACCTGAACATGCTTGCGCCATCTTCAATGGCGCAGGCTTTGATATTGCCAGAGACATCCAAGACCACAATGCCCATGGCTTTGTAGCCAGCGCTTCTGGCTGTGCGCATGGCGGTACTTAAAAGTTCGCTTGCTTGCTCAATGGTGATGAAATTCAATTGAACGCTCCTTTTGGCTTGTATTGGGTTGATCTGACCAGGTTTTAAACTATTAAGGCAATGCTACCGCAAATACACCCCTAGGGAAAACACCAATCAAAATGCAAGATCTACAACAGGTCGGAGATGAACAAAATCAAATTACACTCCTTCATTGAACCCTATGCAACGATCCCTTGGATCACGCATTCACCTTTGCCCATTGGACTTAAATCATGACCCATGCTTCTTCAAGAATTTCTGGCGTACGCAGTGTTGCGCTCAGTGTGCCAGACCTGCAAACCACTTGTGATTTTTTCACAAAAACCTGGGGCCTTGAGCTTGCTGAATCTCGGGAGGGTATTCATTACTTCAAGGGAACAGGCTCAGATGCATTTTTAATTTCTCTTAGGCAATCGAACGGTCCAGCAAAACTCATTGACGTGACACTTAGAGTCAGAAGCTTGCAAGCGATTGAAGAAATCAAAGCTCACTTGGGCTCCGATGGAACAGTGATCTCGCAAACAGCCCCATTGAACGAGCCTGGCGGTGGCGTCGCATGCATCATTTCGGACAAAGTAGGACGTATTTATAAACTGGTGTTTGACGATCTTCAAAACGAAGCGGCTGAGGAACAAAAGGATCGCCCTATCCGTTTGGCCCATGTGGTTTTGAATTCAGATGAAATTGCTGTGACCCAGAAGTTTTATGAAGATGTGTTTGACTTCTCTTTATCCGACCGAACAAAGATCATGGCATTCATGAGGTGCAACAACGATCACCATAGCATCGCCTTTGGCGACACCGACAACAATGCCTTGAATCACATTGCTTTTCTGGTCCCTGATTTGGATTCTGTGATGCGTGGTGGCGGACGACTCAAAGACGCGGGCTTCCCTATTGCATGGGGCCCTGGTCGCCATGGCCCAGGCAACAACACCTTCAACTACTTTGTGGGCCCGCATGACATCGTTGTTGAATACACCAGTGAAGTCGAACAAATCAACGACGATTACAAGGCCGGCTCGCCCAGCGATTGGACCTGGCCACCCGGCAGAATCGATCAATGGGGAATTTCTCCCATGCCCAACCAGACACTCAAGGATGCTCAGAAAAAAGTCTTTTTTGATTCACCCAAAGTATGACGGACTCAAAGGATTTCAGGCCTTTTGTCCCCACCCTTGACTATCCAAGGGTGGCGGCATTTCAGGGAAGAGATGCCTATCAGCATGGAGATGCCGGGTTGGCCAACCCGCTGCCTCAGGAGTTGCTATTCAAGCCATGGGAAAAGCTCTACGCTGAACCCTTTAAAGGCATTACAACAAGTGGTGAGCCCATTGCCGGCCTCTCTAAAAGAGAGTCACAAAATGCGCCCATCATCCCGATGCTTCAAGCCACCCATACTTTGCTCAAGCACTTGACAAATGAACAAAGAAAATCATTGTGTTTGCCCATTGATGCACGTGAGTGGCGCAGGTGGAACAACACGGAGATGTACATCTACCGGTTTGGCCTTCGACTGGAAGAAGTCGACGAGACAATCAAAAAGCTGATCTTAAAAGTCATCTCCTCGAGCTTGAGTGAGACGGGATTTAAGAAAACCCGGGATGTGATGAAAGTCAATCACTTTTTAGGTGAGCTGACTGGTAACACCAAAGTGCTTGGTGAGTGGAGTTTTAATTTCACCCTGTTTGGAGAGCCATCCGCCACCCAACCATGGGGCTGGCAACTGATGGGGCATCATTTGGCCATCAATTGTTTGGTCATTGGCGACCAAATGGTCCTGACCCCAACCTTCATGGGCGCAGAACCTACACACATTGATGTGGGGCCCAACAAAGGCATTGCCTTGTTTGAAGATGAGGAGCTCAAGGGACTGTCTTTTATGCAGTCCATGAGTGCTCATCAACAAGCACAAGCCATTCTCTACCACTCAACTGTTGGAGGAGACTTGCCTGAAGGCAGACGGCACAAGGCCGATCAACTGCACCTTAGCGGCGCATTGCAAGACAACCGGGTGATCCCCTACGAAGGTATCGCTGGAAAAGACTTGAATGCATCACAAAAAATACAACTGCTCAGACTCATAGAGACATACTTGGCACCCATGCCACCTGGGCCTCAAAAAGCTAGGCTTGAGCAAATTGAAGAGCATTTGGACGACACCCATTTTTCTTGGATTGGTGGCACGCGTGAAAATGATACCTTTTACTACCGGATTCACAGTCCCGTGGTAATGATTGAGTTTGATCACCACTCTGGCGTTTTTCTAACAAATGCACTCCCAGCAAAATTTCATATTCATACCATTGTGAGAACACCCAATGGTGGCGACTATGGCATTGATCTATTAAAGCTGCACTACCAACAAGAACACGATCAACGCATCAAGCCTGGTGTTGCTGGAGGACCCATTCATCACCACGGGCATTCCCACGATCACGGACACTCCCACGATCACGGACACTCCCACGATCACGGACACTCCCACGATCACGGACACTCCCACGATCATGGACACTCCCACGATCACGATTAGTTTTTGACACCCAAATTCTGTTCACCTAACTTTTAAAACGAGAATCACATGGATTATTTTTCCAATACACGTCGAAGATTATTGGGTGGTATTGCCTTGAGCGCTTTAAGCCCTTCTTTCAGCCAAGCGCAAAACAACAAATACCCATCCAAATCCATCCGTATGATTGTGCCCTTCCCAGCTGCGGGAGGACCAGATACGGTTGGGCGCTTGGCCGCATCCATCTTAGGCACAAAGTGGGGCCAACAAATTGTTGTTGAAAACATGCCGGGCGCATCCGGTCAAATTGGAACGAACTATGTGGTGAAGGCACCGGCCGATGGTTACACCATGCTGTTCTCCCCACCAACACCGATCACCATCGCTGAGCATTTTGAACCTAAACCACCCTATGACGCCAATAGAGATCTCATTCCTGCAGCTCTCTTAGGAAGAAATCCTGCTGTGATCGTCATCAATGGAAACGTCAAAGCCAACACCCTGGGTGAATTTATTGCATTGGCGAAAAAAGAGCCCAATAAAATTTTCTACGGCACACCCGGCCTCGGTCATGCTTTTCATTTGATCTCAGAGATTATTTTCACAAAAGCGGGCATTCAGCTGACCAACGTGCCCTACCAAGGAAGTTCGCCAGCAGTCATGGGCCTCCTGGGGGGTGATGTTCAATTCTTGGTTCAATCGGTTGAATCCGTGAAAGAACACATCAAGTCTGGGAAACTCAAAGCCTTGGCCACGCTGGAATCCACTCGCCTAGAGGCCTATCCTGATTTACCAACCTTGGCTGAAAGTGGCCTAAGTAATTTAGACATCATGAATTGGTATGGTGCTTTTTTCTCTGCCAAAACACCAGCTGACATCGTAGGATTTTGGGAAAAGGAGTTGATCGCACTGGCCAAAGACGCAACATTTCAAAAGAAGATGAAAGAGAGGAGTTTTGATCCCGTTGCCTATGGATCACAAGAGTTCAGCAAAATGATGAACCTTGAAAGAACACAATGG
>CAIOTD010000073.1 GCA_903861115.1 uncultured Burkholderiales bacterium
CACGACGCGGGATTACAGGTATTCCGGCAAGATGTGCTCAGGAAATCAAGGTTGCTTTTGGTCCAAGTTGACAGCAATCAGCTCAAAGTGAACCGGGGCCCTGGCTTGGAGTTTCAGCAAAATATCGAGCATGGAGTAGCTGTCTTTGCCCCCAGACACGCACACCATCACGCGGTCCCCTTCTTCAATCATGTTGAAGTCCACAATGGCTTGGCCCATCAAGCGGCAAAGTCGCTTTTCGAGCTTGTGCATCTCCCGCTCGTGTTTGGTCCTCGCAGCGTGCGAATAACTGTCTGTGCCAATGTCAGGGTCTTTGGGCACCTCAGGAAATTCAGCAGTTGTTGTGTCGGCGATTGAATGGGTGAGCATGGTGGTCTATGAAAGAGAAGGGTGGGGCTGCTATGGGCGTCTTTGACCTTAAAAAAACACGATCAAGCTGCCGATGAGCTGTTGATTATCCAATATTTCTTTGGAGTTCGCCAATGCGCAAATTCGGTGATGTTTCAGCAAGTGCAGCCACCCATGCGCTTTAACTGTGGTGTTGGTCAAGAAATGCGTCGTATTTTTCTTGTCGAGCTGTCCGCTTGGGTCCATCTGATTTTAAGAATAGACTGGACTTCGGCCTCGTTAGGATCAATGTTCAGGGCAATGGCTGCCTTTTTGAAACGAAGAGCACGGGACATGGGAGAGCATTGGATGCCTATTTGAAGGCTTGCAAAAAGCAAGCCCAAGGTCCGCTGGTCTGTGGGCAATCGGTCCTTATGACGTGGACCAATGACCCGCGCACACTTCAATGGCCACTTCACAGTCTTCAAAGATCTCCAATTTTGCGATTTTGACCTTGACGCCTATGACGCCTGGAAGCGTCATCAATTTGGAGGCCACTTTACCGATCAAGGTTTCGAGCAAATTGATGTGCTCGGCCGTGCACTCGTTGATGATGATTTGACGCACCTTTCGGTAGTCCAGCACCCGCATGATGTCGTCATCTGAGGGCAACAAGGGCTGCTCGCCCAGGTTCAATTCTGCATCGACTTGAATGGGCTGAGGGGCAGTCTTCTCAACATCAAGAATTCCTAAGTTGGCATTGAATTTGAGACCTTTTAAGGTCAAGGTTTGTTGGTTCATGTGCGGGTCCTAAAAATTTCAACGCCAACCGCCGCGCAGTCAGGGTAAACATCAGGTTTGCGGGTGGAGAGTTGGACGGCCAAGACTTGTTTGTTTTCAAGCAAGAGCGTCGCGAGTTCATCGCACAAGGTTTCCTGCAGGTTGATGTGACCCTTTTTAATTCGAGCAAAGACCACTTGCCGGATGAAGTCGTAGTCGACCACTTGCTGGAGCTCATCGCAGGAGGGGCTCGTTGCTTGCAAATCGACATACAAATCGACATCGATCAGAAGGCGCTGAGGGGCTGACAGCTCAAAGTCATGGATGCCGATGCTTGTCAAGACATCCAAGTCTTTCAAAAAAAGTCGCCGACAGTGTTGTAGCATGGGATTGAAGGGCGTCATCAGGGGGTCATGCCTTTGTGGTTGAATGATTTGAAGGGTCAAACCCTCTGCGGGAGTTCTGAATTTAAAATCATGTAAAAATGATCATAATAGAGTGGTCTCAAGTGCAAAATCTTATGGTTTTTTTAATATCTATGAAAACAATCAAACGAATCGTTTATGTGCTGCTGGTGTTTTTGACATGGAGTTGCAGCGATCATGAGGCCGTGCAAAACCTTGCTCGAACAGAGGTCTTCTCCAACAGCGATGGACAAGTCACGCCTTTGCTCAATACCCCGAACGCACTCGGTTTTTTTGCAGCTTCCCGCTTTTTGGACCAAGCCTCTTGGGGGCCAACGCCGCAGTCTGTCGCGGAGGTGAGACAGCTGGGTTTTTCAGCCTGGATCGACAAGCAACTGAGTCTACCCGCAACGCTCACCAATCCACCCAATTACGTGATCGATTATACGCCTGACGATGGCGTCACCGCGGTGAGGGC
>CAIOTD010000074.1 GCA_903861115.1 uncultured Burkholderiales bacterium
AAGGAGGCCGTCGCAAGCAATGGGGCCTCATCTGTAAGTGTGTAGATGATTTTTGATTTGTCTGATGCCATTTTGATATCTCTTTTTATGACGTTGTGAAGATGACTCTAAGTCAAGCCCTACATTCTAAGCGATACCCATGCCCCTCATGACACCCTCTGCCCCTCAATCTCTCTGATTGAACGAAGAAACTCGCCGCACCAATGTAAATATAAAGTACGCAAAATTATGCGTTCTTCGCCATGAACGGGTCCCCACGCATCGCGCGTGGATTGAGGTCTAGTTCAATGTGAATGAATGAAAAGAGGCGCTTGTCTTTTATACTTTGGACAAGGGGTCACTCATCGTTTGACCTTGGCACCAAGGACAACAACACCATCATGCTGGCCCAATTCAAACCCTATTTAACAGCACTCATCATGCCTCCAGCGTCGCTGCTGCTGCTTCTTGTGCTGGGATGGCTCATGCTGCATTCAAAAAAACGGATGGTTTGGGGCAAAAGACTCATTGCTTTGGGCGCATTGAGCCTGGCACTTTTGTCATCCAATAAGGCGGCTTTTTGGCTCAATGAACAGTTGTTGCCCGCCTATCCCATGACCAATGTCAACGACGCATTGAATTTCAAAGCGGGCGCCATTGTGCTGCTGGGTGGAGGGGTCGAGACCGATTTGCCTGATGGTGTTGCACAACTCCAAACAGCCACACTGGATCGACTGCGATACGGGGTCTATTTGCACCGAAAAACCGCCATTCCCCTGCTTTTCACAGGGGGCAAAGGTTGGGGGGCAAGCAATCATTTTGAGTCTGAAGCCGATGTAACTTTTCGCGTCGCCAAAGAGGTTTTTGGAGTCGACATCAAGTGGCTTGAAGCTGAGTCTCGTGACACCCAAGAAAACGCAGAAAACACCTTCAAAATCCTTCATGCAGAAGGCATCTCGAAAATTATTTTGGTCACCCATTCTTGGCACATGCCAAGAAGCGTCAAACAGTTTGAGGCGGCTGGCTTTGAAGTGCTCCCAGCTCCCATGGGGCAAATGACCCTAAGCAGTGCTGAACTCCTGCAATGGATTCCATCCGCCCAAGGACTCAAAAATTCACAAACCGTGCTTCGTGAAAAACTCGCCTTGCTCATCTTGAGCCTTAAAGCTTCATGAGTGCTCTGCCAAGGATTTTGCTCACGCTTTGCTGTGTGCTGGCCTTTTCAGCCCAAGCCCAGAAAACATTGCGAGTGATTGTGCCTTTCTCTGCTGGTGGCCCCGTAGATCTGACCACCCGCTGGCTCATGCAAGAAGCACAAGGTCCGTTGGCACTTCCCATCATCGTTGAGAACCGGGCAGGTGCAGGCGGCAACATCGGCATGGAAGCCCTCGCCAAAGCCCCGCCTGACGGCTACACGATAGGCATTGCAACGACAGCGTCCCATGCTTTGAACCCTTGGCTTTTTTCTAAATTGCCCTACAAGCCTCAGAGCGATTTTCAAGCCATCACCCAAATGCTGAAAGTGCCAAATGTGTTGGTCTTGAGCACGCAAAGCAGCATGAGACTTCAGCTCCATACCCTGAGCGAGCTGATCGCCTATGCAAAACAACATCCCGGAGAATTGAATTACGCCTCAGGCGGCAATGGCAGTGCAGGTCACTTGGGCGCGGAACTGATGAAGTCCATGGCCCACCTTGACATCACACACATTCCCTTCAATGGGGCGAGTCCAGCACAATTGGCTTTGTTGTCTGGACAAGTGGATTTCAACATCGACAATCTATCCAGTGCAGCGATGGGCATCAAAACAGGTAAATTAAGAGCATTGGCGGTGACCTCCGCCCTTAGGAGTCCATTGCTACCTACGGTGCCCACGCTTTCTGAGACCTTGCCTGGCTTTGAGATCGAAACGTGGTGGGGTCTGGTGGCACCCAAAGGGGTTCGTGCAGAATGGGTGAATCAACTCAACCAAGTCTTTGCAAGCCTATTAAATTCTCCAGACATGAAGGCCAAGTTTGCTTCAGTCATGGCCGAGCCCCATGCGTCAACCCCAGAACAATTTGAGGCGATGATGACCGCTGAGCGCGAAAAGTATAAACATCTGGTCTCCATCAGCGGCGCAAGGGTTGACTGATCAAAGACACGAGGTCAAAGCAAAAAAAAACGACCTTAAAGGTCGTTTTTCGATTGATCGACAAAGGCGTCTTAATGGCTTGTTGAAGGCTGGGGTAACAATTCATTGAGCGCACGAGCATAGGCCATGCGAGCTGTCTGAGCAATGGCCATGTCACGTTGCAATTCAGAAATTTTTGCATCGGTGGCTTGCAAAGACAAAAGTTGAGCACGGGCGTCTTCACTCAAATCTGAAAATTTATATTCTTTGTCGTCGATTTTGATGGTATCCATGAATTCAGTTTCCTCGTAAAAAAATTATTCTAACCCTAATTTTGTCAATTTTGATCATGGATAAAAGCACAGGCGTCATGAAGAACGCACTTTTTACTCAAAAAACCATCAAAAAACAGGAAATCCACTCCCTTTTTTTCAAATGATTCATGTAACATGGACTCTACTTATATAGCTCAATCCTGAAGACAGCGTTCTCATCGATTTTATTGCTCTACATCCATGAACATCTCGTCCAACGCACCCATTCAAAGAGGTCCAAGCAGCAGCCCTAGAGGGCCTTTGAGTGCCAACGACAAAGCCTCGGCGAACGCCAAAGAGCTCGGTGCGACTTCTCAAAGTCGCATAGATCGTTTTGCGCAAAACGCTCAAGACGTTGGGCAAATCAAAGAACAAGTTTCAGCTCGCGCAGGCAACCCCAATCAAGCCTTGACGGGCAGCGCTCAAATCAAAAGTTTACAAGCTGGCATCGTTGGACAGAACGGTGTTTTGAGTAAAAGTATCCAAGGATTGCCGCAACCGCAAAATCTCCCTTCAACGGTCACGATTTTAAAAGAGCGCCAAAACATTCAAAAACCCACACCGCCCAGCGCATACACTTTCTCCAAAACCTATTCGGAAAAAGCAAGCTCGCAAAACACATCCATGCTGCTGGGTGCGTCTGGAAGTACCCGCAAAGAGCCACCCGTGCCCAACCCTGCACTTTCGGCACCGCCGCCCAGGGGCGCTCAACTCCAACTTTATGCACCCAATTTAAAAGCGGGCAACAAAACCTTAGACATTCAAGATCACGGCATCAATGCCTTCTAAATGGGCACAAGGGTGTGAGGCTTTCAAGACAAAGTTTTTTAAAAGTTAATGCGATTTCTTTAAAGTGAAATCTTTAAAGAGAAACATCAATTCATTTCTTTTGGCAAGTCGGCAAGGGAACATCAGCGCGCATGAA
>CAIOTD010000075.1 GCA_903861115.1 uncultured Burkholderiales bacterium
ATCTCTTGCATTGAGCTACCCTTTAACTTAAATGTTCTATTTGGCATCTTGATTTCTATAGCCATTTGCGATCAGTTGGCTTTGTACACACAGCGGGAAGTCGATCTCAAGGACACAAACATCAAACCTTAAGATGGACACTTATCACTTTTTTTCAATCCTTGGTATGTCACTTGTGACCATTCTCACGCGTGCTTTCTTTTTATTTCCCAAAGAAACTTTTAAGCTCCCGACTTGGCTTGAAAGGGCCTTGTTTTTCGCACCAATTGCTGCCTTGTCTGCCGTCATTGCACCCGAAATATTTGTCGTAGAACACCACTTCATTGCGTCTGCTTTGAATGCCAAATTGATTGCCAGCGCTTGTTGTATAGCCTATTATTTCTTCCAAAGAAAGCACACACCTAGTGTTTTACACATTATCTTGTTGGGTCTTTTCGTTTATCTACCCATTCATTTGATTTTTGAAGTTTAAAACCCGCCTATTTTGACTAGGGAACACCCTTGCCGAGAGGGTGTTTTTTTTTAGTTTTTTTGAGAGTTAAAATCTGTAAAAAATTCCCAAGAGTGATCCATCTCTTTTCGGAGTTTCACTTCATCTTATTCCTGCGCCCATCCGTCATATGAACTTTCTTAGATTTACTGATCTTTGCCAAAAAGGCCTTGTCAAAAACAAACGTGTTTTTATTAGAGCAGACCTCAATGTCCCTCAAGACGACAATGGCAGCATTACAGACGACACTCGCATCAAGGCTTCCCTGCCTTGTATTCAAATGGCCTTGGATGCCGGCGCAGTTGTGATGGTGACCAGCCACTTGGGCCGTCCAAAAGAAGGCCTCTGGAGTGAGGCTGACTCCTTGTTACCCGTTGCCACAAGAATGAGCGAGTTGCTTCACCGCCCTGTTCCACTGCTAAAGGATTGGATCAATGGTGTGAGCTTACAAAGTGGTCAATTGGCATTGCTAGAGAACTGTCGCTTCAATTCTGGTGAAAAGGCCAACGATCCTTCCTTGTCTAAAAAAATGGCTGCGCTCTGTGACATTTTTGTGCATGATGCTTTTGGAACAGCACACCGTGCAGAATGCAGTACGTATGGGATTGCCCAATATGTCAACACGGCTTGTGCTGGTCCATTGTTGTCAGCTGAAATTGAGGCCATTACAAAAGCACT
This sequence comes from uncultured Burkholderiales bacterium, assembly GCA_903861115.1. Lineage (GTDB taxonomy): Bacteria > Pseudomonadota > Gammaproteobacteria > Burkholderiales > Burkholderiaceae_C > Limnohabitans. Next base: position 1,169 of record CAIOTD010000075.1, read on the forward strand.
TTCTGCACCCAAAAGACCCCTCGCTGCGATTGTTGCTGGATCCAAAGTTTCTACTAAACTAACAATTCTTAAATCTCTCTCCACCAAAGTGGATCAATTGATTGTTGGAGGTGGTATTGCCAATACCTTCATGTTGGCAAGTGGTTTACCCATTGGGAAAAGTTTGTGCGAACCTGACTTGGTGGAAGACGCAAAGCGAGTCATCGAAGAGATGAGAGCACGTGGTGCCGAAGTCCCAATTCCTAGCGATGTCGTTGTCTCCACGTCATTTGCGCCCGATGCGATCGCCACCACAAAAAGCTCCAAAGACGTCAAAAGCGATGAGTTGATTTTGGATATTGGTCCACAAAGTACCGCCCATCTCGCCGCTCAACTTTTAAAGGCCGGGACCATCGTTTGGAACGGTCCCGTTGGGGTCTTTGAATTTGAAGCCTTTTCTCACGGCACACAAGGTGTTGCGCAGGCCATTGCACAATCCACCGCTTTTAGCCTTGCTGGAGGAGGGGATACATTGGCTGCGATTGCAAAATATGGTCTAACGGACCAGATTGACTACATCTCCACAGGAGGTGGTGCTTTTCTAGAAGTCTTAGAAGGCAAAACACTCCCAGCTTTTGAAATCCTCGCCAAACGAGCAACGGGTCTGTAGAACTCTGCTGCGTTCTAACAAGGCGTCAATGACGCCCATGCAAAAAAAAGAGAGCTGTCCGATGCACACGCTAAACGTGCATCGAACAGCTCTCTTTCAATTCTCTGCTTGATTAAATAGGCAAAGGTGCAGGGATTGAAGTTGCCTGCCCTTGATAATCTGTCCAGCAACGCTGACTAAAATCGTACAACTTACAATTTTTTGCAGTATCAAAGTACCAAGACCATGAGAAAGGCTGAACAATGATTCTCTCTGGCAACATGGTTTCTAACTTAGATTGTGCGGCCTTCAATTTGTACAAAGGAATGCTCATGTCAACATGGTGCGCGGTGTGTTCCATGATGTGATGCATCAAGGCTCCAATATTAAAGGGAAAAGTCAGATGAACTGTGGTTGAGACAAAAGGTTGTGCTTTTGACCAAGCTGCACGCTCATCGTGCCAAGAGACTTTTACATGCGTGTGGTGAACATAAACTACAAATCCAATCATGGCGCACCAAAATAAAAATGGGATCACAACAAAAAATAAACCCAAAATCCAAAAAGATTGCTCTGTTGCTTGAGCCGCGCCATAAAGGGTCGCCAACCACAGCAGACCAAATGCACTCACAAGCAAGTTGTCTTTAATAAAAATAGGTCGTCTGGTTGGCATGTTCTTTTTATTTGGGAAAAACATCTTGTTCCACCAAATTTCAATCATGTAGTACAAGCCAGGCGCCCAACCACTTCTGTAAGCACGATCAAGCATTTTTTGTATCGGACTCAGCGCTTGGAACTCATCTTTTGTCAAAGGCGCCCAGACGAAGTCAAAACCCTTCAAATTGGTATATCCATGATGAACCACATTGTGGCCAATATCCCAGAGGCTATAAGGCGTCAGTGAAGGCAGAAAAGCAATTCGACCGATCCACTTGTTCAGATTCCTGTGCGGCGTTAAGCTTTGATGACAAGCGTCGTGTCCTATGATGAAAAGACGCCCAATCGTAAAGCCCGCACCAATTGCACAGATCAATTTGGCCCACCATGCTTGAAAGACCACGGTGCCTGCCAAAAACAAGGCCCAAACACTCAAATCTAGAATCAATAAAAAAATCGCAGAAAAGGTCGTGCGCTCAGACAAAGGGACAAGCCACTCACGAATCACCTTGCGGTGCGGCATGGGTTGGTCAACGGGAATAGGAGTTTCTATGGTTTTCATCGATAAAGAGGTCATGTCCACTAAACACCTTCAAAACCCTCGGCTTGATTGATTTTCAACCGAGTGCCCTTGAATGCATTAGCGGCAAATTACGTACAAATGTTCTTCTTGAAATGTAAAAATTTACTTATCTTTTTAATTTCACCCCAGATTATCCTCTGTACCAACAAATTCCCAAAATAACTTTATGAAAATGTCTTATTCCTTAAAGGCTTTTAAGGAGTCTTATTAGTACTTTCATACTATTTATGTCGCATTTAAGATTTAGTCTGCCTGGGCGCTTCTATTTTTTTCAAAAAATATTTATCGATGTCATTAGAAAGCTTGCGCGATTTTATTTTTTCTCTTTGCTCTTGAAATAGGCTCGGTATTTTTCGTCGTGAATGTCAATGAAAAAGCCAAGAAGTTCTTTTGCCCAAGTCGGCTTTCATGGGACAATCCAATGTATGTCTATATCTAAAAATCCACTCCTCAGATCCACGAAAATAGTTGCAACTTTGGGGCCTGCCTCCAATACCCTAGACATGCTAGAGGCCATGTTTATAGCGGGCGTCAACGTGGTTCGCCTTAACTTCTCCCATGGCAGCGCTCAAGATCACATTGATCGTGCAAGCATGGTCAGACTCGCCGCAGCTAAAGCGGGTGTTGAAGTCGCCATCATGGCTGACCTTCAAGGACCCAAGATTAGAGTTGGCAAGTTCGAAAATGGACGGGTGCAATTGGTCAATACCAAGCCCTTCATCTTGGATGCCTCGCGTCAAAGCTTAGGCGATGAAAACGGTGTCGGCCTGGATTACAAAGAGTTGCCACGAGACGTCAAGTCCGGCGATGTATTGTTGCTCAACGATGGCTTGATTGTTCTTGAGGTCATTCAAGTCAAAGGCGAACAAGTTCATACCAAAGTGGTTGTGGGAGGCGAGCTGTCCAACAACAAGGGCATCAACAAAAAGGGGGGCGGCTTGACGGCACCCGCACTCACCGCCAAAGACATGGACGACATCAAAACCGCCATGAGCTTTCAAGCCGATTATTTGGCCGTTAGCTTTCCAAAAAACTCCACAGACATGGAGCTTGCGAGGCAATTGGCCAATGTGGCTGCGGCGCCTTACAAACACAAAACAAGTTTGATCGCCAAGATCGAGCGCGCTGAAGCCATACCCCATCTTGAAGACATCCTTAAATCCAGCGACGGCATCATGGTCGCCAGGGGCGATTTGGCTGTTGAGGTTGGCAATGCTGCCGTCCCCGCTTTGCAAAAACATATGATTCGCCTGGCCAGAGCCCATGACAAAGTGGTCATCACAGCGACCCAAATGATGGAGAGCATGATCACCAATCCAGTCCCCACCCGTGCTGAAGTCAGTGATGTTGCCAATGCCGTTTTGGATGGCACAGATGCAGTGATGTTGAGCGCTGAAACCGCAGCGGGAAAATATCCCCTCGAAACGGTGACCGAAATGGCTCAAATTTGTCTAGCCGCCGAGTCTGCGGAACAAGTCGAACTGGACGCGGACTTTACTGGCAAAACCTTCAAACGCATCGATCAAACCATCGCCATGGGCGCCTTGTTCACCGCCCATCACCTCGGCGCCAAAGCTTTGGTGGCATTGACCGATTCTGGCTCCACCCCTCTTTGGATGAGCCGCCATCGAATCCACATCCCCATCTACGCTTTAACCAGCAAATTGAGCACTCAGAGAAAAATGGCGCTCTATCGCAACGTCACCCCTTTGCTGATGGACACCAGTGCTGACCGAGATACAGCACTCCTTCAAGCAGAAGGACACCTGAAGGCAAAACACATCGTCAATGCGGGGGACGTCTACGCCATCACTTGCGGCGAACCCATGGGGTCGCCTGGGGGAACCAATATGCTGAAAATTTGCCAAGTGGGTTGATTTTTCTCAGTTTAAAATCTCTTTGTCATCTCAATCGTTTAGGAATTTAAAATGGCTCTTGTATCAATGCGTGAACTTCTCGACCATGCCGCAGAAAATGGCTACGGTTTGCCCGCCTTCAACGTCAACAACCTTGAGCAAGTTCAAGCGATCATGGAGGCCGCCGACGAAACTGGCTCTCCAGTCATTATGCAAGCCAGCGCTGGTGCACGTAAATATGCAGGTGAAGTCTTTCTGAAAAAACTCATCCAAGCAGCCATTGAATCCTACCCACATATCCCTGTTGTCATGCACCAAGACCACGGTCAAAGCCCCGTTGTTTGTCAAGGGGCGATTGATCTTGGCTTTTCATCTGTGATGATGGACGGCAGTTTAATGGAGGATGGGAAAACCATTGCGAGCTACGAATACAACCTGGAAGTGACCAAAAAGGTCGTCCAAATGGCTCATAAACTGGGCATCACCGTCGAAGGAGAGTTGGGCTGCCTCGGGTCCTTGGAGACTTTAAAAGGAGACCAAGAAGACGGACATGGATCAGAAGACGTCTTGACCCGCGAACAACTGCTGACGGACCCTGAGCAAGCCGCCGACTTTGTGAAAAGAACGCAACTCGACGCTTTGGCCATTGCCATCGGTACAAGTCATGGTGCCTATAAATTCTCTCGCATGCCCACGGGTGACATTTTGGCCATTGATCGGATCAAACAAATTCATGCACGCATCCCCAACACACATCTGGTCATGCACGGCAGCTCAAGTGTTCCACAAGATCTTTTGAGCAAGATCCGTGAGTTTGGCGGCGACATGAAGGAGACTTATGGCGTACCGGTCTCAGAAATTCAACATGCCATCAAATTTGGTGTTCGCAAAATAAACATCGACACCGACATTCGCTTGGCGATGACCGCCGCAGTTCGAGAATTCATGGCCAAAAACCCAAGCAAATTCGATCCTCGTGAGTTTTTAAAGCCGGCCAAACTTGCGGCCAAAGCCATTTGTAAAGAGCGCTACATTCAATTCGGCTGCGAAGGCCAGGGTGCCAAAATTAAAGGAGAGTCCCTGCTCTTTGTGGCAGCCAAGTACAGCAGCGGCCATTTGTCTCAAGTGGTGGCTTAAAGGCTTACAACCGGGTCTTGTTTTTTCTCTCTAAAGAGCTCTAGATTTTCTAGAGCTCTTTTTTATCCCGTCTTCACTTATCTTCCCCGATTCTTGCTTTATTTCAGGAGCTCTCATGGTGCAATCCCTTTTTTCAACCAGCATCACATCTTTGCCTCTCTTGGCACGTGGCAAGGTGCGCGATAACTATGCGGTGGATGAAGATAAGATTTTGATGATTGCAACAGACAGAATTTCTGCTTTCGATGTTGTCATGGGGGAACCTATTCCTGGCAAAGGTATTTTGCTCACACAAATGGCCCTGTTTTGGTTTGACAAACTATCCGATCTTTGCCCCAACCATCTCACTCACCAAGCGCCCGAGTCTGTGGTGAGCGATCTAGAAAAACAGCAAGTTCGTGAACGCTCGATGCTGGTTCAGCGTTTGAAGCCACTTCCCATTGAAGCCGTTGTCAGGGGCTACCTTGCAGGCAGCGCCTGGACTGAATACACGATGCATCAAACGGCTTGCGGCATTGCCCTGCCAAAAGGCCTCAAAAACGCCAGCGAACTTCATGAACCCATCTTCACGCCGGCAACCAAAGCAGCGGTAGGGGATCACGATGAAAACATCAGCTTTGAACAAACCGTCTCGCTGATTGGGTCCTCTTTGGCACACCAAGTTCGAGACCTCAGCATTGCCCTCTACTCCAAAGCCAGAAGCATCGCGCTTGAGAAAGGCATCATCATTGCCGACACCAAATTTGAATTTGGTTTGAATGAGAAAAATGAAGTCGTTTTAATGGATGAAATCTTGACCCCAGACTCATCAAGATATTGGCCTCTTGAGACCTACCAAGAAGGCAGCAACCCCCCAAGCTATGACAAACAGTTCCTGCGCGACTGGTTAGAAAGCTCACAGACCAATGGGTTGGCTTGGAACAAAACAGCCCCAGCCCCCGCCCTGCCAAACGACGTGATCGAACAAACCACCAAAAAATACCAAGAGGTCTGGGCCAAATTTAAGCCATAAGTCGCCCGGGTCGGGCCCGTCTTTAATTCAAAGCCATGCTGAGTTTTCTTCTGTATTTTGAAATCAACTCTGCTTGAGGATCATTGACTTGGGCGATATGACCAGCCAGCTCTATGCCCCCTTGTGTCGTGTTGGTTTGCAGACTTTCTTTTTGGGGTTTGACTGGGCTCAACAACTCCAAAATAGCCACAAACAGTTTTCTTGCGATTTGATTCGACCAGGCTTTATCCCTCATCACAATCTCTAAAAGCTCATCCATTGCTTGCGTCAATTCACCTGCTGCTACCAAGCAGCGTGACTTGGCCAGTCGAACCTCAAAATCTCGCTTCTCTTTGGCCAAATGTGCATCAAATTTCTCCATGCTCCATTGCGCCTTTTCATCGGTCTGCACAAACTGAAAACAAGCCAACCAATGGTGAAGGGCATCAAATCGCAGTTGCAATGGAATTTGTGCCAATGCTGGCGCCAAAACCATTTCAGCGGTTTGCAACTCACCGAGTTTGATCAACAATTTGGCATAATCATACCGAGCATCGTCATTGGCTGGATTGATGGCAATGGCTTCTTGCAATTTAATCAATGCCTCTTCGTCATTGCCGCCCTCTAAGAGCGCTTGAGCCTCTTGAACTTCTTCAAGCGCAATCAACTCATCCACCGAGGGCAAGTGCTTGTCTAAAAACTCCTTTATCTTGCCTTCGGGCAATGCCCCCATAAACCCGTCCACAGGACGGCCATCTTTTAATAGAATACAGGTAGGGATGCTTTTGATGCCAAAGGCCCCTGCCAATTGCTGCTCTTCGTCGGAGTTGATTTTTACCAGTTTAAATCGACCCTGATAGTCCTCTTCTAGCTTCTCCAACATAGGACCGATCGTTTTACATGGACCACACCATGGCGCCCAAAAGTCGATCAACACTGGCGTCTGCATTGATGCCGCCATGACCTCTAATTCGAAATTTTCTACCGTAACATCCATCATTTAAATCCACTCCTAGCAAAACCTTAAAATACATGAGAATTGTCACATTTTTTAGGCCCATACGATGACCCAAGCACTTATAGCCCTTGTCATGGGCTCCCAATCAGATTGGGAGACCATGAAACATGCCGCCCTCATCCTACAAGAGTTTGAGATCTCTTTTGAGGCAAGCGTTCTTTCTGCACACCGAATGCCAGACGATATGTTTAGATTTGCAGAGAACGCCAAATCTCGCGGCTTCAAGGCTATTATCGCCGGCGCCGGTGGCGCGGCCCACTTGCCAGGCATGTTAGCGGCCAAAACCACTTTGCCCGTCTTGGGTGTCCCTGTGGCAAGTCGTCACCTCAATGGTGTTGACTCACTGCATAGCATTGTTCAAATGCCAAAGGGCATCCCCGTGGCCACTTTTGCCATCGGCGAAGCTGGCGCAGCCAATGCAGCGCTTTTTGCCATCTCACTTTTGGCGCTTGAGAATGGCGCATTGAATGAAAAACTCGTTCAATTCCGTCAAAAGCAAACGCAAGTCGCTCAAAACTCAAAGCTAGAACTTTAGACCGCCTTCGATTTTTCAAGCCCACATGGTCTACCCTGCATTTTCCTTCATCCCCCTTCTTCTGCGACCCACTCATGAATGATGCCTCAAGTTCACTTGACTATTTACCTCCCCCTGCATGTATTGGCATCCTTGGTGCGGGTCAGTTGGGCAAAATGCTTGTACATGCAGCTCAAACCATGGGCTATCAGACCCTTGTTTTAGACCCTGACGCTCAAGCGCCTGCCGCTCAATCAAGCCAAGAGTCGCTTCAATTTGAATACGATGACCCAAAAGGCATCGAACAGTTGGCTCTCAAGGCTGCTAGAGTGACCACCGAGTTTGAAAATGTGCCCGCCCTTACCCTTCAATTGCTCAGCGAAAAAATACCTGTGCGCCCCAGTGCTTATGCCGTCTCTGTCGCTCAAGACCGCATTGTTGAAAAAAACATGATTCGCTCAAGCCAATTGCACACAGCGCCTTTTCACGTGATCCAACACCCAAGCGATATCGAAACGACACCGCATGATCTTTTTCCTGGTATTTTAAAAACCGCCCGATTGGGCTACGACGGCAAAGGACAAGTTGCTGTCAACCATCTCGATGAATTGCGCCTGGCTTATGCCAACATGAATGCCGCGACAAAATCAAGCACAGCCGTGGATCACATCAGTTGTGTCCTAGAAAAAAAACTCCCCTTGCTTGCTGAATACTCTGTCATCGTTGCTAGAAATGAGCTCAATGAGATGGTGACCTTGCCCATTCAATGCAATCATCATATCAATGGTATTTTGCATTTAACAACCGTTTTTGAACACGCATTGGATCTCAAGCTAGAGCAAGAACTGACACAGGCTGCCAAAACCATTGCTCAAAATCTCTCCTATATTGGGGTGCTTTGTGTGGAGTTTTTTATTTTACAAAACTCAAACGCTGGCGCAATGAGCCCGTCTTGGGTGGTCAACGAAATCGCACCCCGACCCCACAACAGCGGTCACCACAGCTTGGATTCTTGTGATGTTTCCCAATTTGAACTTCAGCTGCGAACTCTTTGTGGCCTGCCTCTCACGGCGCCTCGACAACACAGCCCTTGCGTGATGTTGAATTTGCTGGGCGATTTGTGGTTCAAAAGTGGTACGCAACAAACACTGGAGCCTGCGTGGGAACAGCTTTTGGCCTTGCCAGGCACCCATCTTCACCTGTATGGCAAAACAACACCTCGACGTGGGCGCAAAATGGGCCATCTCAATATCACAGGACGCCATCCCAATGAGGTCATGTCCACGCTTGGCAAATGTCTAGACATCTTAAGATTGCCACCCATCAGCAATTCTCCTTTTGCAAATTCTTCAACACATGATCATTGAACACCCCACCGAGCGGGACCTCCTTGAAGCTGCAAAATTACTTAAAGACGGCAGCTTGGTTGCCTTTCCAACAGAGACCGTGTATGGCCTAGGTGCTGACGCGGACAACTCAAACGCTGTCCAGCTCATTTTTGAAAAAAAAGGCCGTCCCACGGATCACCCCTTGATTGTTCATGTCCCAGATGTTGACAGTGTGGATCACTTTGCACTGAATGTGCCTGATTTCGCCAAAACGTTAATGGCCATGTTTTGGCCTGGGCCTTTGACCCTCATTCTTCAAAAGCGCCCGGATGTGGCCAATGCAGCGAGTGGACATCATTCGACGATTGGGTTAAGAATTCCCTCACATCCACTTGCACTTGAGTTGCTGAAATTGTCAAAAAAACTCGGCGTATTTGGCGTCGCGGCTCCCAGCGCAAATCGTTTTGGACACGTCAGCCCGACACAAGCTGTCCATGTGCGTGAAGAGTTTGATCACGATTTACTGATTTTGAACGGGGGCTCTTGTCAAATCGGCATCGAGTCCACCATCATTGATTGCTCAAGAGACGTGCCCGTTTTGCTCAGACCTGGCCAGCTGAGTGTCCAAGAATTGGAACAGGCCATTGAAACCCCTATTTATCAACAGCTGATCGACCAAGACCCCTTAGAGGACTTACCCACAATGCTCAGCTCAAGCGCACCAAACGCTTCTGGTCGCTTGCTGGCCCACTATGCACCCAAAGCCAAAGTGTGCCTCTTGAGTCCTCAAGCGCTTGGTCAACAGCTCAACACCTACCGCCCAAAACCCAATGAATTGATTGGCATTTGGAGTCAAAATGCCTTTCGACCCTCATCGGATCAATTTCTATGTGAAATTATGCCAAGCGATGCTGATTTATGTGCCCACGAGCTCTTCTCAACACTTAGAGATTTTGACAAAGCACAGGTCCATCAAATTTGGATTGAGCACCCTCCCTTGAGTCCCGAGTGGCAAGGGATCTGTGACCGGTTAAAAAGAGCCTCCAGTGCTCAATAAATTTGATTTTTATGCTGACCCGCACCGATCAGCACCAAGTACCAGTAAACTACAGGCTCTAAACGGAGTGAATTGATGAAGATGAACATGCTCAAATGGTCCAAGCAGGTATTTTTTGTAACAGCACTGAGCATGTTTTTTTCGCTCTCAGGCTGTGGATCTAGCTCAAAGTACGATGAGTTTTTTCCAACTCGAATCATCTCTATCGGTGACTTTTTAAGCTATCAAGGTACCCAAGCCAACGCCTATAACGATAAATTAACCGTGAACGATCAAACCATCAACAGTTGGATCACTCAACTTGCGGCCAGTTATAACATCGTCTTCGATCCCAGCCTGACAGGTTTTGCAACACCCAGTGCGACGGTTGCTGACTTGCCCAAACAATTGAACAACTTTACTCCTCAAACGGGA
>CAIOTD010000076.1 GCA_903861115.1 uncultured Burkholderiales bacterium
CACCAACCCTGCGCAATCCATGCCGGACCAAAGAACAGTCAGGCGTGCGCTTGAGCGCTGTGAGTTTGTCGTTGTGCAGGAAGCTTTCATGAACACGGAGACGGTGCAGTACGCGGATTTGTTGCTGCCCGCCAGCACTTGGGCGGAAAAGGAAGGCACGGTGACCAACAGTGAGCGTTGCATCTCTCGGGTGCGAGCAGCCAAAGCCGCACCTGGTGAGAGCAAGGCCGATTGGCAGATTGTGGTAAGTTTTGCCCGTGCGCTGGAATCAAACCCGTTTTTTAAAAGAAGCACGGCTTCACAAGAGTCGTTGTTTCCTTATGAAAGCACAGAGCAAATATGGAACGAACACCGCTTGTCTACGCAGGGGCGGGACTTGGACATCACGGGTCTCACCTACGCAAAGCTTGAAGCCCAGCCCCAGCAGTGGCCCTTTAAGTTGGGTGCTGAGACAGGGCAGCAGCGCTTGTATGAAGACTTTCGGTTTGAGACCCCTACAGGCAAAGCACAATTTGCCAACGTGCAGTATCGACCAACCTCAGAGAGCCGAGAGTCCAAGTACCCCTTTTCCTTGAACACTGGGCGCCTAAGAGACCAGTGGCATGGGATGAGCCGAACGGGTTTGGTTAGCAAGTTGTTTGGTGCTGTCTCCTCTCCGGTGATCGAGCTCAATCAAGAAGACATGGCGAGGAATGGATGGGTGGATGGCGACTTGTTAAAAGTCAGCAGCAAACGAGGCAGTATTTTGATCAATGCAAAGGCCTCTGCAGAAATGGGTTTGAATCAAGCTTTCATCGCCATGCACTGGGGCGAGCAGTATTTGAGTGGACGCGCAAGCGACGGACAAGCCTTGGCTGGCGTGAACGCATTGACGACGTCCAGCTTTTGCGAAAAGTCCAAGCAACCAGAGCTCAAGCACGCGGCGGTGCACATTTCAAAAGCGCAGATGCCTTGGTCGATGCTGGCAGTGTCTTGGGTGGATGCGCCTTTGCTTCAAAGCAAAAGGTCATCGCTCCAATCGATCATGAAGAGGTTTGATCACGCCTTTTGCTTGCCCTTTGGGCAAGAGCGCATGGGTTTGGTCTTTAGAGCCTCTTGCGCTCAAGTGCCGCCATCCCATTGGGTGGAGGAGGTGGAGCAGATCTTGGCGTTTGATGTTCCTGGCGTGCTCAAGTACCAAGATGCACAAAAAGGGCTCAAGCGGTCGATGATTGTGAGCGAGCAAGTGGATCCTTTGTTGACAGGCTTTATGCTCGTGGGCAACTTGTCGGGTGAAGCGTGGCTAGGTGAGTTGCTCAGGCAAGATTTGAGCGTCAAAGGACTCACACGCTACATGCTTCAAGGAAAACCGCCCAGCACAAGCGATTTGAACACGGGTTCAAAGTCGGAGATGGTGTGCACTTGCATTGGCGTGAGTGAATCTCAAATCATCGAAAAACTTCATCAGCAAGCGCCCTCGTGCACGTCGCTTGAGGCCCTTCAAGGCTTACAAACCGATTTGAAATGTGGCACAAGTTGTGGCTCGTGTGTGCCGCAGATCAAGCGCATGATTGTTGCCGTTCAGGATAAAAAATTGCGTTTGAATGCACCTTGAACTCGCTGTGTTTTTAAAAGAAGTCGAGTTGGAGCCAAAGCAAAAATCAGCGTCAACGCAAGAAGGGCATCCAAGGATGGGCACCTTTTCAATTAGACCGATAAGGGGTCAATGGTTTTAAGGCTGTGGTCTTGGTATGAAAATTTTTCGCACACG
>CAIOTD010000077.1 GCA_903861115.1 uncultured Burkholderiales bacterium
GGGGACCGCGTGATGGTGTGCGTGTCTGGGGGCAAAGACAGCTACTCCATGCTCGATATTTTGCTGAAACTCCAAGCCAGGGCCCCGGTTCACTTTGAGCTGATTGCCGTCAACTTGGACCAAAAGCAACCTGGATTTCCTGAGCACATCTTGCCCGAATACCTCAAATCTCGCGGCGTGCCCTTTCACATCGAAGAGCAAGACACCTACTCCATCGTCAAACGCGTGGTCAAAGAGGGCAAAACCATGTGCAGCCTGTGCAGCCGACTCAGAAGGGGCGCCCTGTACAAAGTGGCCTCTCAGCTCGGTTGCAACAAAATTGCACTGGGTCACCACAGAGACGACATCTTGCAGACCTTTTTGCTCAATTTGTTTTTTGGCGGACGATTGAAAAGCATGCCCCCAAAACTCTTGAGCGATGAAGGCAACCACATCGTCATTCGCCCCATGGCCTATGTCACTGAAAACGATTTGCAAGCTTGGTCAGACCACCAAGCTTTCCCCATCATCCCCTGCACCTTGTGTGGCAGCCAAGAAAACCTTCAAAGAAAACAAGTTGGCAACTTGCTCAGGCAGTGGGACCAACAGTTTCCTGGTCGCATCAACAACATGTTCAGTGCGCTCACCAAAGCCGTGCCCAGCCATCTGCTCGACCCCAATCTCTTTGACTTCAAGGGCTTACAAACCACGGGACACGCCGATCCTGAGGGTGACAAAGCTTTTGATGAAGAGAGTTTCGCGCCGGCGCCGACTGTCCAAGCTTCAGGCATTTTGGGGGATTTGCTGAAAAGCTCCGCCAAGGGCAATGCTTGGAGCGACTAAAGAGCGCAAGCGTTTTAAAGAGACGCTCCGACTTGAAAAACAAAAACCCCCAAGGTTCAAAGCACAGTGCTCCGAACGCTCATGGGTTTTAAGGTGCTCTAAAAGTGCTGCTCTGAAAACAGCACCTCGAGCCGTCTAAGCCATCAAGCAGCCTTTTTATAGGCCACCACTTTGGTGTGTTGTTCGCCCAGGCCCTCAACGCCAACGGTCATCACGTCACCAGGTTTTAAGAAGACAGGCGCAGGCTTGCCGTTGACTTTCACGCCCATGCCGACGCCTGGAGGCGTCCCTGTGGTGATCACGTCCCCAGGATACAAGGTCATGAACTGGCTGCAGTAGCTGATCAATTTGGCGACACCAAAAACCATGGTCTTGGTGTTGCCGTTTTGCATGCGCTCACCGTTGAGCTCCATCCACAAAGCCAACTTCTGGGGATTGGGCACTTCGTCTTTGGTCACGAGCCATGGTCCAATGGGGCCAAACGTGTCACAACCCTTGCCCTTGTCCCATGTACCGCTTCTCTCGATTTGGTACTCGCGCTCGCTCACGTCGTTGACGGTGCAGTAGCCTGCCACGTAGTTCAACGCGTCCTTTTGGCTCACGTAAGAAGCCTTGGTGCCAATCACAATCCCGAGCTCAGCCTCCCAATCGGATTTCACGGAACCCTTGGGCAGCATCACATCGTCATGGGCGCCTTGAATACAGCTCGTGGCCTTCATGAAAATAATAGGCTCTTTGGGCAAAGGCATGCCCGCTTCTTTGGCGTGGTCTGCATAGTTCAAACCAATCGCAATGAATTTACCCACATGGCTCACGGGGCAACCCAAACGGGGCTTGCCTTTGACCAAAGGCAATTTGGCTGTTTTGAGCTTGGCAATTTTTGCCAAGACTTTGTCACTCAACTGCTCAGGGCCGAAATCAGGCACCACAGCGCTCAAATCTCTCAATTGGCCATTCTCATCAATGAGACCGGGTTTTTCTTTACCAGGGTTGCCATAACGAACGAGTTTCATAAAGACCTTTCATTTAAAAAATAGTGTCATGCTTCATGCCTGTTGAGGCATTTTTATTGTGTTTTTTTGCGCACAACTCATAATGTATTTGATTTTGCTGCCTTTTAAAAGTGCAGAGGGGAAATTTTCTGATTTGCAGACGACAGCCCTCTTGGTGACATTGATTTGGATTTAAGATCTGAAAGTGTAAAGCCTTAAAGAATGGCCTAGGTCACTTCTTGCCATTCAAGGCCTGTCTGCTCATGGCACTGGATCAAAGCGCAAAACAGTTTGACCCCAAAGATCGCATTTGACTTCGTCAATCACATTCAAAGCCCCCCTACAATTCTTTTTATGATGCACACCATACACCCTGAAATTTTGACGCACGACATCCAGCGCCTCTTTGAACATGCAGGCGTGAGCCCAGACGAAGCAAGCACGGTGGCACAGAACTTGGTCTTGTCCAACTTAAGTGGACACGACTCCCATGGTGTGGGCATGGCCCCCAGATACATCGACGCGATCTTTGAAAAGAAACTTGTTCCTGGTGCAACGATCAGTGCACACATCGACCATGGTTGTCTCCTGGGTCTGAACGGCCATGGAGGTTTTGGCCAAGTCGTGGGGCTTCAAGCCATGGAGAAAGCCTTTGATCGCGTGAGGACTGAAGGGGCTTGCATCATGTCCTTGTCCAACTCGCATCACTTGGGTCGCATTGGCCACTTTGCTGAAAAAGCTGTTGCGCAC
>CAIOTD010000078.1 GCA_903861115.1 uncultured Burkholderiales bacterium
GCCTGGGTATGGCCACCTTGTGCATATTTAGTGCATACGTCTTGTTTTACTCCAAAATGGGCTTGGGCTTGTTGGCCATTCATGACGATGAGGATGTGGCTGAAGTCAATGGCGTCCCCACATATGCCCTCAAAATGGCGGCCTTTGCTTTGTCGAGCTTTTTGGCTGGCATGATGGGCAGCATTCATGCTCTCTATGTTTCCTACGTCACAGTCAGTGAAACCTTCAATATCAATGTGCCATTGACCGTGGTTTTGATGAGTATCCTGGGCGGAGCCAGGCACTGGGCGGGTCCTACCCTGGGGGCTATTTTGATCACCGTGCTCTTGAACGCATTCACTGAGGGCAGCAGCGCTTTGGTGGGGCGAATGGCGATTGGTGTGATTTTGACGCTCTCTGTGTTGTTGATGCCCAATGGAATTTGGGGCAGTTTGAGTGCACGTTTTAGACAGCGCAAGGACTCTATCAAGTCAGATGCTTTAGGAGACCGTGAGCACCACGCACCCAGCGGACAAGATTTATTGTCAGAGCGCACAGCTGAATTGGCTAAAAATGGACAGACGCCTGTCAGCACCAAAGTCATCTTGGAGGTCAAGGGATTGACCAAACAGTTCTTCGCGATCAAGGCGCTGGGCGGTGTGGACCTGAAACTTTATGAGGGTGAGATCTTGGGACTGCTCGGTCCAAACGGTTCAGGCAAGTCGACATTCATCAATGTGGTGACGGGTCACTTTGCGCCGAGTTCAGGCCAGGTTCAACTTTTGGGTCGAGATGTGGCGCATTTGAGCGCTCATGAAATACGAAAAGCAGGTATTTCCAGAACCTATCAAATACCTCGACCATTCAATGGTTTGACCGTCTTGCAAAATGTGGTGCTCTCGGCGCAGTACGGCGGGCAAGGCGGCAATGAGGCGCAGGCCACCCAGCAGGCCTTGCAGTGGCTTGAATTCACGGGGCTCAAGGATAAAGCGGCAGATTTGCCAGATGTACTGAACTTGCATCAAAGAAAATTTCTAGAATTGGCCAGAGCACTGGCGGCCCGTCCACAAGTGCTCTTGCTCGATGAGGTCTTGTCTGGACTCACACCTTCGGAGATCGATTTGGCCGTGCAGACCATTCGTTTGATTAGGCAGCGCGGTACATCCATTGTCTTTGTTGAGCACGTGATGTCTGCTGTCATGGCCTTGTCGGATCGGTTGGTGGTTTTGGATCAAGGTTTGGTCATAGCAAGCGGCGCACCCAAAGAAGTGATGAATGACCCAGAAGTCGTTCGTGCTTATTTGGGCGATAAGATTGAGGGCGAATGATCATGTTGTGTTTAAAAAATATTCAAGTCAACTATGGCGCAGCACCTGCGCTTTGGGACATTTCACTTGATATCGGTCAAAATGAATTGATCTCCGTGATTGGTCCCAATGGTGCAGGCAAAACCACATTGATCAACACCATCATGGGACTCAATCGCGTGAAGAATGGACAGATTCTTTGGCACGGCGACGACATCACCAGTTTGCCCTCGCACTTGCTTTGCGAAAAAGGCATTGCACTGGTGCCAGAAAGCCGTCGACTGTTTACCAGCATGACGGTGCTAGAGAATTTGGAGCTGGGCGCCATGCACAGCAAAGCCAAAGCTCGAAGAGCGCAAACGCTTGAGTGGGTTTGTGAGCTTTTCCCAGTGGTGAAACAAAAGCTCTCGCAAGCATCTGGGACCTTGTCAGGTGGGCAGCAGCAAATGGTGGCCATTGGTCGCGCCTTGATGGCCTTGCCGGAGTTGCTGCTGCTGGATGAGCCTTCTTTGGGCTTGGCTCCATCGATCGTGACCGAAATGTTTCGTGTCATTCAAACGATTCATCGTGAAGGCAAGTCGGTGCTCTTGGTCGAACAAAATGTGAGCCGTGCATTGTCCATTTCAAGTCGCACGTACGTCCTAGAAAATGGACACGTGGTGGCGCAAGGCGATTCGACAGAGCTGTCCAAACAAGACGATATTAAAAAAGCCTATTTGGGCCTTTGAGGTTTTTTTGAGGCTTGGCGAAGGTTTCTGCTTTGAGCAACTCCCTGGGTCCAATGATTGAAGAGCACATCCATGCAAACACGTTTCTTGTCTATGTTTAACCTGCCCAGCGTCGTCTGGGCTTTTGCAGTCCTTGCCGCCTTGTCCTCGAGCGTTCATTCGGACACGTATCCCAGTCGAACCATTAAAATCGTGGTGCCATTTGCCGCGGGAGGCGGTGGGGATTTTGTGGCACGCTCCTTTGTTGATAAGTTCTCTGAAGTGTTAAAGCAACCGGTGGTCATTGAAAACAAAGGAGGTGGCAATACGGTGGTTGGCACAGAAGTGGTGTCCAAAGCCGCGCCCGACGGTTACACGATTGGCTTGGTGAGCACTTCCTTTTCGACCAATCCCACTTTGATGAGTCAGATGCCCTATCGAACACCTGAGGACTTCACGCCCATCTCCTTGGTGATCACCTATCCCTTTGGCTTGGCTGCAAAATTAGGCCTAGAAGCGAACACGGTGCAAGAGATCATTGCCTATGCCAAAAAGAATCCTTCTCGACTGAGCATTGCAACTTCTGGAGATGGGTCTGGTTCACATTTGGCGGCTCTGATGTTTCAAGAAGCGTTGGGCTCAGATGTGGTCATGGTGACCTATAGGGGCGCTGGCCCAGCCATCAATGATGTGGCCGCCGGTCACGTCGATTTGCTCTTTACGGGGATGTCTCAAATCAAGCCCTTGGCAGATGCCAAGCGTCTCAAAATCATTGCCAGTTCGGGCTTGAATAGAATTCAGTCTCAGCCCCAAATCAAAACCATTGCTGAGCAAGGGATCAAGGGTTTCAATGCCGTGGTTTGGTGGGGGATGCTCGCTCCTCCTGGAACACCCAAGGACATTGTGGAGAAGTTAAACGCCGCCTTGCGTGCCGCTTTGAATCAACCAGAAGTCTCAAAACGTTTAGAGGTTGTTGATGGAGAAATAAGTCCTTCAACGCCTCAAGAGTTTGAGCAAATGATCAAAATGGAAGTCATTAAATGGAAAAAGCTCTTGGGGTCACACAAACCCAAAAACGATTGAACTTTTCTAGCGCAAGTTGATCATGGCGCCTGATAGGTGTTTTGGCCTTGCGGCTTTGATGCTGGCGCATCGGAGCTTTTTTTAGGCTGGCCTTATTTTTTTAACAATGTCTAAATAGGCAATGCCATTGATCTCATCGGTCTGACTCTGAATGGCATCCATCAGTTCGGGCATGGGCAGTCTGTATTGTGGCAGGATGCCTTTGGTGAACAGTCCTATGATTCTTTGACTGCCACTGGCGACACCCAAATGCATGAGGCCTCCGTCGGCCGTGATCAAGAGCTCGGTTTTCGACAAGACGGCTTGACATTCTTTCAAGGTGATGGCGTTGACCAGGTTTTGAATTTTCATGCCCTGTCCAAAAGTTTCACAAATCACGTCGCTTGTCATTTGTGCCTGTTCACCGGTGCCAAGCAATAAACAGCGATCAAACCCGTGAGACTGAAGCTCACGCAAAAGCGCTGACCATTGAAGATAAATCCTGGACGGGTCCATGCCACCCAGCACAAGGGTCAAAGGATGTTTTTCATTGGGTGTGCTTTGGTGGATTGCTGGCGTCGTAAAAAGTTTTTGCCTCGCTTGCTGTTGAAAGGCTTCCTCGGACAGTGTCCACTTGAACAGGTCGCAAAGCCGTTGGGTGGCAAATTGACTCCTTGCAAAGTCTGGTACATCATAATCACCTTGAATACAAACCCATGGCAAGTGCTTGAAGTATTTGATCTTCTTGTACAAGGATCGATGGTGTATGCTTTGAACGACGACAAAGTCGTAA
>CAIOTD010000079.1 GCA_903861115.1 uncultured Burkholderiales bacterium
ATTGCAGCCTTCAGAAATCTTCAGATAAGCATAGTGCCTAGGGGTCAACTTGATACCCGCTAAAGACGTTGCCTGAGGGATCAAATCAACAAAGGGCTGAGCGGGCACCGGCAAATGCTCGTGGACTTTTTGCATCACCTCATCGGTCGCGTGCGGACCCGTGACCGCCAACACTTTGGGGTGAATGGACTTGATGAGGTTTTCGCCGCCATCATCGACTCTGGCACCCAGACAGCCGGTCACGATCACACGACCGTTTTCATTCAAGGCTTCAGAAATGGTGTCCAGGCTTTCCTTGACCGCCTCATCGATGAAACCACAGGTGTTGATGATCACCAAATCAGCACCCTCAAAGGTTTTGCTGGTCTGATAACCTTCAGCACTCAATCGGGTGAGAATCAACTCGGAGTCGGTCAAAGCTTTTGGGCAACCTAGACTGACGAAACCGACTTTTTTAGGCGTGTGGAGGGTGTGTATTTCTTGGCTCATTCCTCTATTGTCGCTTGAAATACAAGAAATTTCACGCGAGCCCCAAGTAACTTTCGCTCAAGACCCGCCCAGAGCCACACGAGCCAACAAGGTGACTATGCTTTGGGTTTGACGCCCAAGGCGCCAAGCAGCGCATCGCTTTGCTTTTGAAGTTGCTCTTGAACTTGTTCTTGCATTTGCAAAAACATGGCATTGGATTGCTCTGCATATTGCCCCATCATGCCTTGCAAAACAGGCACTTGAAGAGGCATCAACTGCTGCCAAAATTCTGGACTGACTTTCTTGGAGGACTCGGTCATCTTGGATTGGAACTGGGTCAAGGCTTGAACATTTTTTTCTAGATAACTGCCCATCATCGGCTGCATGGTGTGCCCATAAAAGCGAATGATGTTTTCCAGAACTTTTTCGGTAAACATCGGAGCGCCTGCGCTTTCAAGCTCCAAAATAATTTGCAACAGTATCGACCGGGTCAAATCCTCATTGGTTTTGGCATCAATCACTGACAAACTGACTTGCTCCATGACCAACTGTTTGACCTCCGTGATCGTAATATAACTAGAGGTCGTGGTGTCATAAAGACGGCGATTGGGATATTTCTTAATAACTCGCTTGCTATTTTTAAAAGGAGGTGCGGTATTGGGTTTTTTCGTGGCCACTCAAACTCCAGTCATATCCTAAGGATGGAGATAACATTTTGTAGTCGTCAAACACCAGTGGATATCAATATTTACCCGCATTTAAAGTCTGTTATTGGGCTCGAAACAACGACCTTTTTCGCAACAAGGTACATTTCGCAGCGATAAGCGGGTGAAGGCGGCGTGTCATTTGCTTGAAAGGGTAGAACGACGCAAAGGGCCCCCATAAAAAAAGATGCATATGCAGAAATGTTTCTACATTCCAGCCAAAACAGAAAAACATTTAAAAGACCAGCAACGTTTTAACTGCAAAGCTTCAATTAAATGCAAGTGATTCAGAAAAGAATATCTCACTTCAAAAGGACTTTAAAAACGAAAAAATTGAACTTTATTAACTTTTTTTCAAACTCAAGGCGCACAGGGGGGTCGTGATGTTGATTGCATAATTTAGATTCAAACCAAAGACCACGTCCATGTCTAGTGAAGCTTGTCATGGGGTTTCTTGACGCCCAGGTCCAAGACATTCAAAAAATAGGAATCATATAAGCACTAGACAAAGATGGTGCTTTGGGCTGTCTCAATGAGAAAAGTGGTAGGCGATATTGGATTCGAACCAACGACCTCTTCCATGTCAAGGAAGCGCTCTAACCAACTGAGCTAATCGCCTAAATAAAACGAATCGTTAAACGAATTCGAGCCTTAAATTATATCTCAGTTCCTTGGCATCGGTGTGCCACTTAGGGAACTATCTGGCAAGATTTCAAAAAAACAGGGCAAAAAATCTTGATTAATGATCTTTTGCGCAAGGTCATAGGTCCATGAGCGCGAGTCTTAACGCCTTCGAACCGCTCTAACACCCTTGACCTCTTTGACCAGACCCAGTACTTTCTCCAGCCTGAGAGCGTCATTGATTTCCACCGTAAAGGTCATCCAAGCGACCCCTTTGATCGATTGGGTCTGAACACCCACAACGTTCATGCGCTCTTTTGCAAACACCTCCGAGACATCCCTGAGAAGTCCCTGCCTGTCATTGGCTTCAAGGGCCACATCAACAGGGTAATAGATAGGGCTCTGTGCTTGTGGAGTCCCCCAAGCCACAACGATCACCCGGTCAGGCTCTCTTGCTTCCAGTTGCTTGAAATTTGAACAGTTATGGCGGTGAATGCTCACACCCTTGCCTCTTGTCACGAATCCTTTGATCAAATCGGGGGGTGCTGGCTTACAACACCTTGCCAGTTGCGTCATCAGTGAATCAAGGCCGACGACCAAGACCGCACCCTTTTTACTTGAATCGTTGACCTTGGACTTTTTAGTCACCAGCGAAGAAATATCGTCAACATCGTTCAATTGCTCTGGGGGATGAATCCATTGCTCAATGTTTCTCAATGAAAACTCGTCCTTGCCCACCACCTCGAAAAGGTCTTGCGACGACTTGAAACCCAAACCCGAGGCCAAGTCTTCTAAATTGAGAGACGTCTTGCCTTCTCGCTGCAATATCTTTTCAACGGCTTCTCGCCCCTTGTTGATGGTCTCTTGGGCAATTTGAGCGTTGAACCATGCCCTGACTTTTGACTTGGCTCTTGGACTGGCCAAAAACCCCAAGTCAGTATTCAACCAATCCCTGGAGGGTCCCCCCTCCTTGGCCACCACCACTTCAACCGTTTGCCCACTTTTTAACGGGGTGTTCAGCGGCACCAACACGCCGTCCACCTTGGCGCCACGGCAGCGATGGCCCAAATTGGTGTGCACCGCATAGGCAAAATCCACGGCCGTGCTCAACCTGGGCAATTCGACAATTTCTGCCGCTGGGGAGAGCACATAAATGCGGTCATCCAAACCTTGCGTTTGCGCCATCTCGGACGCGCTTGGGTTGGGGCTCACCAATTCACGCTCCCAAGCGAGAAGCTGCCGCAAGACAGCAATCTTTGCGTCGTAGGACGAGTTCGCGCTGACCCCCTGATACCCCTTAACGCCCGCTTCCTTGTAGGCCCAGTGGGCCGCCACACCAAACTCAGCATGGTCGTGCATGGCTTGCGTGCGAATTTGAATCTCAATTGGACGGCCTGCCTCATCGCGCACCACCGTGTGCAACGACTGGTATCCATTGGTCTTGGGCTTTGCAATGTAGTCATCAAACTCTTGTTCGATGGGCTCAAAGTGGTGATGCACCCAACTCAAAGCGGCGTAACAATCGTTCACGGCGGGCACAACGATACGCAGCGCACGAATATCAAAGATTCGATCAAATTTAAGGGACTTGCCGCGCATCTTTTTAACGATGCTATAAATGTGCTTGGGGCGGCCCTCAACCAGGGCTTTGATGCCTTGGAGTTTCAGTTCCTCAAAAATGTGTGTTTTTAAGCGCTCAAGATAGGACTCACGCTCCACCCTTTTCTCATCAAGCAACTTGGCCACTTCATGGTAAGTCACAGGCTCTAGGAAGCGAAAAGACAAATCCTCCAACTCCCACTTGATTTGCCAAATCCCAAGCCGGTTGGCCAGGGGCGCAAACACTTGCAAAGTCTCTTGCGCCAAATCAGCCGGACACGTTTTGGTGGTTGCGGCGCAGTACCTCAAGGTTTGCAACCGGGAAGAAAGCCTGAGCAAAACCACTCTCAGATCTTTTGAGAAGGCCATGAGCATTCTTCTAACAGCCTCTGTTTGATTGAGCGTGGTGTTCAAGGTCACAAAGGCCGATGGATTGGCGTGTGCCATGGCCTGCGCGCGTGCGACTTTTTGCAATTGGACCAGCTTGGTGGTCTCCATGGCCAACAAGGCGTAAGGCTCACCAAACGCTTTGGAGATGACTTCTTGGGGTTTGCTTAAATGCTCACAGGCATACACCAAATAGGAGGCGGCCTGAAGTGACAGTGCCCCGCCCAAAGAGCCAATCAACTCGGCCACAGATTGAGCATGGGACCAGGTGCTTTCACCTGTGGACAAATACTCACCGACCAACAAAGGCTCGGCAAACGCTCTGGCTCGCCCCAAGAGCTCCTCGTCCTCCAAAGACCCTCCATCAGATGGGCCGCTCGTTTCATTCGAAATGGTTTTCATGATAAGCATCAGTCTAGCCGAATGGTCGAGCAAATTTCAATCCTTGGCCTGACCTCATCAAAAAAAGTGCACCTAATGTCACCAAACGCCTATACCCGCTTGATTTCTTGACTTAAGATGATGGCATCGTTTCATTTTTTTGAGGAGTTTTCAATGAGTCAACCTCTAAAAGGCAAAACCGCATTGGTCACGGGTTCTACAAGTGGGATCGGACTAGGCATTGCAATCGGCTTGGCCAAACAAGGCGCCAACATTGTCTTGAATGGGTTTGGTGACCACCTCCCCGCCCAATCCCATATTGAACAACTGGGCGTCAAAGTGCACTACCACGGCGCTGACATGAGCAAAGCCAAAGACATTGAAGAGCTGTTTGCCTTCGTTGAGAAAAACCAGTCAAGCATTGATATTTTGGTCAACAACGCGGGCATTCAATATGTGGCCAACATTGAGGACTTTCCAGTTGAAAAATGGGACTCGATCATTGCGATCAACCTCTCCAGCGCTTTTCATACCTCCAGACTTGCGCTCCCCTACATGAAGAAAAAGAACTGGGGCCGCATCATCAATATCGCCTCGGCCCACGGCTTGGTGGCGTCAGCACAAAAAGCCGCCTACGTGGCCGCCAAACATGGCATTGTTGGACTCACAAAGGTCACCGCTCTTGAAAACGCCACCACAGGCATCACTTGCAATGCGATCTGCCCGGGTTGGGTTTTGACGCCCTTGGTTCAAAAACAATTGGACGACAAAGCCAAAGCTTTGGGCATCAGCAATGAAAAGGCCACCGAAATGCTCTTGAGCGAGAAAGAGCCGTCTTTGCAATTCACGACCCCAGAAGAAATTGGTGAATTGGCCGTGTTTTTGTGTTCCCCCGCGGCCAACAATGTCCGCGGTGTGGCTTGGGCCATGGACGGTGGATGGACCGCTCAATAAGAAGAACCTTCAGCGCTGGCTCACTTGGATGAACCTCGTCATGAGCCTTTAGACCAAGCGCCCTTTGTAGAGCAGCGCCACCGCCCGAGCCTCAATGCTTTGCTCCAGACCCACTGGGCCGAGTTTTTCAGCTGTTTTGGCCTTGACGTTGATTTGATCGACAGGCAAAGACAAGCACAAAGCTATTTGTTCACGCATGGCCCCTATGTAAGGCATGAGTTTGGGCGCTTGAGCAATCACTGTGCAGTCTACATTGATCAAGGTGAAGCCCTTTGAGGCCAAGAGGTCTGCCACTCTTTTTAGTAAGACCTTGGAGTCCGAGCCCTTGAAGCTTGGATCCGTGTCTGGGAAATGCTGACCAATGTCACCCAAAGCAGCCGCCCCAAGAAGCGCATCCGTGATCGCGTGCAAAAGCACATCGGCATCCGAATGACCCAAAAGGCCCTTGACGTGAGGCACGAGAACGCCACCAATGATCAAGGGCCTTGACTCGACCAAAGCGTGCACATCAAAGCCCTCGCCAACTCTCAAATTCATGATGTTCATGGGGTCCATCCAATTCAGTCGATTGCTGTTTGTAGCTGCCGGGCGCTTAAAACCGCATCGGCCAATAAAAAATCCTCTGCATAAGTGACCTTGATGTTGAGTGCACTGGCTTTTACCAATTTCGGACGCCAGCCCATGGCCTCCATGGCAGAAGACTCATCGGTCATCAAATCTGAACCCGCCTCAATGGCTTGAATCAAGGGCGCCAACTTGAACATTTGAGGTGTTTGAGCCAACCATTTGTTTTCCCGCGCCAAGGTTTGCTCAATGCGTTGACCCAGGCTTTGCTTCAAGGTATCGGACAAAGGCCAAGCCAAAATACCGCCAATCTCGTCATCCATGCAGGCATCAACGAGCGCTTGAATCCAGTCTGTCTGAATCAAACACCTGGCGGCGTCGTGCACCAAAACCCAGTCATCGTCTTGTGCACCCAAACGCTTTAAGGCCTTTAAGCCCGCCAAAACAGACTGCGCACGGGTTTGGCCACCGATATTTTCAACGGACAGACGCTCAAAGCTCTTAGAATGGGGTTTGTGTTTTTCAAGCAGTCTCGCAAACGCTTGATCCTCCGGGGCCAAGACCAAAAGACAATGTTCGAGTGCTTTGAGTTCGAGCACCGCCCCAAGCGTGTGCATGATCATGGGCAAGCCACGGATGTCTTGGTATTGTTTTGCCCTGTCCCCACCAGCTCTAGAGCCAGATCCAGCACAAGGGATGACGGTATAAATTTTGTTCACACCCTTATTATCCAACAGGTTTTAAACAACGTTTTAAAATCCTTGTGGATCCGTTGAGCCAATCCAACACAACACTTCTAGAAAAAACAGTTTTCGAAAGCCGCAATGCAACTCCCCTCACTCGTCAAGGGCAAACGATTCATCACCAAAAAAACCCAAGGCTCCTCTGACGCGCTGTACTTGGCTCAGTTGGCCATTCGAGAGAAAGCCAAAGGACGGCGCATCGCCTTGGTCACTGAGTTTGCACTGGATGCACAACGGCTTTTAGAGGAAATTGTCTTCTTTGCACCCGATGTCAAATGCGTTCTCTTTCCCGATTGGGAAACACTCCCCTATGACACCTTCTCACCCCACCAAGATTTGATCAGCGAGAGATTGGCCACCTTGTGGCAAATCTCCCAAGGTGAGGCCGACTTGATTGTGATACCCGCTTCTACCGCCCTTTACCGCGTCGCCCCGCCAGCGTTTCTCGCGGGATACACCTTTCATTTCAAAGTGGCACAACAACTCGATGAGGCACAACTGAAGTCTCAACTCACCTTGGCTGGCTACCAGCACGTGAGCCAAGTCGTGAGTCCGGGTGAGTACGCTGTTCGGGGGGGCTTGATTGATCTCTTTCCCATGGGCTCACTCGTGCCTTACCGAGTTGATTTGTTTGACCAACAAATTGACTCCATTCGCACCTTCGACCCCGACTCTCAAAGAAGCTTGTACCCCGTTCCCGAGGTCCGACTTCTCCCCGGGCGAGAGTTTCCCATGGATGAGCCCTCACGCGCGAAATTTCGCAGTCGCTGGCGCGAGCTTTTAGAAGGAGACCCCACCAGAAGTCGCTTGTACAAAGACATTGGCCAATCCATTGCCACCGCCGGCATCGAATACTATTTGCCTTTGTTCTTTGATGAAACGGCCACGGTCTTTGACTACCTGGGTGACAACGCGATCGTTGTTACCCATGGTGAATTGGAAAATGCATTCCAGCATTTTTGGCTGGACACACAAGACCGATATAGGCTCAACCAAGGGGACCCTGATCGTCCGGTCCTGCCTCCAAGCGCCTTGTTCTTGAGCGCAGAGGAGTTCTACACACAGTGCAATGTCTACCCTCAGTTGGCCATCCGGCCTTCGGTGTCTCAAAAAACGGATGAAGCAACCGAGCCCACTTCTGCTCAAGACGCATTGACCTGGTGTGCTTCACTGGTTGAATTAAAAGTCGAAAGAGGACACGATGACCCCCTTCAGCGACTCAAGACCCATGCGCTCACCAGCTCACAAAAAATCTTGATTCTTGCTGAAACCGAAGGCAGACGCCAGAGTCTGTTGGACTTCCTCAGAGCCAGCCAATTTGATCCGCCCATATTTGAGTCCCTTGAAGACTTTATTGCAAGTGACTCTCATCTGGGCATTTGCTTGGGCTCCTTGGCCGTTGGTTTCAGCGACCTCGAACAAGGCATTGACTTTGTCACCGAGACAGAGCTCTTTGCCACCAACAGTTTTTCTAGAAAAAGGAAAAAGCAAGAACAAGTCAGTGACCTGGACTCATTGATCAAAGATCTCTCGGAGCTCCAAATCGGAGACCCCGTGGTGCACAACTCACACGGCATCGGCAGATACAAAGGACTCATCAACTTGGATTTGGGCCTTGGCCTTGATGAGCAAGGATCCCCCATCACGCAAGAATTTCTTCACTTGGTCTATGCCGATGACGCGGTGCTTTATGTCCCCGTCAGTCAACTTCACCTGGTCTCACGCTATACAGGCGTGAGTGCCGAGGAGGCCCCCCTGCACCGCTTGGGTTCCGCGCAATGGGACAAGGCCAAGCGACGAGCCGCAGAACAAATTCGAGACGCAGCGGCAGAACTCTTGAATTTGTACGCCAGACGTGCAGCGCAAGAAGGTTACGCATTTCGCTTCTCGCCAGGCGACTATGAAACCTTTGCCAATGCCTTTGGTTTTGAAGAAACAGCCGATCAAAAGGCGGCCATTCACGCCGTGATTCAAGACATGATCAGCCCCAAACCCATGGACCGCTTGATTTGTGGCGATGTGGGCTTTGGCAAAACTGAGGTGGCGATCAGAGCCGCCTTCATCGCCGTCACAGGCGGCAAGCAAGTGGCCATCTTGGCGCCCACCACCCTTTTGGCCGAGCAGCATTTTCAAACGCTGGTCGACCGTTTCTCCAAGTGGCCCGTCAAAATCGCCGAAATGTCGCGCTTTAAAACGACCAAAGAAATCAATCAAGCCATTGAAGGCATCAAAGCCGGCACGGTCGACATCGTGGTGGGCACGCACAAGCTTCTCAGTCAAAGCGTTCAATTCAAACAACTTGGCCTCATGATCATCGATGAAGAGCATCGCTTTGGCGTGCGACACAAAGAGGCCATGAAAGCCATGCGATCAGAGGTCGATGTCCTCACCTTGACCGCCACGCCCATCCCCAGAACGCTTGGCATGGCCCTTGAAGGCCTGCGCGACTTGAGTGTCATTGCAACCGCCCCACAACGCCGCCTGGCCATCAAGACCTTTTTAAGGCGCGAGGGCTCAGGCGTGATCCGTGAAGCGGTGCTCAGAGAAATCAAACGGGGTGGACAGTGCTATTTTCTGCACAATGAGGTGAGCACGATCGAGAACCGATTGCACCAACTCAGAGAGTTGCTGCCTGAGGCAAGAATAGAAATTGCTCACGGCCAAATGGGAGAGCGAGACCTGGAACGCGTCATGCGCGACTTTGTGGCGCAACGCTTCAATGTGTTGTTGTGCTCAACAATCATCGAGACGGGCATTGACGTGCCCAGCGCCAACACGATTTTGATCAGCCGGTCTGACAAATTTGGTTTGGCCCAATTGCACCAACTTCGAGGCCGTGTTGGCAGAAGCCACCACCAAGCCTATGCGTACATGCTGGTCCCAGACATTGAGGGACTCACCAAACAAGCCGCCCAGCGCTTAGAAGCCATTCAACAAATGGAGGAACTCGGTTCTGGCTTTTACCTTGCCATGCACGACCTAGAAATCCGAGGTTCCGGCGAAATCTTGGGTGAGAATCAAAGCGGGAACATGATGGAGGTGGGCTTTCAGCTGTACAACGAAATGCTCTCAGAGGCGGTCAGGGCCCTTAAAAACGGCGAAGAGCCCGATCTTTTGAGTCCCTTGCAAGCGACAACGGAGATCAATTTACATTCCCCTGCCTTGCTGCCAAGCGACTATTGTGGAGATGTTCATTTGCGACTGTCCTTTTACAAAAAGCTCGCCACAGCAAAAAACTTTGACCAAGTGGATCGACTTCAAGAAGAAATTGTGGACCGCTTTGGCAAGCCCCCCGCACAGGTCCAAACGCTCATTGAGGTCCACAGACTTCGACTGCTCGCGAAATCTTTTGGCGTTGCCAAGGTGGATGCCTCTCCAGGCGTCACCCACATCACCTTCAAGCCCAATGCGCCCATCGATGCGGGCAAGATCATCGATCTCGTTCAAAAGAACAAACACATTCGACTCGCTGGCAATGACAAAATTAGAATAGAGCGCAATCTTCCTGAAGTCAAACAACGCACTCAACTCATCCGTGACATTTTGAACAACATTGGCGCATCCAAGCCTGTTAAAACCCTTTAAAAAAACCATGAGCACACCCCACCCCTTTGAGCCCGGATTGATGGTCCAAGGCTTTGAGCCCCCACTCTCCATGAAAAATTTTGGCTTGATTGCCTTTGACATGGACTCGACATTGATCAACATCGAGTGCATTGATGAGCTCGCCAAATTTGCAAATGTTGGCGAGCAAGTTGCGCAAATCACAGAAGCGGCCATGCGAGGCGAGATCATGGATTTCAAAGACAGCCTCAGAAGACGCGTGGCTTTGTTAAAAGGCACCCATGAAAGCGCACTCGCAAGCGTTCTACAACAGGCGTTGCAACTCAACCCCGGCGCCAAAAAGTTGGTCAGCACTTGCAAAGAACAAGGCCTTAAAATTCTGCTCGTCAGTGGTGGCTTTACCTACTTTGCGGACGCCGTCCAAGGCATGCTTGAAATTGATTACACCCGAAGCAATGTCTTAGAAATCAAAGACCATGTCTTGACCGGGCGCTTGGTCGAACAAGCCTGGGGAGACATCTGTGATGGACAAGAAAAAAAGAACATGCTCCTCCAGACATGCGAGCTTTTAGGCATCTCTCCCTCAAGAGCCATCGCCGTCGGAGACGGGGCCAATGATTTGCTCATGATGCACGCGTGTCAACAAGCCGGCGGCCTGAGTGTGGCCTACCATGCAAAGCCTGCTGTGCGTGCTCAAGCCATGGTCTCCATTGAAGAAGGTGGCTTGGATCGTCTTTTATCGATCCTTCAACCGCAGTGATTTGCGCAACAGCGGACTTGAGCGATTCAACGCAAGGCTTTGTAGATGGCTTCTGCCAACTCTTCAGAGATGCCCTCAACCGACAGCAAATCTTGAACACTCGCCTGCGCGACGCCCTTTACCCCACCAAAGCGCTGTAAGAGCTTGGCGCGTTTTTTGGGGCCCACACCAGGAATGTCTTCAATTTTGCTGGCGCCAACGCGAACCCGCGCCCTTTGCGCCCGCATGCCCGTGATGGCAAAGCGATGCGCCTCATCTCGAATTTGAGCGACCAGCATCAAGGCGGCTGAGTCGGCGGGCAAGGAGATTTTTTCTCGACCGTCCG